>NZ_JBSQBM010000015.1:0-147989 GCF_059417685.1 Paenibacillus sp. LT-B23 | reverse complement strand
CAAGGTGTTTTGATCCCTGTCTCACAAACGGGGGTCAGTCCCCAATTAGGTTAGCAGAGCTTTTAGTTTAAGGAAAATCTACACCACGTTAATCTTAACTGCATCAGGCGAAAACTTTTCTACGGGGCCTCCATAGTCTACAACTTCCACCATATCATCACCCAATGGCTGGACAACATATACTCTTACCTGGCTTAACCCAGCTGCAAACAGTTCGATATTCGACTTTAACACTTTATATGTATGGTTGATGCTGATCACCTCATTAGTTCATTCGATGAATGGTTTGAGAAATCCTTAATGAAATATTCCCCCGCCGACAAAACCCAATGAACGCATAGGCTATTGCCAAATGCGTTCATTGGGCTCTACTTTTTACCATCCTTAAAAAATGAGTCAAGTCAAGTGAAGTAGTATTATTCAACAAATCTTTTCACGAAATTAAATCCAACACGCTTTAGTAATTATGACCAACAGGATAAAGAGCACCAAAATTGCACCCGTCGATGTGAAAGGACAAAAATGTTTGGCTTTATGCTCATGTCCACATTCACTCACATGAACTCCTCCTTTTTTTAGATACTGTATACAGTATGTGTCCTTGAAGAAATTGACAGGGCTAAGCGGCAATTCGTAAAAAAAACCTTTGACGTATGCCAGCGGGGTACAAGGATACTTTATGATCGCTTGCTAATATCTTTGTTAATATGGAATATGGGATATGCACCGTGAAAAAGCCATGTTTAATAACTCCTGACTATAAACCAAATACTTACTGTTTTGGCCCAGCACCCAGTTTGCAAATCCTAAAGCTTTAGCGTAACTATTATAATCGTAGGGATTAATTTTAAACTCAAGAATATCCAGCATAATTTGATTCTCTTCATCAGATAATTCCAAGCCCATCTGGCTAAACTGTCTTTGTCGGATTCTCCGGGCGGTGGCGCCTTGTATTACTTTGTGCTGATTGGATACTTGTCCATTATGTTGACGATAATACAGCAAGTTTATAGGAAGGTTCGCCATTTGTACTTGAGAAGCTAATCGGTTCCACAACTCATAGTCTTCGGCGTGGGGATAATTACTATCATATTGAATGCCTAGCCGATGGATCATACTATTACGTATTATTGTAGCAGGATGGCAGATACAGCAATGAAATAACAACCATGTTTTAATTTCGTCATGGCTGGCCGGATTCACTTTCATTACTCCTTCATTAGAAGTAGTAAAAGCAGCACCGCATACATCAATCAATGGATTTTGATCCATAAATGATATTTGTACAGCCAGTCGATCTGGCGTAGAAATATCATCGCTATCCATACGAACGATATATTCACCAGTTGCCTTATTCAATCCTTCGTTTAAAGTAGCGATCAACCCTCGATTGGTACTATGGAAGATTTTAATTACCCTAGGGTCTGTTATCTGTGAAATATGGAAGGCAGATCCATCTGTCGAGCCATCATCAATAATAATTAATTCAAAATCCGAATAGGTTTGAACTAAAATACTGTGTATTGCTTCCCAAACAAAAGCCACACTATTATAAACTGGAAGTATAACTGAAGCTCGTGGCACAAGAAGTCCCCTCCATTCTACATTTTAGAATAAGAAAATATTATTTCACATAAAAACAAACTTCCCTATTTTTTCTTGAAAACTATTTCTTCATATGTTCATATTCTAAGTGTATGTATTGAAATTCAATTCGAGGCGGCTTCTCGGTAAAAAAACTACTAAAAAAGACCTAGTAAAACCATAGCCAGCAACGTCACTATCCATCTAAACATATGTATTCCTCCCCCTATAAAACATAAGTTATTGAACAAATCCTTCACGGCTGAGAGATAGAGCCATTTCTCGCCTACACGATATTGCGTAATGTCTGTCACCCATTTTTGGTTGGGAGCATCCACCTTGAAATCCCGTTTCAATATATTTTTTGCCACCCGACCTCCTTCAGAAGAAACATAATTACAACGATGCTTTCGGCGGATTCTCGAACGAATTCCTAGATCAGTAACAGTTGAATTTGGCGATAACCCAAGACTCCGTTATACCGTTCATACACCTTCTGAATGAGTTCTTTTTCGGCGCTCTCAATGACTCTATATTTAGGCGTTTCACCTCCTGCATCCAGATGTCCAAACCTTTTTTTAGCATTTCATTTTCCCGTTTGAGCTTTTGAACATATCTATCCTGAGCGATGTATTCTTTACGGCGCCCCCGTTGATCCAGTAGCCCAAGTTCCCCTAACTCTCGGTATCTCTTCATCCATTTCTTTACTCGTCCGTGATCTTGAATCTCAAAATGCTCCGTAATTTTCCGATAAGTCCATCTTTCCTCCTAGAGCGTTTTTATCTTCTCGCCTTTTCAGGCATGCGCTCAGGGGAACTATGTGCCTTAAAATGGACAGATATTAATTTTGAAACGAATGAAATTCGAGTGACCAAGACTCTATATATTTTGATATGGACGAAACCATTATGGACTTGCTTGCCGATTATGAGGATAGACAGCAAAAAAATAGTTCAGGAAAACAGAAAAATGTACCTGATTATCATGACAAGGATTTCGTATTCTGTCGTGACAATGGATATCCATTCATCCAAAAAAATATCTTGATTAGAATGGAAAGAATCCTAAAGAAAACATCAATCAAAAAAGAAGCCACTCCCCACGAAAGATCATCTCCCTTTGTAAGAAATGTGATTTTTTCGTGATTTAATGAAGAAAGGCTCCCTCTCGGGAGCCTTTTAAATAGCGGTATTACAGGCTTTTTAGCCTTTTACTTACATCATGCCGCCCATTCCACCCATGCCGCCCATATCAGGCATTGCAGCCTTTTCTGGTTCTGGCTTGTCAGCGATAACCGCTTCGGTAGTCAGGAACATAGCTGCTACGGAAGCAGCGTTTTGCAGTGCATAACGAGTTACTTTTGCAGGGTCAACGATACCAGCGTCGATCATGTTCACCCAGTCGCCAGTAGCTGCGTTAAAGCCTACGCCAACTTTTTCGCGTTTCAGACGCTCAACGATTACGGAGCCTTCTTCACCTGCGTTAGCAGCGATCGTGCGGATTGGAGCTTCCAGAGCGCGCAATACGATGTTCACGCCTGTTTGCTCGTCGCCTTGCAGTTCAACGGCTGCAACAGCGCTGTATACGTTCAGGAGCGCTACACCACCACCGGATACGATACCTTCTTCAACCGCAGCACGGGTTGCGTTCAGGGCATCTTCGATGCGCAGTTTGCGTTCTTTCAATTCTGTTTCAGTAGCCGCACCGACTTTGATAACCGCTACGCCGCCGGACAATTTAGCCAGACGCTCTTGCAGTTTCTCTTTGTCGAACTCGGAAGTCGTTTCTTCCAGTTGTGTACGGATTTGGCTAACACGAGCGTCGATGTCGGCTTTGTTTCCAGCGCCGTCAACCACAATCGTATTTTCCTTCGTGATACGCACTTGACGTGCTGTACCCAGTTGGTCTACGGAAGCAGTTTTCAGGTCCAGACCCAGTTCTTCCGTAATTACTTGACCGCCTGTCAGGGCAGCGATATCTTGCAGCATTGCTTTGCGACGGTCACCAAAGCCAGGAGCTTTAACAGCTACAGCATTGAATGTACCACGCAGTTTGTTAACAACGAGCATAGCCAGCGCTTCGCCTTCGATGTCTTCAGCGATCAGCACGAGCGGTTTGCCTTGTTGTACGATTTTCTCAAGCAAAGGCAAAATTTCTTGTGTGTTCGTGATTTTTTTGTCTGTGATCAGGATATACGGATTGTCCAGCACAGCTTCCATTTTGTCCGTATCTGTAATCATGTACGGAGAAATGTAGCCACGGTCAAACTGCATACCTTCAACCACTTCCAGCTCAGTTGCAAAACCGCGGGATTCTTCAACTGTGATCACACCGTCTTTGCCCACTTTTTCCATAGCTTCAGCGATCAGTTCGCCTACTTCGTCGTCAGCAGCAGAAATACCAGCTACTTGTGCAATGGATTGTTTGCTTTCGATTGGTTTGGAGATCGCTTGCAGTTCAGCAACAGCTGCTTTAACCGCTTTGTCGATCCCTTTACGGATACCGATCGGGCTTGCACCAGCAGTTACGTTTTTCAAACCTTCTGTGATGAGGGCTTGAGCCAAAACAGTAGCAGTTGTCGTACCATCACCAGCTACATCGTTGGTTTTGGTTGCTACTTCTTTAACCAGTTGAGCGCCCATGTTTTCGAACGCATCTTCCAATTCGATTTCTTTTGCAATCGTTACACCGTCATTTGTGATGAGCGGGCTACCGAATTTTTTCTCCAATACAACGTTACGGCCTTTCGGTCCGAGTGTTACTTTAACAGCGTTAGCCAATGCATCTACCCCACGAAGCATGGAGCGACGAGCGTCTTCACTAAATTTAATGTCTTTTGCCATTTGCGATAAACCTCCCATGGATTATGAATGATTTGTTCGATTCCTATATTCAGGTCTTGTCCGGATTCCGGTTAACCAATGATCGCGTGGATATCGCTTTCTTTCATAATCAAATATTCTTTACCTTCATATTTGATTTCCGTTCCAGCGTATTTAGAGAAGATTACACGGTCGCCTTCTTTTACTTCCAGAGGAATGCGGGCACCGTCTTTCAATGCGCCTGCGCCAACCGCGATAATTTTGCCTTCTTGCGGCTTTTCCTTAGCAGAGTCAGGAAGTACGATTCCAAAGGAAGTCGTTTGCTCTTGCTCAATTGCTTCCACCAATACGCGTTCACCCAAAGGTTTGATCATGAAAAAATAGCCTCCTTATTAAGTGTTTTATTCCGTTATACGGTTGTTATGTTGTATGTGTTAGCACTCGACACTCGTCAGTGCTAACAACCAACTTTATGATACTCAACTTGAGATTGAATTTCAAGTCCCTGATGTATTTTTTATGGGAATTTTTATGGACGGCCCTTCTCGATTATATCCATCTGCCCTAAAAATAACCGTTATCTCAGGCTAATGGTTATTTTTAGGGCAGCTAAGCTGTTATTTTTTATGATCTGCCAATCCCTGATCTTCAAGGTCTGCAAGTTGCCATGTAACTCCAGAACACGAAGATACCATTTTGCACAGAAATTCGGGCTCTACCTGTTACCGCTCCGGTGCTACACGCAGTTGTGCCTCCCGTTCTTCGTCTGCACGCAGTTGCCTGCGGTACACCACTGCCGACATATACACACTCACTTCATACAGCACCAGTAACGGGATCGCCACCAGGAAGTCGGAGATAAAATCCGGGGGAGTTATGACGACAGCGACAAAGACAAGCAAAAAATAAGAAATTTTCCGCCATTTGCGAAGCCTCATCGGAGTGAGTACCCGAATTCCCGTCAGGAACATGATGAGTAGCGGCAATTCAAACAACAGAGCCACAGGCAACACAATATTAAACATAAAGGTGAAGTATTGAGCGATACCGTACGTTTCATGCAGTCCCATGCTTTTGGTGACAGACGACGTAAACTGAATCGCCATCGGGAAAACAATAAAATATGCAAAAGCTGCACCGATCACGAACAACAGCAGCACATAAGGCACATACCGCAAAGTCGCATTTCGTTCTTGCGGTCGCAAGCCGGGGCTAACAAACTTCCACAACTGATAGCATGCAAACGGTAGCGCCACCGCAATCCCGATCAACATGGCGATCTTCATGTAGATACCTATTCCGTCCCAGAAGGAAAATGCATTCAACTGAAAAGCCTGCGCCGAACCGGAGCGAATAAGCCAGTCATAGACAGGGCCTGCGGCGAACAAACCACCAGCCAGTGCCAGAACAAATACAATCAGCACATAAATAATTCTGCGCCGTAGCTCGCCCAGATGCTCCATTAGCGGCATTTCATGCTCTGGTTGGGTCAAACTCGCTCCTCCTTTCTGGATCGGACGCAGCAGCGCCTCCTAAAAAATAAAGCCCTTCCCTGGAGAAGAGGCTCTTCTTGAAATTGTAAAAGGCATCAAAAATGAAACTAACCTAAGATAACCGTTTATCCTCCGGCTGGGGCTGCACTTCTGAAGCCGTCGTCTGGGATGCTTTGACCGTACTATCCTTACTGTCTTTGTGTTCAGTCCGCTGGTCTTCAGACAAAATGTCACGTGCTCCGTTTTTAAACTCACGGAATGTACGCCCCACAGCGCGACCCAGCTCAGGCAGCTTGTTCGGGCCGAATAGCAGCAACGCCAGAATGATTAACAAAATATAACCCGGTGCTCCAATATTAGGCATGTGTGGTAACCCTCCTTATGTTGACGGGCAAAATTACAAACAAGAACCAGCATCTGGTGCACAGACGCAGAAACAACCATGGAGACCATGCTTGTCCGTTGTATGTTTCTTGTATAGTTAGCCCGCATACAGTCATGTAAATTCTTACGGATATCATACCACACTCGATGTGCTGCCTTCTACCGGAACTGGCCTGTCACCATGAGAAGCGCCTCTGGCAACTGATCCATAATAGCCGCCAAATTTTCATGCACGCCCTTGGGCGTTCCCGGCAAATTCACGATCAGCGTACGCCCCCGGATCCCTACGATGCCACGAAAAAGCATGGCCGCGGGATTTTTCTGCATCACAATCATACGCATCGCTTCCGCCATGCCGGGCACTTCCCGTTCCACGACCCGCCGAGTCGCCTCGGGTGTCACATCACGGATTGCCAGCTCGGTTCCGCCCGTCGTCAGTACCAGGTCTGCATGAAAATAATCGGTCATTTCAATTAAAGCCGCAATAATTTCATCCGGTTCATCGGGAACGATCCGGTACTCCACAATCTCTCCGCCCAGCTCTTCTTCGATGAGTTCCCGGATGACCTGTGCGCTTGTATCCTCACGCTCTCCCCTCGCCCCTTTATCACTGGCTGTCAGGATCGCCGTTTTCCACACCATAAGATCACCCTTCTCCTATCATGAAAGAATACTTTCTCTTCAGAAAATCAGAAACAGCCACGCTGCATCCTCCATCACATCACAGTACCCTCTCGGCGACATGTATGTCTATTTCAGGGTTCCCGGTGGTCTTCCCTTTGGAAATCCCCATGCTTGCCACCTGTTTTCGATTGCAGCATGGTAGGGCCGATGATCATATCTTTTTGCAGCGCCTTGCACATATCATACACGGTTAGCGCTGCGGCTGAAGCTGCTGTCAAAGCTTCCATTTCCACACCTGTCTTACCCTCGGTCTTCACTTCCGCTTCAATATGAAGCACATCATGTCCATTATCGGAAAATGTAATATTTACGCCCGTCAGGGCCAGCGGATGGCACATCGGAATCCAGTCCGATGTTTTTTTCGCGCCTTGAATCCCGGCGACCTGGGCCACAGCAAGTACATCACCCTTGCCAATCCTTCCTTCTTTCACAGCCGTGAGCGTAGCCGGATTCATCGTAATCCGCGACACGGCGACTGCTGTACGAACCGTGGACGCTTTGCCCGAAATATCCACCATACGGGCCCGTCCCTGTTCGTTAAAATGAGTAAAGGAATCCACGACTCCCTCACAGCTCCTTTCACATGCCATACTTCGCTTCATTCATCGTTTGTTTTTTCTGATTTTGCAATATCGCAATGTATGGGACCTTCCGGGGTAAAAAGCACATCTACCCTCAAATCCCCCGGCTCCATGGGTACCTGCTCCTGCAATTGTCCTGGCAGCAGCAGCGAAACATAAAGCGGACCTGCATTGCCGTTATCACGCTTCTGCGCCTCTACCTGTACGGTGAAACGATCATAGTAACCTCCGCCGTAGCCGATTCTGCCCCCATAACGATCAAAGGCCAATCCCGGCACGACAACCCAGTCGATTTCCGACCACATTTCAGGCGCCCATTTTTCGCATGTTAACGCAGGCTCAGGAATGTTCCACATGCCGGGCACGATATCGCCGTGCTGACCCATCTGCCTTAGCTCCATGGTTCGGGTTACCGGGTCCACTCTCGGAACCAGCACACGGTCCCCGCGTGACCAGCAATGCTCAATAAAGGGAGTCGTCGAAATCTCGCTGCCAAAAGAAAGATAGCTAAATACCGTCAGCCTATCTCTGTTTCTGTCTATTCTAAGCTGCTCCCATGCCTCAATTGCATGCCGACAGGCCACAGCCGATGCCTCCTGCCGCGTCAGCGGGTCCATGAAGTCCCGTGTCTCCCGTTGCTGCAAGCGCAGCGCGTTCTTCACACTACAGACATCCAAAGAATATCCGTCCTCCCGCACAATCGTCGATAATGCTTTAAAACGTTACTATTTGTCCAATTGTCAGTAAGTCTTGTACCTTGCAAGCTTTTTTCATTTTTTTTCAGTTCTCGTTTAAGTTTATCATTGTTTATACAAATTGACTACACGCGGCTCTAGGGTTTACAGGGTGATAGCAGTGCATTAGTGGGTATTTTCATGTAAACTGGAAGGAAGACACCCTGCGGAGGAAGCGGGGAAAACTGCGCATAATGTAATGGAGGAACGATACGCGATGCTATTGCAAGTAACCGGAATTACGAAATCCTATGGAATTGAGCCCGTTCTGGACGGGATTAACCTTCAAATATTGGAACGTGAACGCATTGGACTGGTAGGTGTGAATGGAGCGGGCAAATCGACATTGCTCAAAATCATCGCTGGTGAAATATCATACGACAGTGGACAAATTTTTAAAGCGAAGGAGACCAGCATTGGTTATTTGGCGCAAAATAGCGGCTTGAATTCCGACCGATCCATTTGGGCGGAAATGATGCTCGTATTCACTCCGCTAATCGAAGCAGAGCGGGAACTGCGGCAGATGGAACAGGAAATCGCCGACCCCGCCAATGCGCAGAACGAGAAGCGCTATGCAGATCTGCTGGAAAAATATGCGAGAAGGTCGGACTGGTTCAAGGATCACGGCGGATATGAAATGGAGACCCGGATTCGCAGTGTGCTTCATGGCATGGGCTTTGGCTCGTTTGCACCGGAGACGCCTGTATCCACACTGAGCGGTGGACAGAAAACACGTCTTGCTCTGGCCCGTATCCTACTGCTCGCCCCGGATGTACTCATGCTGGATGAGCCGACCAACTATCTGGACATTCAAACGCTGACCTGGCTGGAAGATTATTTGCGCGGCTATTCCGGCTCGCTGCTGGTCGTATCCCATGACCGTTATTTTCTCGACAGACTGGTGACCACCATTATTGAAATCGAGCGTCATCGTTCGACCCGGTATACAGGTAACTACAGTCGATATATGGAGCTGAAAGCTGCCGAGTACGAAACCAATCTCAAGCACTATGAGAAGCAGCAAGGGGAAATTGCCCGTCTGGAGGCATTCGTACAACGCAATATCGTGCGGGCTTCTACGACCAAACGCGCCCAGAGCCGCCGCAAGCAGCTGGATAAAATGGATCGAATGGATCGGCCGATGGGGGATCTGAAAAAAGCCCATTTTTCCTTTGAAACAGCTTATATGTCAGGGAAGGAAGTGCTGGAGGTACGTGACCTCTCCGTAGCCTACGAAGGTAAGAAACCGTTATTTCAACATGCATCCTTCGACTTAAAACGCGGCGATACCGTTGCGCTGATTGGTCCGAACGGAATCGGAAAATCGACGTTGCTCAAATGCCTCACCGGAACGTTAAAGCCTGCTGCCGGGTCGATTCACTGGGGCACAAAAATCAAAATCGGTCTCTATGATCAGGAGCAAACGAACCTGAACCCGGCCAATACGGTGCTGGAGGAGCTATGGAGCGAATACCCCCATATGGAGGAAGCGCGGATTCGCACAGTGCTGGGTAACTTCTTGTTCAGCGGTGACGATGTGCTTAAAAAGGTAGCCACATTAAGCGGCGGTGAAAAAGCTCGCGTCTCTCTCGCCAAGCTGATGCTGCGCGAAGCCAATGTACTGATTCTTGATGAGCCTACCAACCATCTCGACCTGTTCAGCAGAGAAGTGCTGGAGGCTGCCCTAATCGACTATGATGGCACGCTGCTGTTCATCTCCCATGACCGTTATTTCCTTAACAAAATGGCGGAACGTGTCATTGAGCTTCATCCTGAAGGAATAGAACATTTCCTAGGGAATTATGATGACTATGTAGACAAGAAGCAGGAGCTGGAGGAAATTGCGCAGGAAGCGCAGGAGTCCAGTCAGGCAACACGCAGCAAAGCATCATCTGTATCCGCAACGGACGGGACAGCACCCAAAACAGGTGCAGCAGCCTATGCCGCAGACAAACAAGCCAAGAGTGAGGAACGCAGTCGCCTGCGCAAGCTGGAGACACTGGAAAATCAAATCAAAGAGCTGGAAGAACGAATTACGGGGCTGGAGGAGCAAATGACTCTACCGGAAATTTATCAGGATTACACGGCGCTTCAGGAAATTCAGGCACAGCTTGACGCATGCAAGCAGGAATTGGCAGCAACCTACGCTTCATGGGAGGAACTGTTAGAAGAATAAGACATGCTTCAAAATATGGACTTAAAAATTTCACATTTGCCCCATCCGTCTTTTTATACACAAAGATATCCACAGAATATGTGCATGGAATGTATTGAAAAATGGCCTTTGGGGCCATTTTTTTATTGATAAAAAGCCATTTTCATATGAAAACCAAATTTATCCACCCTTTTATCCACATTATCCACAGATTTCACAAAACCTAAAGATGCAAAATGCCCCCTGTTCTTGCATCCTAAAAAAGTCTTAAGCTGCTTGCTTTGAGCTTAATTATCCACATTTCGGACGGGATATGTGGATAACTTTGTTCACAACTTGACAAATCATATCATTGTTCGAGGAGTATTAAATTTTAGGTTTTTTTTGATGAATGCTGAAAAATCGTGCAACATCATGACGAACGATGCGGGAGAATTAGACACTAAAGTTCACCTGCTCAAACTCCTGTATTTATACCTGTTGAATTTTATATTTATATATCTCTATAAGTTGAACTTACATTTTCCGTGTCAGCCTAATATAAAACATAAAAGACACGACTCAAACGAGCCGTGTCCCTATCTACTATCTTCACTTGCATTCAGCTCACTGCCTGATGCTTCTCCAACTAAGATTGGACGGACCACTCTTCCAGAGACAGCCCGGGATCGGCTTTCATGTCCAGTGAGGTGAATTCGCCACGCTTCCACTTGGCGTAAGCAGCCGCACCAATCATGGCCGCATTATCTGTGCAATATTTCATGGATGGTACTAGCAACTCAATGCCTTCACGCTCGCAGCGTTCGCGAAGTGCCGTCCGCAGTCCGCGATTGGCGGCAACACCGCCGCATAGCAGCAGTTGCTTCGCGCCGTATTCACGCATGGCACGAATTGCTTTTTCCACCAGCACTTCCACGACCGACTCTTGAAAGCCTCTTGCAATAGCTCCGGCATGAACATTTTCTCCGCGCATTTTCGTCTGGTTGATCACATTCAACACCGCAGATTTCAAGCCACTAAAGCTAAAATCATAGGAATCCGGCTCCAACCATGCACGCGGCAAGGTGATAGTTTCCTCCGATTCATGAGCCACTCGGTCTACGTGCGGACCACCGGGATACGGAAATCCAATAGCACGGGCTACCTTGTCGTAGGCCTCCCCAACCGCATCATCCCGTGTGCGACCAATCAGGTGAAAATGACCCTCGGACTCCATCCATACCAGCTCCGTGTGCCCACCCGATACGACCAGAGCAATGCATGGATATACGATTTTATGCTCCAACTGATTTGCATAAATATGTCCTGCGATATGATGGGTTCCGATCAACGGCTTGCCGAACGCCATGGCGGCGCTTTTGGCGGCGACAATGCCCACCAGCAGCGCACCGACCAGTCCCGGTCCTTGCGTCACGGCAACCGCCGAAAGCTCGCGGGGCGTAATTCCTGATGCTTGCATGGCCTCGTCCAGCATGTAGGTAATGCTCTCCACATGCTTGCGGGATGCCACCTCCGGCACAACTCCACCAAAGGCTTTATGTGTTTCAATCTGACTGGAAATCAGATTAGAAAGCACCTCTGTGCCATTTTTCACGACAGACACAGCCGTTTCATCGCAACTCGTCTCCACTGCTAGTATATAGCAAGGCTCGCCAGAGGCGGCGCCTGTACCTGCTTTTTCCTCTTGCGTCATTGCTTCTGCACGCTTCCTTCCTGTTCACCGGATGCCCCATGTGCGGGGAGATCCGCCCACATGATCACGGCATCCTCGTTATTATCCGAATAATAGCCCTTACGGACACCCGCTGGCTTAAAGCCTTTTTTCTCATACAAGCCCTGAGCGATCCGGTTCGTCACCCGTACCTCCAGCGTCATACGTTCCATCCCCAAATAAGAGGCCGTCTGCATCAGCTCGTCCAACAGCTTATCTCCAAGCTTGCGCCCGCGATAGGCCTCACGAACAGCTATATTCGTAATATGGGCCTCGTCCATAATCGTCCACATGCCTGCGTAGCCGATGGCCTGTCCGTTCAGCTCCATAATCATATATTTAGCAAAATGATTCATCGTCAGCTCATTACGGAACGCTTCTTCCGTCCACGGCAGCGTGAACGCTTCATGCTCAATCGCCAGCACATCGGGAATATCATCCAGCTGCATCAGTCGAAACTCTAGCTTTTCTTCCCGTTGTATGTTCTTTGCCATGTTGTTCACCGCTCTCTTCAGCGCTGACGAAGCAGATTGGCTTCCGCCTCCGCCAACTGGGTATAGTTTGGAACCATCGTATGTAACTCGTCATGTTCCTGACGAAGCAGCTTATCCGCCCCAAGGCGGCCAACCCATCTTCCTTCCAGCTCATACGGTACGATACGAAGCTCGCTCCATGCACGCAGGCGCTCGGCTGTTTCTGCGTGAACCGCCGTTTCACCAACCAGCCAAATGACCGCAGGGCGCTGTTCGGACGGCAAAGCCTCCAGCCGTTGCAGCAGGTCCTCGGTCCAAGTGGCCATCAATCGGATCGCATCCGGTTCCAGACGCTGTGGAATCCCGGTATTGCCGTCCACATTCGCTGCGAACAAGCCTGTGTAAACCTGTCCGCGCCTTGCATCCAGCACTGGAACGATCCAGTCTGCTGCCTGCTCTCCAGCCAAGTGTTTACTTGCTAACTCACTTCCAGCTTCTTGCTCCTGCGACTCGGTGCCACGGCTCCAACCGCCCCAGGCCAGCGCGTGCAAAGTGGATACGGATGTCACCGGGACGCCCCAGGCCCAAGCAAGTGTTTTCGCTGCGGTCACCGCAATGCGAATGCCTGTGTAAGACCCTGGTCCCACACCCACTGCAATGCCGTCCACATCATCTCGTGTCAGCCCGTCTTCGCTCAGAAGCCGTTCCAATTCGGAAATCACATGCACCGAGTGATTGCGCTCGCCGTACACGTTGCTTTCACCCAGGAACTCTTTTCCGTTCATCAGGGCGGCCGCCATCACGGTCGTCGCTGTATCTAACGCCAAAAACCGCTCACGCGGCTTTACATTCTCATCTGTATGCTCTCTTTGCATGGTTCAAACTCCATTCTCCCGCAAACTGCGGCACCATTGTTCATAAGGCTCGCCGTACCCGGTCAGGTGAATCAAGCGCTCCTCCACATCCGTTGTTTCTATATACATGTGAAGCCGCTGCTTCGGCAAAATATCCGGTATAATACTGCCCCATTCCACCAGACACACGCCTGTCCCGTAAAAATATTCGTCCAGCCCGAGATCCTCTGCCTCATCCTGTGTAATACGATACACATCCATATGGTACAGGGGCAATCGACCTTCGTATTCCTTAATAATCGTAAAGGTTGGGCTGTTTACGATACCCGGCACATCCAGATGACTGGCAAAGGCTTTGGAAAAAGCGGTTTTGCCCGCTCCCAGATCTCCATCCAGTACAATCACCGTTCCGGGAACCGCTTTAGCTGCCAAAAACCCTGCCAAAGCCCCGGTCTGCGCCTCTCCGGCAGAACGGAACGTAAACTGTTCCTGCGAAATTGTCATATATTTTAATCACCTTTCGTCCGAATCGGACCGTTCCAACTTGTCCTTTATTATATAGTTCACCTTATGTCGCCGCAAGACATGAAGACATGCTATTGTAATATAGGTGTAACATACAGGGAGGGAAGCGAAACGATGGAACAGAACGTTTTACTCATGATTGACGTACAGCAGGCTATGTTTATGTATGAAGAGAAGCTGTATCGAGAGCCGGAGGTAGTAGAGCATTTGCAGCAGCTTTTGACCAAAGCCAGAGCAGCAGGTACGCCGGTGATTTTTGTGCAGCATACCGATGAAGCGGATGAGGATTTCCGGGAAAACAGTGTAGGCTGGGCTATAGCAGATGTAGTGCGTCCCCTCCCCCATGAGCGGATTGTCCGTAAAACATCCTGGGACAGCTTTTACCAAACTGAATTGGGCGATGTGCTGAAGGAACTGGGAGCTGATCGGCTCATCATTGCGGGGATGCAAACCGAGTTCTGCCTCGACACGACCTGTCGGAACGCCTACAGTCTGGGGTACCAGAATAATGTGCTTGTGTCGGATGCACATAGTACATTTGATAGCAAGGTGCTGAGCGGCGAACAAATCGTTGCCCACCACAATGAGATGCTCGGTAATCGTTTTGTACGTTTGCTTGCAGCGGAGGATGTACATTTTTAATATGATCCAACTTGAGGTCGATTGCTTTCAAGCAGTCGGCTTTTTTAGCTGTATAAACTAAACTTAAAAGTTACTATTGCGCCACTGCGCATTTTTTTAGTTCAGCTCCTTAAATGTTTACTCAGCTCAGCATATTATGTAAAAAAGACCGTTAATATTAACGGTCCATTTCAATTATTCAATACTTTCTTTGTCATTCGGTATATACTCCAGAAGATCACCTGGAGTAACACCCAATCCCCGACACAATGCACCGAGTGTATCATAATCTATACGTTTGGTTGCATTGCCAGCAAGCGAGGTAATTGTGTTTCGACTCACACCTGTTAACTCCACTACATCTTTGTTTTGTAATCCACGTTCTCTCATTATTTCGCCAAGGCGACAACGTATACTCAAAGGTTCCATAGAAATTCCTCCAAAAAAATAAGCACAGGATGTTGACATACAGAAAATATATAGGTATCATTCAAATATGCACAAAATGTTGACATATTGAAATGTTAACTAATATTTACGTCCATCGTAGCAAAACCTCTCGTTATTAGCAACATATTACCGTTTTAAAATACCCTATTCAGTGATTCAACTAACCAACTAGGAGGCACAATCATATGTTTATATCACCAGAAACTAATTCACTTGTACTAGAAAGGGCAGCGATGGTATTTGGACCTTATGATCAATCGCATATGTATGAGATATTTGAAGGCATCATTTATGGTGAACACTACTTCTTTCACATTGAGGATGGGTGCTTATGGCTCCGTCATGTGCTTAAGGTAGACCATCCTGAGCATACACACTTATTCGTCGACAGTGACAGTGGTGGGCTGCAACTTGCAGAAAACGTTAAGTGTGATCTTATGACAGTTGTATCGGATACCGTTGAAAGACTACATACTATGGATAGCATGACATTTTTACTCAACGAACTGCTGTGGCTAGAGAATCGTAGAGATATCAAATTAAATTTCGTAAGAAACAATAAACAGGCGTACTTAGATGACCAATATAAACAAACTCGTTAGAAAAGAGGTAGCCTAAAAGCATGAAATACCCCATCTTATCACTAAGATCAAGGCTATTTACAATTACATTCCGTTTTTTTCGTATCACAAGTACTACAGACGCTGTCCAGAGCAGTCAGAGTTGCTTAAGTAATACGTGCGCAAGCATATCTGGATCGCTAATCATGACGTCATGGGCCGCATCTATCTCGATATAGCGCCAGCCTGAGTCCCTCCGCACGCGCGACAGTGATCGCTCAAGCAGGTCTCCAGGTGCCTGAGTGCAGCGGATATATGATTTTCGTTGAATATCGAACGAGCTTTCAAAACGCGTTCGCTCGAAATATGTACCCACTGGTTGTGGCGTCAACTGAGCGTCGACCCATGGCTGATCCGGCTCTCCGACCCCGAACAGGGCTGCTGGAAGTGGAGGAATGTTCCAGCTTTCATCTGCGGCTGCCTGTGCCCCATATTCCTCTATGAATGCTGGAGCATGGTCCAGCAGCAGCTCACCATCGTCCGGCAGAAAAGCATCGAGCAGTACAAGATGTGAGACGACATCGGGAAGCTGGAGCGCAGCGGCACTCACAGGAAACCCACCGTAGCTGTGACCGACCAAAGTGACATCCTCAAGATTCGCAGCCCGAATATGATCCACAATGTCATTGATATGCGTCGTTAGATTCACATCTCGCGAGAGCACGGATACCCGTTCGGCAAGCCCGGTCAGTGTCGGAGCTGTGACAAAATGGCCTTCGGCTTCGAGCAGCGGAACCACACGCTCCCAACACCATCCACCATGCCATGCGCCATGAACCAGCACGAAAGTTGTCATCATCGAACCTCCTTATCTTTTGCAATATATTTACCTCGCAAAAGGATCATCATGTTTGTCGGAATTCCAAATGTATTCAATTTGATTGGCAACCTGTTGAGCTTTTTCAAGACCAAGCTGGTCAGAAACAAAGCCTAAGGACATGTCTATTCCAGCAGATACACCGGATGAAGTATAGAACTTTCCATCTACTACCCATCTTGCGTCTGGAATCCAGTCAACCTCCGTGTCGATGGATTTTACCCAATCAAAGGCTAATTTATTGGATGTGGCGCGCCTGTTTTTTAACAAACCTGTTTTGGCAAGCAGCGCAGAACCCGTACAGACGGTTATACAAAAATTGGACTGTTCCGCAATCTCTTTGATATGTTTTATAAATGTATCGTCATGGATTAAACTTCTTGTCCCCTGTCCGCCTGGGATCATGAATATGCCATCGGGCTTTGCTTGTGCAATAGCTTCTGTAACAATCTTGGTTTTTTGCCGACTCTCAATCATTCCCCCGTTCATAGAGAAATATTTTAAGTCATACTCTTCTGGCAGGCGGCCAAAAATCTCAACGGGTCCGAATACATCCAGTGTTTCAAAATCATCGAACAAGCATATGTTAAAGTCCATATGGCTCACCTCCCTCAAAGATTAATCATACTATACACCCTGTTTCCTGGATTAAACAATACAAAAAGCGCCTTTTCGGGCGCTTTTTCAGGCTGCATCAACTTAGCAATGAAAGGCTCTGAAATTTCCTTTTGTGGAGATTCAGGAGCTTTTTGTGTAATTGGGGTGACACCGTTAATAAGAAGCAAGCTGGCACAATTATGACGAAGATCATGAATATTTAAAGGCAAAGCCGTCTTCAGAAAATTCTGAAGGGCTTTTTTTATTTCCCAGCGATAAGTTAGGTGCTATTTGCGAAGAAAAGGAAGGGTGTGATTAAGAGGAAGGTGTGCAAACTCAACGATTGGCCTCGTTTTTTCACGTGTTGATTAGAAATTTCATTTTTAACAGAAAATTCATTTTATGATCATGATTTTCAGAAAAATAGAGAAATTAACAGAAAACATTAGAATGGCCTATCTATTTTGGAGTATATGGCTTTATAAACATCTGTACTTAGATATATGTAAATATTTGAACATTGAGCAAAATTTGCATTAGAACTATGATGAAACTGGTTTTAATTTCCAACGAAAGAAGGCGATCGAACCGTCACACTCACTGTCTTAGGTACCATGATATGCTCGCATGCAAATGTATCTTGCAGTCGCTACGTTTCGTAAGGTAAGAGCGGAAATTACGAATTGAATTGCAGTCATGGATGTATTGTGTCTTGAACACAGCGAAAGGAATGTGAATTTTTATGAAAAAAGTAGCTTTAGTAAGCCCGTTGAGAACAGCGGTCGGCTCTTTTAACAAAACCCTTGCGCCCCTAAGCGCTCCTGAATTGGGAGCAACCGTGATGACAGCATGCCTTCAGCAAAGTAAATTAGAGCCTGCTTGGATTGATCAAATTTATTTGGGAAATGTTCTTCAGGCGGGCAATGGTCAAAATCCTGCTAGACAGGCGGCACTAAAAGCCGGTATCCCCATTGATGTACCCGAATCAACGATAAACACGGTTTGCGGGTCAGGACTTCATGCCGTCGGTTTAGCCTACGATTCAATATTGGCCGAACAAAGCAACATCGTCTTGGCCGGAGGTATGGAGAGCATGTCAAACGCCCCTTATCTGCTAAGGAATGCAAGAAACGGCTACAAGCTTGGCAACGGTGAATTGGTAGACTCTCTGGTGGCCGACGGACTTACGTGCCCGATCAACAATTACCATATGGGAATTACCGCAGAAAATGTTGCCGAGAAATATGGAATTTCAAGACTTGAGCAGGATGAATTTGCCTATGAAAGCCAGATAAAGGCTGTAGAAGCAAAAAACAATAAGGTTTTTGAAGAGCAGATTGTTCCGGTCATGATCAAAAACAAAAAAGAAACTATTTATTTCACGGAGGACGAACACATAAGAGGAAATACAACGAAAGAAAAACTTGCTCATTTAAAAACTGCGTTTAAGGAGAACGGAACGGTTACCGCCGGAAATGCTTCGGGGATCAATGATGGCGCGGCAGCTATGCTTGTAGTGTCGGAAGACAAATGTAAGGAACATGCGTTAAAGCCGTTGGCATATATCAAGGGTTATTCACTTGTTGGCGTTGACCCTGCATATATGGGAATGGGTCCGGTGAAAGCCATTTCGTCACTTCTTAAGCAACAGGGAATATCCATCGATGCCATCGATCTTTTTGAAATTAATGAAGCGTTCGCCGCACAAGCATTAGCGGTATTGAAAGAGCTTGGGATCAATCCGGAGAAGGTGAATGTCAATGGCGGCGCGATCGCGATCGGGCATCCTGTCGGAGCAAGCGGTGCCAGGATATTGGTTACGTTGGTTCATGAAATGGTGCGAAGATCTTCACGTTACGGCATCGCCTCGTTATGCATCGGAACGGGAATGGGAATAGCGATGCTGGTTGAAAATGCACTCATTTAAAGTACGTGTTCAAAAGATGACTTTTGGAGCTACCTCTTAAAAGGAAGGGAGATCGCTATGAATCAAAATGATGTACTTTCACTCCAATCCATGCCTGCGGCCAGTGCCAGTTATGGACGCCCGCCATGCCGCTTCATCAACCGGGAATTTTTTATCATTACCTATGAATCCGACCCCGCTGCGATTAGACAAGCGGTCCCGGAACCTCTTCAGCCGGATGGAAGCAATACCGTTTCCTATGAATGGATTAAGATGCCCGATTCATCCGGTTTAGGAAGCTATGAGGAAAGCGGTATTGTTATTCCGTGTACTTTTCAAGGAGAACCCTGTAATTTTGTTGCCCAAATGTATTTGGATAACGCGCCTGCTATTCTTGGGGGACGTGAAATCTGGGGATTTCCGAAAAAATGGGCGAAGCCTCACCTGATCGTTGAGGATACAGAAACCCTGACGGGTACATTGCATTATAATAACGTCCTGGTAGCCATGGGAACCACCCCTTTCAAATATAACGTGCTTGATGAAAAGGAAACGGCTAAAGCCATCGCAAAAACGCAAGTTAATTTAAAATTAATTCCTGATGTGGACGGTACTCCTAAAATTGCTCAGCTAGTGGCTTATAATCTGGAAAACATTACTGTAAAAGGCGCCTGGTCAGGGCCTGCCAGATTAAGCCTGATCCCCCATGTCAATGCTCCTGTGGCAGATTTGCCGGTTAAAGCCTATATTGGCGGAAAACATTTTATTGCCGATTTAACACTTCCATATGGAAGAGTTCTCTACGATTATCTCCAATAAAGTTTGCTTTTCTAAAAATATATATATAAGGAGAAGGAACCATGAATAACAAAGTAATCTCCGCTGAAGAAGCAGTTAAGAAAATAAAAAACGGAGATACGGTGATGGTCGGAGGTTTTCTGCAAGGAGGCATTCCGGAAGAACTGGTGCGTGCGCTTGTCGACACAAATTCCGCTGACAATCTTACGATTATTTCCAATGATACAGGCACACCGGAATTATCTATTTATAGACTTGTGAAAAGTGGCAGAGTCAAGCGGATTTTTGCATCCTATATCGGCTCCAATCCGGAAACGGGAAGACTCCTGATGACGAAAGAAGCGGAGGTTCAACTCTTCCCGCAAGGGACGCTTGCTGAAAAAATACGCGCAGGAGGAGCCGGTTTGGGCGGTGTTTTAACCCCTGTAGGTGTAGGCACCATTGTAGAGGAAGGAAAAAAGAAAATAAAAATTGACGAAAGAGAATATTTGCTCGAACTGCCGCTGAAAGCCGATGTGGCGCTCATCAGAGCCCATAAAGCTGATGAAGCGGGGAACCTTGTCATCAACGGCACTTCACGCAACTTCAATATGGTTATGGCTACCGCAGCCGAGTATGTAATTGCGCAGACCGATAAATACGTGAAGGCCGGGGAAATTGACCCCAATCATATCAACGTTCCTGGAATATTTGTCGATGCGATTGTAAAGGTGGGTGGAGACAATGAATAACAGAGAATTGATTATTAGAAGAATAGCCCAGGAATTCAAAGATGGCGAAGTGGTCAACCTTGGCATTGGATTGCCTACAATGGCAGTGGACTATATCCCTGAAAACGTTAATATTATGCTGCAGGCGGAGAACGGAATCGTCGGCGTTGGTCCCAAAGCGGCCTCGGGAAAAGAAAGAGTCGATTGTATCGATTCAGGCGGAAACTACGTTACAACCGTAAAAGGTGCCTGCTTTCTTGACAGTGCGCTTTCATTTTCCATTATACGTGGAGGGCATGTAGACGTCACCGTTTTGGGTGCCTTGGAGGTCGATGAAAAAGGCAACCTTGCTAACTGGATGATCCCAGGGAAAAAGGTGCCCGGCATGGGCGGAGCTATGGATTTGGTAGTTGGAGCCAAGAGAGTGATTGTAGCCATGGAGCATGTGAACAAAAATGGGGCGCCAAAAATACTAAAACAATGCAAGCTGCCCCTGACCGCCGTAAATGTTGTAAAGACCATCGTAACCGAAAAGGCAGTCATTGATGTTATTCCGGGTAGAGGGCTGATGCTGAAGGAAATTGCCCCGGGTTTGTCAGTGGAAGATGTTCAAATGGCGACAGAGGCTAAACTGATGGTTTCATCACATTTGAAGGCCATTGCAGTGTAAAGGTCATGAGAACGGAACAAGCCCTTAAGGGGAGATGGGGACTGACTCCGAAGAAGTTTCAGGTCCGTGTGGGCTAATCCCCCGTCTCTCGACTGCATTTAGTTTACAAGTAGGGTTCGCTAATTGCTCATTGAGCAATTGCGAGCCTTATTTTTGTTGGAGTGGGACCATTCAAGCAGCATTTTGCAATGAAAGCCTACAGCTGTGCAAATAAAAAGCGCCTTTTATGAGCGTAAAATCCAATCCGCTACATGCTCAGCCACTTTCGTATGGTTAAGATAAGCAAAGAAGTTGTGGGGATTGGAACGCCCAGTGTGACTATCTTTCCAGAATGTCTGAATAAGCGGCTGATCATCAATACTTTCTATTAAATTTCGATTTAGCATCAGATGGAAATCATCTTCAACCGTTGCATCATGCGCAATGTAGTCATCCTCGGCGTTAATATTGGTCCAATGTCTGATATTTGCGGGATACATACCGTCGTCAGGCTCATTGGAATCATACAAGCTACGCTTTACGGCTGGCTCGCCTAGCGGATTACCCAATGTTAGCCATTCGTTAACTTTGTGTTCCCATAGATGTTTGTATTCGCTCATACGTGAAAATTTCCATAAAACATCGTAAGCCACCATGCACCCCATACTATGGGAAAGCAGCATGACGTCCTCTCCACTACTTAAAGCCTCGGCTAGAGGGGACTGTAGCCTTTCGCGAATTTGGGAGCCTATTACACGACTGGTTAAATAGGCTCCCAGATCAGGGAGAATCCTTTTGATCGCACGGGTGCTCATACCAAACAAAGAGAGGTAAGGGCTGAGTATTTTTGCAGCATCATCATAGAAGTGTATAGTGGGTTCATTGGCTATCAGACGCTCGTATTCCTCCGGGGTCATATGATCCGTTGGTCGATTAATTAATTGTTCCATACTTTCGTCGTAATAATGGTCTGGAACGTAGAAATCTCCATCGTCTTCTTCAAAAAGTTTTCTGTACCGAGGTCGACTCTCTAATAAGAGCCGATTGTTGATGTCACCATAATAACTAAATGTCAGTGAAATCTGCTCTTGCTCCAGCTTTTGTGCCGCTTCCTCGTTCACTCGACGCAATCCTGCGATCAGCGCTTTTTTAATGAGACGAAGCATTTCGTCGCATCTGGGCTTTTTGTCACGGCCGTGAATGATGACTAAATGTTTGGTTCCCATCTCCTATTGTTCTTCCAGACGATCCACACGAACGGTTTGAGTATTGCCGGGGTTGCTGCCCACCTGTATGGTAGCCATACCGTTTGCTTCATCCACATGCTCGATCCAGATCGGTTTACCCTCTAATTGCACGGCAATGTTTTCGGATGAATTGTAAATCGCTTTTGCTCGTTCCACGTTCATGCTGATTTCCTCCTGATGATTTGTTTTGTATCCATGTATTCAGAATTACAGGTTCGCCTAGTCCTCATCTATAATCCGTTCAACGTCCAATGAAGGGATGCTTTGAGAAGGCGACGTTGAAACCACAGCCTCCAAATCCACATGACCCACAGCTACAGGAAAAGGCGGCTTGATTCCATGGGAAAGAGCAAACTCGGGCGGCAATACATCCTGTTCGCCTCCGGCGGGTCCCCGAAAGGCGATATGGCTTTGACCCACACGATGCCTGATTTGCCGAGGATATGATTTTCCGGGCATAAATTGTGTACCTCCTTTTGAATCGGATATGCCTTACTATGCACCAAAAAAGCCGCAACCATGCGCAAGCGGAAGCAATTCGCAACAGCTCATACAAATCCTTTGTACGAAGCATAAAAATGATTTGCTCACAGCCAAGGCGTTGGAACCAAAGGATACAGATGCGGATAGCTCATCACAATGCGATGCTCGGTAATCGTTTAGTGCGTTTGCTTGCGACGGCAGATGTACATTTTTCGTGAGTTTAAACATAAAACAGCCCCGGCTTCTCAAGAAGACCGGGGCTATCTATGATTCCATCCCATAAATGAGGTACGTATTATTTTTATGCTTTAGCTGCCCAAATTTCAATTTCAATTTTTATTTCAGGCAATCCTAGAGCAGTAAGGTAGCCGATAGTCATTGCAGGATAATCATTCCCGAATAACTTTTCCCATTGGGAATACATGTAATCCCAATCTATCTGCTCAGTTGCCCATACATTTACTTTTATAATATTATCAGCGGTTAATTGTTCGGCGTCCAAAACTGATTTAATGTTATTAAAAGTATTGCTGATTTGTAGGTTAAAGCTTTCTGGGAATTGGCCATTCTGATCTACTCCAACTTGACCCGAAGTCACGAATAACTCTGAATTTCTGGGAATTTTAGTTATATGTGTGTAATTCCCTACTGGTTTCGGCATACCTGCCGGGTTTTTTCTAGTTATTTTTTCATTTTTCATTTAATCGACCTCGTCATTTTAAAATTTTTCTACCGTTTCTTCTAACCATTTTTAGGCAGACTCCACCAATAAAAATGATTTCAGAAAAAAACAGCAGTAGAGTATCCATATCCAAAAGATATAAAGTTTAATGATCTTTTCTTCATGACATGAACACTCCTTTCTTATAAAATGTCAAAATCGTTGGTTATCCCTTATCTTAATATAACTAATGTAACTTAACAACTTCAAATCATTGTGTTATGCAATATAGTCATACCTCAGAAGGCAGATTAGTTGGCTTGCTCTTTTCTTTACACCTCATACATTCCTTTCTCCGAAGCATACTAAGTGAAAAATGGATATGCTCACAGCCGAGCGTTGGAATCGAAGGATACAAAATACGGATTAAAGAAAAGGAGGAGCGGCGTAATGCATACAGTCTGGAAAGGCGCGATCAGCTTTGGACTGGTTCATGTGCCCGTTAAAATGTTTTCGGCTACGGAGGATAAGGATATTTCCATGCGTTACATTCACAAGGAGTGCGGGAGTCCGCTCAGTTATGTACGGAAGTGTCCCGTTTGTGACAAGGAGGTGGAATGGGAGGAAATTGGAAAAGGCTATGAATACGAAAAAGGGAAGTTTGTCATGTTCGATAAGGAGGAGCTGGAGCAAATCAGTGGACAGGCAGACAAAAATATCGTCATTCTGGACTTTGTGGACTTGCAGGAAATTGATCCGATTTATTTTCAAAAAACGTATTATTTGTCCCCGGATCAGGCAGGCTCCAATGCTTACAAACTGCTTATGAATGCCATGAAGGATACCGGAAAAATTGGCATTGCTCAAATCTCGATCCGATCTAAAAGCAGTTTGGCGGCTATTCGTGTGCTGGATGAATGCTTGGCGGTGGAGACGATGTTTTACCCGGATGAAATCCGCCCAGTGTCTCAGGTTCCTAATCTGCCTGGACAGGAGGAAGTTAAAGAGAAGGAGCTGACGATGGCAAAAATGCTCATTGAGCAGCTATCCATGCCTTTTGATGCAGCAAAATATACGGACCAGTACCGCGAGCGTCTGCTGGACCTCATTCAGCATAAAGTGGCTGGAGAAGAGATCCGAATCGCTCCGTCTCAACCGCAGACCAATGTCGTGGACCTGATGGCTGCACTCCAGGCCAGCATCGAGGCAGTGAAGCCTGTCGTTACTGATCCCGGCCCTGCCGCTGTGAAAAAACGCCCTGCGCGTAAAACAGCAGCCACAACAACACAACAAGCGGTGGCAGGAGATGCCGTTTCTCCAACTCCGATCAAAAAGAAAAGAAGTACCGCCAAACGCAAGGAAACCTGAGACTGCGGCATCTCAATTCACCATGCAGTAGGAATTTAAGCAGGCCAACAGAACAGGCAGTTAAGGGGTGGCGATGACACTGCTTTGGTATGACAGTAGTTGACTGAACGCCCCCCGCTCTTCCTGTACCAATTGACGATAATTCCCCTGCTGTATAATCTCGCCCTGTTCCAGAACGACAATTTGATCGGCATGACGAATGGTCGACAGACGGTGAGCAATGACAATCAACGTCATTTGACCTTTCATCCGCTCCAGCGCCGCCTGAATATCGGCTTCATGCTCTCCATCCAGCGCACTTGTCGCCTCATCCAGAATGAGTACCGGAGGACGATGCAGGACAGCCCGCGCTAGTACCAGCCGCTGACGTTCCCCTCCAGACAGGCGAATACCGCGATCCCCGATTACCGTGTCCAGCCCTTCGGGCAATCTGGTAACAAAGCCGTCTGCGGCTGCAAAATGTAACGCTTCCCATAACTGCTGCTCGCTCGCATTCGCATCGGCCAGCTTCAAATTTTCACGGACGGTGGCATGAAACAAAAAAGGGTCCTGCGACACATACCCAAACGACTGCCTCCACTGTGGCAACAGCTCGTCGTTTAGCACATGTCCGTCCATTTTAATCTGGCCCTGGGTTGGGCGTAAAAATCCCATCAGAACGTCAACCATTGTACTTTTGCCCGCGCCCGATTTCCCCACAATGGCCGTCATTCCCCGAGCGGGGATGAACAGATTTATTTGGTGTAATGCAAGCTCTGCTGTACCCTCATACCGATAATCCAGACCACTGCATTCAATGCCCGTACGAAGATACAAGGGCTGGCGTGCAGAAGCAGTTGTAGATGCAGATACAGATTTATGGGTTGCCGATAAATCGCTTGAAACGTGAGTCTCAAAGGTTGTAAGTGCAGTCAGCGATGGATCTGAGAAAGCTTCGCATTCCTGCTGTACCTTGGTCACACTTTCAAAAGCAGACAGCATGGACATGATATATTCCAGACTCGCTTGAATAAGGGCAAACCTCGGCCATAAGCGAGAAAATATAAGGATGAGCACAATCAGCTTTTCAGGAGAGACGTGTAGCCATTGCAATGACACCAACATGATGCAAGCGACAAACACGGCAGCCGCCGTGCGGTGAAAAAATTGTGTCGTGGCATTTTGCCGTACAAACTGGGTCGTGTTGTCCTCCATACGTTGGGTCAAAGATCGAAACCAGTCTATATTCGCAGCTTCCAGCAGATTGCTTTTAATATCCTTCATTCCGTTCATATGGTCGGTGATCCCGGCAAAATAAACCTGCGACAGCTCGGTGGTACGGTCGCCCAGTTGTTTAGCATTTTGAATGGATCGGCGAAAGACGACAAACAACCCCAATCCGCACAGGAACACCAGCCCGGTTAAAGAAGGAGACAGCCAAAAAGCCAGCGCAATCTGGATCAGCGTAAAAATAACGGCTGTGGTGAGCTGGAGAAGCAGATTGGTTCCCTGACTAACACGCGCCAGCTCGGTCGTCATCACATGACTGAAATCCGACTTTCGCTGACGCAAGTAAAAAGTCCACTGGGCCTTCATAAAGGAGGTATACACGTCTATTCGAAGGGAACGCATGAACCGTTGCTGAATCCGCGAATTCAGAATGGATTGGTAACGCTGAAGAAGTGCCTGCCCTATTAGCAGTAACACAAAAATCAGCAGCATTCCCGGCAACAGCCAGCTTTTAGGGATGTTTGACAAGAAAAGATCAAATCCGCCGGACAGGAAGGGTATCCCTGCATGACCGCCAAATATGCCGATAGCCGCCAGCATGGGAACAAGCATGTAAATACCCAGCCCCTCCAGCAAGCTGACAATGATCATACATCCAATATTGAGAAATAAAGCACCGCCGTTCACCGCATACAGCTTGGTCATATATAATCGCAGGTGGTACATAATGCACGCTCCTTATCAGGTCAGTGCTTTGAGAATCGCCGTTTTAGCCAGAGTAATGGACGTAGAGGGATGTACAGAAAATGTAGCTGACGAGGCAGCGGTAAAATCGCCGGATCTCCAGTGGAAGGAAACAAACGGCTGATCAGGTACAGCAATCGGTGGCTCGGCCCCTTTAGGGAGAGCAAATAGGATCGACTGGTTGGCTGGCAGGTCGTTGGTTCGACTTTCTGGTACGCCGCCGCCCCGGGAACGCTGGCCTGAATGAAGGACAGCGCGCTCAGCGCGAGCCTGTGCGCCTGCCGGGTAGCCGATACCTGACACATCGGCTCCGGTATCGGCGTACCCAGCAGCGCAGCGGCGAGCGCCCAAGCCTGCCCGCCCGCAGGCAGGCCCCCGTATCGGCGCAGCATCGGCAGAAGCGCCTCCCAATCGATGGCGCTTACCGCAAGCCTGTCGATGTCAACCAGCCAGCGCAGCCTGAACCAGCCGTGACGCGCCCCGTGAGCGCTTAGGTACAGAAACTGGTGCTCGCTGCCAAGCGTGTACATACAGGGTGCTCCTGTGGCTGCGGCTTCACTCATTTGCCTGTGATCCCACAGCTCGTCAAAAGAAGGTTCTCCGCCTGCATCCGGCTGGAGCCGCCAATGCAGCTCTATCTCTACCCGCTTTTGCGGATGAAGAAAGGATGCATGATGGTCCTTCCATTTCCAACTGCCCAGGACACGTGCTTCTCCGCTTTTGGATATATACCCGGCTTCCCGCATCCAATGCTCCGCCTGATCCATGTCGTCCGGGGCAATGAGTAAATCCACGTCCTTGGAGGTACGCAGTGAAACATCCCCGTACAATTGCTGCGCCAAGGCAGGACCCTTGAGCATAAGCACACGGATGCCATGATTCATAAGCAGCCCGGTCACACGTCCGGCTTCGGCCTGCAGGTGTAGCATACGCAGGGTGTTCCGGTGATACTGCGCCTGAAGGTTGCGCAGCAATTCAGCAGGAATGGCCGGATGATTTATTCTTTTCAACTGGAGATATACCGCAGGTACCACCCGATGGTGTTCTGCCAGCCGCAACAAGCGGGTCCAATCCAATCCATACAGATAAGCAGCATGGACTGCATCCAGCCTTGAAGTGGCATCTTTTCGCAGTAAAAAGAGCAGCAGCGTCAATTCCTGATCCTCATTCCAGCGGTCAGGTTCCAGAACAGTATTGGTGGACATGCAGCATTCTTCTCCTTCAATTCTTTTGATCATCTAACTTTCAGCAATCTTCGTATTTTGGGCCGTCACAGCACGCCTGCCGAAGGTGCCCACCACGGTAAACGCCCCCATCTCCCGTTCGCCCGTAACATAAATCGGTCCACTCCGCACCCAGGCATGTGCCGCCAAACATCCCGCAGCATTCTTGGCTGTGCCAAGATACAGCGTGCAGTCCAGCTTTCTGCGACTCAGCAACGTCATTGCGGCGGCAGCCTGCACAAGACAGCTACTGTGCCAAGGGGTATAACGGCTTGCCAGTTCCACAGCATGTGAAATATGCCGAACGGATTGCTTCTGCCGGGCATCACATTCCCAAGAGGTTTCTTCCATCCGTATTCCCCAACCGCGAGCATAATCTTCAAACGGACGATGCTGATGAAGGCGCGCCCATCCCAGTTGCAGCCAGGCTTCCGGCAGCAGTCTCCTGACCTCCGGGGATAGACGACGAAGGCGTTGAACCCACATTTTAAACCGACTCCCGCAGAAGCTTTAGCAGTCCTTCCCGTTCCAGTTCAGCCACAAAGGAATGTACCTGCTGTCTGCACCGTTCCTCGTCCACTTCATATTCATCCGTCAGAGCAGCTACGATCTCCCCAAGTGAAGGGCAGGATTCCGCCAGTTCCCAGATTCGTCCTCCCGTGAAGCCGAGATTATAGTATTTTCCTGTGTTGATGCTCATCATGACCTTTTCCCCGTCCATGTCACTGACATACACTTCCTCACCGTGAATGACACGGTCACGATCCTTCGTCGAATGATTAGCTGCCATAGCTGTTTTCCTCCTTGCGAATGATATCAAGCACCCGGTGTACAATCTCGGACGCGGTAAAAGCTGAGCTATCCCTCAGTAGTCGCCAGCCCTCCACCTGCCGGGCCACCCGGGCTACCGTTCTAAAATGCCATTCACCCAGACTCATTCGTGAAATAACCACCCTGCGATATGTATGAAACAATAACGTATGCAAGCATTCCAGCATGTTCAAAGAATGTTCCATAACCGCCTTTAACTCCCCTTCGCGTTGGAACTCACGTTTTGGAGACTCTGCCACCAGCTCGAATACACCTCCCAAGGGAAGCGGCTCGTTGTGAAAAGAATCGACTGTTGGCAAGGCATACTTATTCAGCTCACCTGTAAGCTTACGCAAATGTCCATGTTTGGGCATCGCAGGATTGCCGTCCATTAAAATAAGCCCGTAATTGGTTTTGCGTCCATATTTATTTTCCTGTAAAGCCTCAAGCTGGAGCATGCTTTCCAAGCCCAACTTTTGCTGCGGGTAAGCTGGATAGACTATGGTTTTGAAAGCCGTAGCTTGCACAGCAATAACATCATCACTGACTATCTTATAGCCTGCCTGTGTAAAAGCAGCAGCCAGCGTCGATTTTCCTGCTCCGGATTCGCCCACGAAAGCGTAGGCCTTGCCTCCAATGACTACCGCACTCCCATGAAGAGGCAATATCCTCCTCTGTAACAGAAGCACGCCCATGCATGTGCCGAGCACAAACAAACGCACGGTGTCAGGATCAGCTCCGTGGTGTACGCATACCTTAACCTCTTTGCCACCCCTGACAGCATAAATAGCCGTACCCGGTACGTGAAACATAAAGCTCTCGCCCTCTATCATAAAATGCGTTTGCTCCAGTTGTTCGCTCCATTCAGTCAAATCAGCCTGACGAATAACCACATCCTCCACCACTCCCGGCGCTGCGGGTATCAGTTCAGGTAGTTCCAGCTCACTGGCAATCTTGAGCCCAAATGCTGTATATACCTCCAAACTGATACTACGTGTACTACTGTCATGCACGATAGGACCCTCTCCCCCTACTCTTTAAAAATCCCGCCTTTATTTCATTGAGCAACGCCTTTAACCCAATAGAAATAAAGACGGCTTTACATTGAACACGAATCCAAAAGTTCATGCTACTCTCGCTCATTTTCGCGGCGACCATGTGCAACGAATATAGCCCGCTTAAAGAATCATATATGTCATCTGTTAGCTTGGATTAACCAGGTCAGCGTCGTGATCAGATACCCAGTCAATTTCTTTCCAGCCCTTACCTGCCATCGTCTGGTTAATATCCAGCACCTCTATGGTGGGCTCCTGCCATTCTTTTTTACTCATGTCATCACCTCCCCTCCAACGAACGACGTATCTGTCTGACCGGATAGACCGGATCAGTTAAATCTGCGTATAAAACGGTACACAATCAGACTGTGCATCAGCAGCCGTATGTTGGGATCGGACGCCTGCTCCGGTCGCGGTTGGCGAAACTTCGCCATAGCCATTTTAATGACATCGATATTGAGAAATTCGGCGGCATGTAAATCATGGCACAGCAGTTGAAGTTCCCCCATAAACGTCTCCCAGCAGGGGAGCATACGGTGTAGCCAATCCGCAGGCTGTACACCGCGTACACGCTGGTTCAACCGGACATCATCGGGCAAATAATCCCGCATGGCTCCACGAATGAGTGCGCGATCCCGGCCGTTTTGCACATACTGCTCAAAGGGCACCGACAGGCAAAAGCGGATTACCCGACTGTCTCCGGTCGGGTCGCGCTCCCACAGACCATAACGCAGCGACAGCTTGGTCGCGACTACACCATTTTTGTTCGCAATCGCCAAATTCGTGAATTTCTCTTTTCTCGTCTGATCGGCGTTCTTCATCCATCCGGTTCCGCTCAAAGCTGGAATGTCCTCCACATTCATCCGCTTGGCGAACTCCGGGTCAATGAGTGAAGGAACCGGACTTCGATTGCCGCCACGCAACCATGAACGGGAGTCAAGCGTGGTCGCTTTTTTCAGCAATACGGGTAATAATTGGGACATCCGCCTTCCGGTCAGCTTGCTGTACCCCCACAACCCCTGAAAGGATTGCAGCCAGTGCAAACGACGAAGCTGACGGGCATAATAGTCCAGTGCAGGTCCCCAGGAAATGGTAAAATTCCCTCGCGCCCCAGTCAGTAGCACACCTACATTTTCCTCTTGTGCTTTTTCGTAAAAACCCCTGATCCAAAACGAATTTTCAAAATATTTATAGGGAGCTTCCATCAATTCCAGCCAGATATCAATTTCTGAAAATGGACTTTTCCCCTCAAAATCCAGGTAATTTTCGTGAATGTTGCCCACATATCGAGCCGTGGATTGAATATAACCCCGTTCATTCGCCAGCAGTGTCGATGGTGTCCAATCCGTAAAATCCTGTACGGGCACATAACTGTACGCATGAAGAGGCTTTTGCTGCAATCGCAGCGACGGCGCTGCAAAGCTGGCAACCGCACCAGAATCCAGACCGCCACTCAAGGCCGCCCCCACGGCGCGATGCGTGCGCAATCTGGCATTCACCGCCTGTGAGAATACCTCGCGAAAAGCCTCGACGTACTCGCCGCCAGTTTTAAGTCGCAGCGGCTCCACATCATCCAAAGAGGCATATTTATGGATGGTTCGCTTTCCCTCCTCCATGGTGAACCAATGGGCGGGCGGAAGCTGGTTTATATGCTTATAAGCAGTAATCCCAATATCGACGGATTCCTGCATGGCGCGAATGGCCAGAAATTCCGCCAGCCACGGCTCATGCAGTTCTTTTCGCAGGGAAGACAGAGCCAAAAGAGGAGCTACTACTGTACTGAACGCAAACCCTCGGTCATGTTGGTATGTATACAGCGTGCGGCTTCCTGCCATATCACGAGCGCCATATAATCTGTGCCGTTTGGCATCCCAAATAACAAAGGCAAAATCGCCTATTAGATAGTGGGCCGCGTCAAGCGCCCATTTGTCGTATGCCAGCAAAATCAACTCACTGTCCGTGATATCTTGCCGCCTTTCCTGTCCCACCCCCAGCCGTTCAAATAGCTCGGAACGATTGTCAATAATAGCATCCGCCGTGATCGCCAAATTCCGTTCCTCGTCATAGAAAGGGAGACGCTCATGAACGGATTCTGGTGTCACATGCTGGGCATGACAGCCCAAAAATATGGAACCCTCACACCAGGCGCATACGCGGTCGGCGGGATATTTTCGCAGAGCTTGCATCATTTTACCGCCTTCTTCGGTGCATACGGACTCATGCCCAAAGCTGTATATTCCGGCAATCGCACTCACGTTTTCCCCCCTTTTTCTTTTTCCATTCCCGATAACGCTACGGACGCCCAGCGACACAGCTGACGGGCAAAAGGGATACGAGATCGGAGCCGTTGATTTCTGCCTTGGTAGGTTTTGAGCTGTGCGATAAGACGATTCCGCTCCTCATAGCTATGTGCCAGCCTGTTTTCCAGCGATTGGAGCCGTCTATCATTTACAACCTGTACAACGTCCTTCTCTAGAGAATCATGAAGTGCAGGTTTCTGCCCTGCTTTTATTATGAATTCCCTGTTATCCGCATCCTGCTCTTCCAGCATTCGATAAGCGTTCTTCCATTCAAAGCCGCTTTGTTGGAGAAATTGGCTCGTACGCCGACTTAGCAGTTCCACATCCGCTTCCTCTTCAAACTTTACACCGGTGATACGCTCGGCCTGTTCCAGCGCTTCACCGTAGCCAAGCTGTGTAAATATACGAGCTCCGATGCTTCTGCAATACAGCTCGATTTCCTTTTTGTTCAACAGTTGTTGCCAGCTATGTACCGAGTCCTGATGCGTCTGCTCATGCTCCCCCACGAACGGATCACCCGCTCCCATGCTGTAAAACAGACTGGATTTAGGCATATCCGCAAAGTCTCCGTACTTTTCCATACCGAGTTCATAATCTACGCCAAGAAAATCGCACAGCTTCCCAATCTCCACCGCCGGATTAGCTACAAGTTGCTCATACACAAGCGGGTATGCAAGCGGATGAGGTGTGGCAAAATAATGTGCGTAACGGAACAAACCGACCGTAATATCCGTCATTTTCATATTAAAATGCGGGCTCTCCAGCTCCTCCAGCAGATGAAAGCGTTCGCCGCGCATCTGATTAACTTTTTTGAATGAAGCCGCGATAGATAAAGGATTACGGATAAGCCACACCCTGCGGGCTGCCGGAAAAAGGCGGTCTATAAATTCCAGCACCGTATAGTAACGCGGGGATTTGTCGATAACCATATTTGCGTTAGTCCCTTCGAGCAGACCGTTATAGATTTCAAGTGCATACGATCGGGAAGCCTGCTCCAATACGTGCGTAGGAACCATACCGTTAAAAAATTGCCGGATGATTCCGGTTCCTCCATAGGGACGTGTTTGTGACTGGGGAAGATCATGCAAGCTAAGCAGGAACCACATTTCCTGCGTGGCAAACAGGCGGGAGTGATTTTGCAAAATGGTGGTCACTAGCGAGCTTCCACTTCGGGGGACACTAAGCAGGAAAACCAGTCCCTCGCCTTGCTTATCAATCAAGGAAACGCCTCCTCTAATCTGCTCAAGGCATTTTAATAGATACATTTCGTATTTAATTATAAATTTATGATACATATTGTATCTTGTCAATCCTTTTGGCGGATAAATTCTGTACACGACGCTCATGTTAATCCATAAGTACATCTACAGGTACATCATCCAGGCTGTTAATAGAAAATTTGTATAAACTGAGGCTATTAGAAGGAGCGTAGCGTTATGGGACAAGCTGTTAAAGGCATCATTACCATCGAAGGTCTGGAAATTCCTATCACCAACCCAGATAAACCCCTGTGGCCCGAAGCTGGAGTTACCAAAGCGCTGTATCTTCGCAAGCTTGCGGTGCTGGCCCCTTTTCTGCTCAAATATAGCCACAACCGTTTACTGACTGTCATCCGCTGGCCGCACGGCATTCACGGGGATTTTTTTTACCAGAAAAATGCCCCGCAGCCCCGGCCGGACTACATCAAAACCTTCCAGCATGACGGTATTGAATATATGGTGCTCGGCACACTGCCACAACTGCTATGGCTCGGCAATCAGGCGGCGCTGGAATTTCACCCATCCCTGCATCAAGCGGGCAGCACGCTGCCGTGTGAATGGATGATTGACCTTGATCCGTCCAGAGAAGTGGAGCCACGCATTATGGAAGCGGCGTCCATCGTGGGGGAGGTGCTAGCTTCGCTTGGTTTGCAATCTGTACCCAAAACGTCGGGGGCTACGGGTGTGCAAATTATCGTCCCGATCCGCACAGGCATCACCTTCGATGAGCTTCGCAGCATCGGTCTGCTGGTGGGACAGTTCGTAACCGAAAAACACCCGCATCTGTTCACACTGGAACGGTTAAAAAAGGATCGGGGAACGGCTATCTATTTTGATTATTTGCAGCATTATCAAGGAAAAACCCTGGCCGCTCCCTATACCCCGCGAGCACGCCCTGGCGCTACGGTATCCACCCCACTGACATGGGACGAGGTGCGACAAGACGTATCGCCGCTTGACTATCATTTGCTGAATATTGAGGAACGGCTAAATCAGGTGGGCGACTTGATCGCCAAAATCCCTCCCCAGCCCATCGAGGATGTTCTCAAGCATATGCGCGCCAAATAAAAAAGGGGACGAACTCCACAGCCGTAAAATCGACCGAGGAATCGTCCCCTTGCGCTAGTGTATTCCTTTTTTCTTGAAGCGTCCGCCCTTCACATCGTGAATGTTACCAATCGCCACAAAGGCATGTGGGTCCCAATCTTCAACGATGTTCTTCAGCTTCGCTTCTTCCAGACGGGTGATGACGACGAAAATGACTTTCTTGCTTTCGCCTGTAAAGCCACCCTCACCTTCCAGATAGGTTACGCCCCGTCCAAGACGGTCCGTCAGGGCATCCCCGATGTCGCGGTATTTTTCACTAATAATCCAGACCGATTTGGACTGATCCAAACCTTCGATGGTAATATCAATCATTTTCATCGCAATATAATAAGCAATCATGGAGTACAGGGCATTCGGCCAACCGAATACAAAGCCTGCGCTGCCCAGAATGAAGATGTTAACGAAAAGTACGATCTCACCGACCGAAAAAGGAGTTTTTTCACTGACGAGAATAGCTACGATCTCTGTTCCATCCAGCGAGCCGCCGGACCGGATAACGAGACCTACCCCAACGCCGAGAATGACACCGCCAAAAATAGCGCCGAGCAGTGGTTCGCCAGGGGTCAACGCATTTACACTGTGAAGTAACGTGGTTCCGATGGACATCACGATAATGCCGAATAATGTGGATAAAGCGAAGGTTTTACCGATTTGCTTGTAGCCGATAACCAAAAATGGAAGGTTCAACAGGGTCAGGAAAATGCCGAGTGGATAGCCAGTAATCTTGGAGGCCATAATTGAAATACCTGTGACCCCACCGTCGATAACGCCGTTAGGAACCAGGAATATTTCGAGGCCCACTGCCATAAGCGCTGCACCGAAAATAATCATGGCCGCACGCTGAAACAGGCGTTTTGCTTTGTTTTTAGGATTGGCTGGAATTTTGCTGATCTTGGTCAACTCTCCGGTCACATCTGTGATCTCAGACAGATTGTGGACTTCCTTGCTCACTACACTCATATATAAATCCCCCCGTTACAGTATGGTATATTGGATCGAAAAAGGGGCTGCATTTCCGCAGTCCCTTCTCCTTTACCGCGCTTGTGTTATATGAATACTATACCATAAAACTGTGATTTTGCGCAAAAAAGTTAGCAAAAAGCACATAAATCTCAATAAAGCGGGATTATATTGATAAAAACGGCGAAAACCGCCTTTAAAGGAGCGGAGAGAGCATGCGAGTCAGAATTTCAGCTGTTTTCTGTAATCGTGGACGTCTGCGGAACACCTTTAAGTCAATGTGCGAGGAGTTAGACAGGTCCTCTTCAAAATCGGCCGACAGGTGCTCCAGCGCCGAACGGGCAAAGAGTACTGCGGTCAACTCAAAATTATAGAAAAAGCTGCGCATGTCCATATTGGCGGTCCCAACCGAACCGAGCAAATCATCCACAATGACGACTTTGGCATGAATAAACCCTTTACGGTATTGATAAAATTCTACACCTGCCTCCAGAAGCTCTTGTACATAGGACAGAGACGCCAGATGCACCAGCTTTGAATCCGATTTGTATGGAATAATAATTCGCACATCTACGCCACTGACCGCCGCCAGCTTAAGCGCCTCATAAATCCCCGGATCGGGAATAAAATACGGCGTGGTAATCCAAATCCGCTTCTTGGCAACCGCCAGCGCACCAAAGCACATTTCCTGAATCGTATCCCATACCTGATCGGGACCGCTGCTCAAAATCTGTACTTCCTCATCTCCTTCACAGGTATGCGGCGGAAATAAATTCTCATCCATCAGCCGTTCCCCGGAGGCCAGCTTCCAGTCGCTCAGAAATGCATTTTGCAGAAAATAGACGCTATCTCCTTCAATCTGCAAATGCGTGTCCCGCCAAAATCCCACCTTGGGGTATTTGCCGAGGTAATCGTCACCCACATTTATGCCTCCAACAAACCCGATCAATCCGTCCACCACTACGATTTTACGGTGATTCCGGTAGTTAATCCGGCGATCCAGCGTGGCGAAAAACGGGGGCAGAAAATAATGAAACTCTACACCTGCCTCACCACAGGCACGAATAAAGGAATACGGCAAATTGTAGCTCCCCACGCCGTCCACAACGAATCGAACCCTCACCCCCTCACGCGCCTTGCGGATCATGAGCTCCTGAAACTGGGTACCGATGTCGTCCGACCGGAATATGTAAAACTCCACATGAATATGATGCTGCGCCTGTTCCATCGCTGTCAGCATCGCCTCAAAGGTCTCCTCCCCATTCGTTAGCACACGGGTGCGATTGCAGCCGGTCAACGGATTTTCCGACATGCGAATTAGCTGGTTAAACAGACGCTCCTGGTGCTTGAAATGAGGATTGTGCATTTGTTCCACATTCTCAATCACCCTCGATTGTGACCACAGGCGCTCGCGGAATTCACGGAATAGCTGTGATCCCCCTTTTCGCACCATTTTGCGCTTCTTATAGTCCTGTGCAACAAAGTAGTACACGACAAAGCCGATGAGCGGGAAGCAGAACAAAATAAATAGCCAGGCTACCGCCTTGGACGGCTTGCGAAATTCAAAGAGCAGGATCGTCCCGGTCTGAAAAATAAAAACAATTAAAACCAACAGCAACCACAGCATGTTTAAGCCTCCTTTATATATCTATGTTTTATACCAAGCTCCAATTTTTTTGACATGTTTGCCCCTTAAGCTGAATAGATAGTAACCAAGCACTATTAGGATAGGAGCGATGTCCGGAAAGGAGCGATTATGAAAAAAGGAAGCCTAAATCGCCGGATGACCTTGCTCGTCATTCGAGATGCACAGCAACCGCCCAAGCAGCTACAATGCTCTACAGCCGCTGTCATTCTCGTCCCGACCCTTGTGATCGCGTCCATCTCTACACTCGTGATCGGGCTGCAAATCCGTTCTTCCCATATCATTTCCCAAATGGAAACGAATCTTGCCGTCCAGAGCTTGCAGATGGATGTTACGGTAGCGGACAAGGATGCGGCAATCGGGCGACTGCGCCGCGAAGTCATGGATCTGACGAATCAGGCCACCAGTATTCGCGAACGCCTCCAGCGTGTAACGGAGCTGGAACAGCAAATGCAGCAATTTATCCGTAAACATGGAAAATCCTCTGCCACCAGTAGCAGCAAATCGACTATGACCCCACTTTCCTGGGATGCCTCCGGCCATACCGGGGGCGAGTTGATTACAGTTCATGAAAATACAGCCATGCTTACTCGTCAAGCTATGGATGATTTTCAGGAAATCAAATCCCTGCTGGACACGGTAGAACGCACGGTTCCCCGCTCTATTCAGCAGGCGTATGCCGTACAGCAGAACCTTGAGCAGAAGCAAGCCGCACAGTTACTCCAAACCCGCAGACTGGCGCTTGCCGAACAAGGCAAGCCTTCGGCCTGGCCTGTCAGCTCACGCCGGATGACCTCCAGCTTCGGCTATCGCAGCGATCCGTTTACGGGCAAATCGGCTTTCCACTCGGGCGTGGATATTGCCGGACAAACCGGTGATCCCGTCTATGCGGCAGGAGCGGGCACCGTGCTGGAGGCAGCTTCCAGCGGGGCACGAGGCAAGTGCATTATCATCCAGCATCCTGACGGACTCCAGTCCTGGTATATGCACCTGAGCGGTATGCAGGTGACTCCCGGGGATCGAATCCATAAAGGGCAGACCATCGGCATGCTGGGAAGTACGGGAAGAAGCACGGGGCCTCATCTTCATTTTCAGATCGTCAAGCATAGTCAGCCTGTCGATCCGTTACTGTATGTACAATAAAGGATTGGAGGAAAACAACATGTTCAAAGAATCCAAAAAAAAACTGTCCGCTCCTGCGACCGATACGCTGTTGGCTAACGGCACCAGCTTTGAAGGTACGATTGAGGCTGAGGCCAATATTCGAATTGATGGCCATTTTCAGGGCGATATCCGCAGCACTCGCGCCGTCGTGATCGGGGAATCTGCTGTCGTGCGTTCGGATATCATCGCACGGGACGTCATCCTTGCCGGCAAGGTATTCGGCAGCATCACCACAGAGGGACGACTGACGATTACGCCTACGGGCGAACTGTATGGCAAGGTAACCGCCGCCGCGCTGGTCATCTCCGAAGGCGGCGTACTGGACGGTACGAGTCAGATGATCCGAACGCAAGACGCAGAACCGTCTGCTTCAACTGACGATTCTGATCTTGAAACACAATCCGGTACTCACAAAGACAGAGATACCAGTCAAGCGACCCTGCAATCAGAAACGGGATAATTCCATTTATTCCATCCTATCCTTCATTCATTCCATCATATCCTCTACCCTGTGTTCCAAAAATAAATGATACACCTTGCGTATCACTATTTTAGCGCACATGTACAGCGGAATAACCAAAACGATACCCAAAATGCCGAGCAAGTCACCACCGACCAATAACAGTATGACGACAGTCAGCGGATGAATATCCAATTGCTTGCCAAACACAACAGGTGACAACCAATTGTCCTGAATTTGCTGGGCAGCGATCACGACGACCAGCGACCAGATCGCCATGGAAGGTGATTCAAGAAACCCGATAATGACGACGGGTATGGAAGCCGCCACAGCCCCCACGTAGGGGATAAAATTAAGAAAAATCGAAATGACCGCGAGCAGCAAGGCGTAAGGCAGACCAATAATTAGAAAGCCAAGGAACATCATAATACCCAGCGCGACATTTATCAGCACCCGACTCACGATAAAGCTGCTGAGCGCACTGTCGATATCCTCCATGACCTCCAGCGCGTCCTTGTGATATTTTTTAGGAAAGAAGTTTAGCATTTTGGGACCAAACTTGCTCCCCTCCTTCAGCATGTAATAGAGCAAAATCGGAAAGGTAGCCAAGACGATAAAAAAGTAGGATACGAACGATACCAGCTTAACCGAATAATCGGACAGAGCTGAAAAAGCCTCATTCAACGTATTCGACAGTCGTGACAGCGGATCTTCCCCTGGAGGCAACACTTGTCTCAAGGATTGATTATGCCGCCATTGGCTCAATTGATCAACCAGACTGCTAATGAGCTTCGGCGCATTTTCAAATAAATTCGTTACCTGATCACGCAACGTAGGCCATACACCCCATGAGAAAATAAACAGCAGCGCGGCAATGACCAGATAAATCAGCAAAATGGAGACGGGGCGCTTGATTTTTCTTCGTTCCATCAAATCTACCACTGGCCTCAATAAATAGTAGAAAAAAAAAGACAGCATCAACGGTATAACCAGCAGGCTGACCAGAGATACGATGGGACTGAATATAAAACTTACTTTGGTGCCCAAGTAAATGATGAGCAAGAGCATGACAATACCTGTAGTCAGGCGAAAAAAACGATTATTGGGCAGCATATCATGCAGCACCCCCTTCTGATCTGTTTCTCTCTACCTCTTTAAACGCAAAACGACCTTATTGATTGATTCTTGCTGAAAATAGGTTGCAATATACCCCGGCACGCATAATCCGTAGCGATAATTGTATAGAAACAAGCGCCAAAACAGCGCAAAAAGGACGTGCAAATGGATAGCCATTTAACACGTCCTTTTTACTGCTTTCAGAATATGGTGAAATTCTCATGTTATGAAAATCAGATCGAACCAGAGGATCGGGTTTAGGTTGAAACATCCCGTTTTACAAAAACCACCCAGGCAATCGCGATAAAAACTACATAATAGGTAGCCAGCACAGTGAGCGAAAAGGTCAAACCAGAACTTACCGTGCCCGGCGGCATTTCGAGATATTTTTTCAGGTCCATATGCGTAAACAGCACGTATTTGGTCCATTCATAACGATCTGTACTAAACAAACCGATTGAATTATAGATTGTTTTGGTGAACATCATGAACAAAGACAGGCCAATTGCCAAGGCGCTGGAACGAAAAACAGCGGACAGCATAAAAGCAAAGGCGATGGTCACGAATAGAGCGATATAGCTGTACAAGAAGTTCAGTGTTACATAAGAAATCGGATCACTGAACGGCGGAATCGAACCGGCTGGCGTATCTTTGGATAACATCAGCCAAGAGGACAGCGTAACCATCGCTATTAAAATGAACGTTCCGAGCAGACTGAACAGGATGACCGATATATATTTGGACAAAAGAATTTTGCTGCGGGTCCAAGGGCGGATAAGCAGCAGCTTGATGGTTCCCCATGTAAATTCACCCGCCACCGAATCAGCCGCTACAATGACCGTAAACGTCGTATTGAGGAAAAATGTAAACATCGCCGTCAACACGATACCATCCCACACGCTGACCTGATCGGAAACCAGGGCAATCAGCATCGGAATCACAGCCGTGATGACCGCCAGCAGCCCTAGCATAATCCACGTCCGTACACGCAAGTAAATTTTAAGATTTTCGTTATGTACCAGCTTGAAGAAGTCAGCCAATAGACCCGCCTCCCGTCACTTCCAAGAATTGATCTTCCAACGTACGGGCCACCGGACGAATCGCATATACCTTGACTCCATTTGCAGCCAGAAGGCTGTTCATGTCTGCTATCTGCTCCCGCTCCAGATGCAGCAGCAGTTGATTGCCTTCGACACGCCCTGCTCCGGCAAGCGCATAGGCTTGCTGGGGATCATTCACTTCAAAAGCAATTTCCGCCGTCTGGGCTTCTTCACCTGTGCTCTTTAGCTGCTTGATGTCAATCAGCCGTCCGCTTTGGATAATGGCGACACGGTCGCACATCAGCTCCATTTCGGACAACAAATGACTCGATACAAATACTGTAATTCCCTCGCTCCGGCTCAACTGTCGCAAATAATCCCGCAGTTCGCGGATACCCTGCGGGTCCAGACCGTTGGTCGGCTCGTCCAGCACGAGCAGCTTTGGCCGATGCAAGATCGCCTGTGCTACCCCGAGTCTCTGCCGCATTCCAAGCGAGTAGGTTTTGACTTTGTCGTGAATCCGGTTCCCGAGTCCTACCAAACGGATCGCCTCATCTATGCGCTCCCTGGTAACCCCCGATGACATTCTCGCAAAATGCTGCAAATTTTGATAGCCGGTCAGAAATTTGTACATCTCCGAATTCTCCACAATCGCACCAACGTGGGAAACGGCCTTTTCAAAATCGGTTTTGATGCTGTCTCCACAAATATGGATATCGCCTTTACTGATCGAAATCAGGCCAACCATCATACGGATGGTGGTTGTTTTTCCCGCACCGTTCGGTCCGAGGAAACCAAATACCTGCCCCGCTGGAACCTCCAGCGTCAGATCGTCCACAATCGCTTTTGAGGAAATGATTTTACTCACACCCTCCATACGTATGACGGGAAGCTGTCCTGTCGCTTGCTGCATGCTATGAAACTCCTTCCATCCGGAGTGAAGCTCTATTCTATTTTGCTGTTCATTTCCGGTTTTGGAAGTATTGTACCATATTTAACCTGTTAGAAACACCGCGTCCGATCTATTCCTTATCCTTGTATATCCAGAGCACCCGCCACTCTTCACCTTCCTGCGTCACATAACAAGGCTGTACGATATCAAAATTTCCGAACCGGGTCTTGTAATGCTGGGTAACCGTAATACGGTAAACCTTCCCCAGCTCGTCTCCACTCTGATCTGTGCGAATATCATATTCAGCCTGCGGCTCTCCCAGCTCGAATGTGAACGTATCTGTCCCCATATCCTGCATAAACACATGCGCACGCTGCTGCACATACGTGGATTTTTCGAATTTCTTCTTCATTTGCGAATGAAAAAGCTCCCAGGAGCCTCCGAAATTACCTGACTTCTCCATCGTATAGAACTCATTCAACGCTTTGACCGCCTGATCGCCTTCCCCCGTAGACATCACCCCGCGCAGACCCAGCCACAGCAGCCATAACAGCCCACATATCAATGCAAAATACAGCAGCTTGCGGACGAACGCGGAAGCCGCTCTTCTTCTGAACAGCACAAATCGCCCCTCCCCTCAGTTAGACATTCTACTGAATACTCTACAGATGTATGTGGGACAAGCCGAGTTTAGAAGAGAATAAAGGGTGACCTCCTTACAAGTCACCCGAGTGCATAAAGACCAGCCTAAGGTGATATGGCTGTGGTGAGCAAATGCTGCTCCATCAGTCCAAGGATACGCTGGCGTTCCTGATTATCCACGATGTAATAATACACTCCGTTGATTTTGGTTCCATGGCCCTTCAACTCAACCATATCCGTCTGCCGTAGGGACGGGCCGATCCGGGTCAGAAAGGTCGTCATATCGTCAAAGGTGATATCCGTGCGGATCTGCTCCCCTGCTGCCTGCAATATCGGTTTTACCTTTAGCAGTCCTTCCTTGCTGATTGCCTGTGCGAGAATTTGCTTGAGCAGCTCCCGCTGGCGGGCATTTCTCCCGAGGTCCCCACGCGGATCATCAAAACGCATCCGCGCATAGGACAACGCCTCAGTTCCGTTCAGCTTCAAGCTGCCCTGCGCAAAATGATGGCCCTCATATTGAAAATCGAGCGGATTGTTAACCGCGACTCCCCCCAAAAGGTCAACCATTTTCGCAAACCCCTCCATGTTCATTTGTACATAGTAATCCATCGGATGATTCAAGAAATGCTCTACCGTACGGATCGACATGTCCACGCCGCCGAAGGCAAAGGCATGATTGATTTTGTCCTCACGTCCTCTGCCGATCAGTTCTGTTCGCGTATCGCGCGGGATGTTGAACATCAATACAGTGCCTTCGGCGGGATTAACGGACAGGACGATCATCGTATCCGAGCGCCCCCGATCATGGGGACGCTGGTCCACGCCCAACACAAGCACGGTGAATGGCTTGAATTGGGATATGGCTGCCGGATTGGGCATACCCGAACCGTTGCCTGTAACTGCCGGGCGTGCCGCTCCGCCTGTTGTAAGGGTAGAAATCGCGGCGGGCTGCACGATACTCCGCGGATGGTACATGGCATTTGCCGCCGTTTGAACCGAATGATATACATAAGCGGTGTAAGCACCAGCACCTACCATCAATAATGCAGCGGCCCCTAATGTCATTTTCAGCCATCGTTTCATACAGAGCCTCCCCTTTACGGGTTCATTACAGACCGTTGACGATCCATATCCATATTGTTCATCTGCGGCCTGCCGACAGAATAGTATGTAAAGGCGGACTGTCTGATCTGCTCCTCACTGTACACATTGCGTCCGTCGATCATAATGGGATACTTCATAAGCTCGTTTAGCTCACGCAGCCCCACCTCACCAAATTCCTCCCACTCTGTCAGCAGACACAGCGCGTCGCATCCTTCTGCCGCTTCTCGTGCGCTATCGGCCCACGTCACTTCCGAGCTGTCCAGCAATCTGCGGAAGTTGGCGGTGGCGACCGGGTCATATGCACGTATTTGCGCTCCCGCTTCCAGAAGCGACTGCATAATATCCAGCGCTGGAGCATCTCTTACATCATCTGTATTCGGCTTGAATGCCAGCCCCCATATGCCAATCGTGGCTCCTTCCAGATCACCTAGGGCTTCTTCCAGCTTGCGTATCACATTAAAGCGCTGCCCCTGATTCACTTCCACCACCGATTTCAGCAGCTTGAATTCATAATCCACATTGCCCGCAATCTGGATCAGCGCCTGTGTATCCTTGGGAAAACAAGAGCCGCCATATCCGATGCCTGCGGACAAAAAAGAAGAACCGATCCGCTGATCCAGCCCCATGCCGTGTGCCACACGCGTAACGTCTGCGCCCACTTTTTCACAAATATTCGCAATCTCATTAATAAACGAAATTTTAGTCGCCAAAAAAGCGTTCGACGCGTACTTGATCATCTCCGCCGAACGGATATCTGTGGTCAAAATATTTGTCGTCAGCGGCTCATGCAGCGTACACAGCACAGCGGCGACATGAGGGTCGGATGCCCCGATCACGATACGGTCCGGCTGGAGTGTATCTGCTACCGCCGAGCCTTCACGTAAAAATTCAGGAACCGAAGCCACGCCAAAAGAGTAGTTTGTGCGGCTCGCGATCAGGCTGTGAATACGATCATTGGTTCCGACAGGCACCGTGCTTTTGGTGACAATCACTTTGTAGCCATTCATGGCGTCTGCCACCTCGCGTGCGGCTCCTTCAATATAGGACAAGTTCGCTTCCCCGCCCGGCAACGAAGGTGTACCCACTGCCAAAATAACAATCTCCGCTCCCTCTACCGCAGATGTGGTATCTGTTGTAAAGGTCAGTCGGCCCTGCTCGACATTATCCTGGATCAAGCCTTTTAAGCCCGGCTCATAAATCGGTACTTTTCCTTCATGAAGCTGACTAATTTTGTCCTCATTCTGGTCGACACAGACGACCGTATTCCCGAGCGCGGCAAAACAGACTCCCGATACCAGTCCGACATACCCCGCACCAATTACACATAGCTTCAAAACGGCTCCCCCTTTTACATACTGTCTCGCTGAATTACGCTTTTACCAGCTTCACTTCTCTATGCCTCTCCCTGCATGCCGATTATGATGGAGCGTCAATCGTTTGTTCCGCCGATAGGATTTGAGAAATCGGTATACATACACCGGATTGTTATAGGCGTATCTCTTCCATAACCGTTTCGGTTCGCTGATCAGGCGGTACAGCCACTCCAGCCCCAGTTTTTGTATCATTAGCGGCGGTCTGCGAACCTTTCCGGTGATATAGTCAAAGGCCGCTCCTACACCAATCATCACGCCACGGATGCGGTCTTTGTTACGATACATCCATATTTCCTGCTTCGGACAGCCCAAGCTGACGAAAATGATATGCGCACCTGACAAGTTAATGTCATGAATAATCTGTTCCTCCTCATCCGGCCGAAGCTCCCGAAATGGCGGTGAAAAGCCACCTGCGATGCGGATTCCTGGGTAGTCCTGCTCCACTCTTTCCTTCAAGCTGTCCAGCGTATCCGGCGTGCTGCCGTAAAAATAAATACTTAATCCTGTCTGCGGCGCGCGTTCGCACAACTTGAGCATCAGACTGGGGCCGTCTACCCGGTCCTGACACTCAAATCCGTACAGCTTGAGCGCCCATACCAGCGGCATACCATCCGGGGTACACAAATCTGCACGCGCGAGTGCTTCGTGGAACTCGGATTGATTTCCGGCTGTAACAATGGAATGCGTGTTGCAGATACATACATAGCTGTCCTTGCGTCCGACGGCCCACTGCTCCACCGTGTGCACTGTTTCCTGAAACGTAAGCGCCGCAATATCTGCGTCCGCAATCCTTCCGACTCTATACTGGGGCAGCTGCTTCATAATCACGCTCCTCTATCGCCTCGCTGTATATGGCCATCAGTTGCTCGTAATTCACTTCTTCTGTGTAGCGTGCAGCATATATTTCCGATACCTTCTGTCTCATGGCTGGATAGTTTTCATAGGCTGTCGCACGACGGATTACAGCACTTATATGTTCCATATCATCATGTTGAAAATGGAACCCGGTCACTCCATCCTCCACCACTTCCTCCAGTGCCCCGATTCGGCTGCACAACACCGGGGTTCCCACGGAATAGGACTCTACGATGGTCATGGGAAAGCCTTCATACCAAATGGAAGGGACCATGACATACATGGCCCGGCTCATGCAATCCAGCACCGTGTCTCCATCCTGCTTGCCGAGAAAACGAATGTCCTCCTGTGGATAAGCAGCAGCCAGTTCAGCCTTTTCCGGGCCATCCCCAATGATGACCAGTCTCAAGCCGCCCCGATCTTCCACCTGTGTCCAGGCTTGCAGCAGATTACGCACCCCTTTTTCAGCTGAGATCCGCCCCACAAACAACAAGTAACGATCATCCGGGTCATACACGGCTTCCACCTCCTTACGTTGGATAAAGTTAGGCTTTACCGCGATACGATCTGGTGGAATGCCACTTTCGGCAAATTTGTCCCTTGCAAACTTGGTCAGCGCAATATATCGGTTTACTTTGTGCTGCCATGTGCCAATCAGATCGTTGAACTTGATCATCGCCGCCACCGGAATCGTCTGTAGCTGTGAGTCCCGGTAGCACCCGTGGCGGATGGAATGCAGCAAGGTGCCGTGCAGGCATTTTTCACAAACCTCATTCCCTCGCATAAAGGTCGCCGCCGGACAAATCAGCCTGTAATTATGCAGCGTCTGGACGACCGGAATCCCTAATCGTTCACAGGCATGATAGACGGAAGGCGAAATAACCGGAAAAAAGTTATGCACATGCACCACATCCGGCTTCACCCGCAGAAGCAGCTTTTTGATTCTTTTAAACTCTGGCAGGGACCATGCCGCCTCCACTGCCAGCTTTGCCATGTTAATCAACCCTTTGCTTTGGATGCTGTCGTTATGCACATAATAGTGCTCTGTCTCAATCCCTCTGGAGCGCAGCATAGCCAATTCCTGCTCAACAACCTTGTCTTCTCCCCCGCTTTGCTGATAAAAGTTATGGATGACCAGCACCCTGCCCACCGTTTTATGGCTATGTTCACGTCGCTGGACAGGGTTGGCAGTATCCACTGGTGATGAGTTTTCAGGCTGAGGTGCCTCCCCCTGAACATGATGATGGTATAGGTTTGAAGCCTGTTCGCGCACTGGGGACCTCGTCTGTATGCTGATTTGTTTGCTCACGTGGCTGTCCCTCTTTCCTGCCCGGATTGCATAGGATGGTGCATAGGCTGCATCGGTTGTATCCGTGAGTGGCTTAGCATTTCTTCCGCAATACGATCCCACGACATACGCTCGACTGTAAGAAACGCCTGCTCCGCCATCCTTTGTCTCAGCTCAGCATTGTCCAACAATTCAGAGACTCGGCTCACCCATTCCTCCTCCGAAAAGCTACTCAGAATCACTCCGCTCACCCCGTCCTCGATCAAGGTAACCGAGCCGCCATTTACCGAAGAGATAATCGGGACGCGAAACAGCATACTTTCCAGCAGCACCATACCGAAAATATCGTAATGAGTCGGAAACAGCATCGCATCCGCTGCTCCGTAAATTTGCCACAGATGCCGCTGCTCCACTCTTGTAAAATGCAGAATACTGTCTGTCAGCCCAAGCTCATGGGCATAGGCCCAATAGCGATCCGTATCCGCTCTACGTCCATCCCCGACGATTAACAAAAGGCAACAGGGATGCTTTTGAAGTACCTTTTTGAACACGCCTAGCATAAAACGTATATTTCTCCGCTCCTCCAACACGCCGACATACAGTAGCACCGGGCGATCCCCGATCCGCCTCAGCTCATCCGCGACCTCAGGATTTTTCTCCCGGCCTTCGCTTTTGTCGTTGCCGCTGTTGTCATTGTTGAACTTTCCCTCCACTTTGCTGCGGTCCAGTCCAACCCCAAGGGTGACGACGTTGTGAAAGCCTTTATCCTCCAGATAGCGCTTGGCAAGATCAGATTTGACAAAGGTACAGCGTAAAGACTTTGTCACCTTCGGTAGTAGCAGGGTATCGTACAATCTTCGGATCAGCGCATATGTGTTATCGCGGTACGGGCCATGATACAGCACCAGCTTTTCGGGACATTTGCGGGAAAGCAGATAAGTCATGATCTGGTTGTATTCTGTGGAAATGACCAGATCATAAGCAGCCAAAAACGAATCCTTGAGGACATCCCTATAGATGCTGTTGCTGAGGAACTTCAATCCGTGGAGCCAGATGATGCGCAATGTGCAGCCTTCGTGGCGGTATACCTGCTCCAGATGGGTTTCCTTGTGGTCGTTGTAGTAGACAATGTCGCAATCGTAACCTTTACGAACGAGCGCTTTGCCCAAGCCGATTTCCTGCAAATTGTATGAGTCCCCGTTCACCTTGCTGGCAAAATTGCGAAGATACAATATTTTTTGAATCATCATTAGACTCCTGCCATTTCATATTGGGTGAGTTATGGGGCGCGGAGGGTTTAGAGACCGCTACGTGGATGGATCATTCTTCCGATCGCTGTTACCCCCGGATTTCATCTGATTGTATAGACCCTTTAAAGGGTAAAATCCGGGGGTAAAGGCGAACGCTATCGCTTCTTCAGAACGATTCCATCCACTCCGCTGCTAACCGCCGTTTCCATAAAGTCACCCTAATTTTAAAAAAGGGAACTCAGGGCATGAAGTGCCCCGCTGCGCGGGTTACGCGGGCGGATGCACGCAGCCCGTAGACTGCGCTGGTTTGTATGCTGTGCAATAGCGGTAAGCTATTGCACAGCATGGGCACTATTGCCGGGATACGTGCCCGGCGAGATGTTCGCGGCGATAGGCGAAGCTATCGCCGGGCGGCTCTTACCTTCCCCCACCCTATGGGCTGGGGGAAATTCTTTTTGGTAGCGGCGGGAAGTAGCGGAGGGTAGGATTTGAATCTGTAAAAGCGAAGCGTTCGCCTCAAAGCTTTCCGTAGGAAAGCTCGCTTCGGAAGCATACCCCTGTGGGATTCCGCCCTCTACAGGGCTTATTCAACCAGGGAATCCCGCGTCAACAGCGATCGGAAGATCAAATGCTACTCGAAGCGCCTTACACCGACAGTCGTAGCTAGGAGATCAAATCCGTCCCGAAGCGGCCTCCCCCCTCCAAACCGAACTTTCCCCCTGCCCCTGCCTTTCCTCCATCATCTGCATATTAAAATGGTCTGCTCCTTTAAGCTGGGCAGCCGCCATATCAGCCACCAAAATCGCGCTCGACTCCATCGGGACAAAGCGGTATTTATAAGCCGTAAGCCGATGGTCCGTTTTATGAAATAAAATATCCTGCGCGTAGTTGCCCCAACGATCCTTGGGCATCAGGTCAATCGTCATGCCGGCATGTGCGGAGGGCAGCAGCATATTGGAGCCGTGAATGCCGATCACTAATCGGCTGGCTGCATACACCTCGCATACTCGCAGCTCGCTTTCCCGGTCGAAGCGTGCGACACGTTCGTCGGTAATCCATGCCGGGAAGCTCCCGGTGCGACCCAATCCGGCGACCGTAAAACGATAATCCGGAAAGGATTCCCGCAGCCTGCGGAACAACCGGATGATTTTGCGGCGCTGATGATAAATCAGCGGTTTGAGCCAACGTTTGAGCTGCGGAAATTTTTGCACTGCCCGTGCGATATGATGGCTGCCGCTCCACAAGCGGTCTTCCCTCCATACGAAGGTAATGCGCGGCTCCGACTCACGACCTTCCTCATAACGCGGGACACCCGTAAACTGCTCAATATCGAACTGACTAGGGTGTGAATACGCCGGACTGACATGGACCTCATCAAAACGTACCAGTTCCTCTATCATCCGATGATGCAGCACCGGATAAAAGTTGCGGGCCTTGCTGAACGGCACATCGACTGTCCAGATTTCAGCCACACCTGCGGGAACCATCCACTCCAGCGATTTTTGCACAATAACGACGATGCCCAGTTCCGGCGATTGTTCGTATTCCCGCTGCACATTCAGCAGCTTGAGCAAAGCGTGACCATACAAATAATCAATCGTATTGACGATGATGATGCGCTTAAAGGGTTTCATTTTATGCACAGTCATGCCAACCGCCAAATCATAGGAAGGACTTAGCAACGCTTGCCGCAATGGCTCTCCGAGCCATTTTCTCGACTTCGCATCTCCCGTCAATGTATAGTTGGGCACTTCTACCCGATAGGGTGAATACGTGGCATGACCGACCCGCATATCCTCGATATATTCACGTCCACAGCCCTCACACCAAGTGCTGACACATACATGAATTCCCTGCCACAGCACCTCTCCGCCCCGTACCTTATCTCCACAATGCGGACATTGTCCCTCATGCTGAACAAACGGTTTAATGGGTATCATGATTGTTCTCTCCAACTTTCGGTACTGTAATATGAACACGCCAGAAGGTCAGGATCGACTGGATCATCCAGCCCAAATTGGCTTTGGCTTCCTTAAACAGCAAATCCAATAGAAATACAGATATCGTAAAAGACAAGATAGTCGCCACCAGCGAGCCTCGAACACCAAGTAACGGGATAAGCGCATAATTTAAAGCCACATTCGTCACTGCACCCACGATCGAGGTCAGCAGCGTATATTTGAACAAATTTTCATTCGTGATAAACAAGCCTTTGGCAACACTGAAATTGGTAAAAAACAGACGAATCGCAAACAGCGACAGCAAAGAGCCTGCCTCGGTAAATTCCCGCCCATACAGCACGACCACCACCCACTGGGACAGAAAAAACAACGGTATCGAGGTCACAAGAAAGCAGATAAACATCAGCCGATACACGTTGGACAACGTCTGTCTGTATTCGTCGCTCCCTTTCATCTTGGATCGGGTCACCACCGGGGCATAAGCCGTAGTAAGGACGACCGGAATGAAGCCCAGTACTTCAATGAGACGGAGCGCAACAGAATACTGCCCCACGGCCGCATCCCCCAGCATCTCGCCGATAATGACCTGATCGATCCGTGCCTGTACATATACAGCGGAGGATGACAAAATAAGCGGCCAACTGTGATTCATGATTCGTCGTGCTGTGGTTAGGCTGAACGTCCACTTGTGCATACGCCGTCCTTCCTTACGGAAGAAATACAGCAGAATCAGACTTCCGAGCAGAAACTCGCCATGAGCGCACAGCGCCACCACCCATATGGGGACACCGGACAGCAATAAAATGATTTTAACGGTGGAGCTGAGGACAAAGGCTGTGTTCTTGGCAATGACCGTGTATTTGGACAACATCTGCGCCCGAAACCAGTAGTCGATGATATCGAACAACTGAAACACCGAGGCCGTCGCCAGAATCAGATTGATCAACCGTACGGAACTATCCTCCGGTCTGAGCAGCGAAATGAAGGAGCAGGACAGGACAATGGCTACCAAAGTACCCACCAGCTTCAGCAGAATCGCTGTACCCAATAACTCATGCTCATCCTTGGGGTCCTTGACGAGATCGCGCACCAATATAGAATCAAAACCAAGCGTCGTGAAGATCAGAAACATCCCGAAAAAAGATTCCGCATAATTCCATTTCCCCAGTTCCTCCGGTCCGAGCACTCTCGCCATGATAATGCTGACCGCCAGTCCAAACACCATACGGATCATTTTGTCGCCGAACAGCCAAGACGTATTCACCAGCAGACTTCTGCGCGGTTTGGCGCGATTTTTGACTAATGTCATAAGCTCTACTCCATCTTGAAAAATGACCTTTCGCACGGCTTCATAGCCTGCTGTTCTGCCGATGCGACTACAATAATGTACAGCGAAGAGACCTCCCGGCAAGCGGGTGGCCCCTCCATGTCTTATACGACGACGGAAGCTTCGACCGCAGCCTGTCTTTTTACCCGCTCCAAGTCTGTATCCACCATCATATGAATGAGCTGCTCGAAGCCTACTTCCACTTGCCAGCCCAGCTTTTCCTTCGCCTTGGCGCAATCGCCGAGCAGTAAATCCACCTCTGCCGGACGGACGAACTGAGGATCAATGACGACATAATCCTCATAGTCCAGACCTACATGGGAAAAGGCAATTTGCAGCAGTTCGCGGACGGAATGCATTTCTCCCGTGGAAATGACGTAATCATCCGGTTGATCCTGCTGGAGCATCATCCACATCGCCTTAACGTAATCTCCTGCAAAACCCCAGTCCCGTAGCGAATCCAGATTCCCCATGCGCAGCTCCTGCTGCAAACCCAGCTTGATACGGGCTACAGCATCCGTCACTTTGCGTGTTACAAACTCCAGCCCACGGCGGGGCGACTCATGATTGAACAAAATGCCAGAGCATGCAAACATATCAAAGCTCTCGCGGTAGTTCACCGTGATCCAATGACCGTACACTTTGGCGACACCGTAAGGGCTGCGCGGGTAAAACGGGGTCGTTTCTGTCTGCGGCGTCTCCAGCACCTTGCCGAACATCTCACTGCTCGACGCCTGATAAAAGCGCGTATCCGGCTTGGCAATCCGTACCGCCTCCAGCATATTGGTGACGGATAGCGCTGTAATCTGCCCGGTAGCCAAGGGCTGCGGCCATGAGGCAGCAACGAAGGATTGGGCAGCCAGGTTATAGACTTCATCCGGGTCAGACTGACGCACGGCTTCGATGAGCGAGGCCAGATCGGTCATATCGCCGGAAAGCCAATGAATGTCATTCTGGATATGTGCCACATTTTCAAAGTTCGGCGTACTGGTGCGTCTGCGTACCCCGTACACCTCATAATCTTTGGACAGCAGCAACTCAGCCAGATAAGATCCGTCCTGTCCGGTAATCCCTGTGATCAGCGCTTTTTTCATTCCTATTCCTCCACCGTTTTTTTATTGTTCAACCAGATCCAGACCTTGAAATGCCTGATAGACAGACCTTAATCCCTCTTCCAGTGAAATACGCGCCGACCAGCCCAGCCCGGAAATTCGGGACACATCCACCAGCTTGCGCGGTGTGCCGTCGGGTGCGGACGTATTAAAGGTAATTTCCCCCTCATAACCGACGACTTCCTTCACCCGTTCAGCCAGCTCCCGGATGGAAATATCCTCCCCAACGCCGATGTTCACAATCTCATTTCCCTCATAGCTATTCATCAGGAACAGACAGGCTTCCGCCAAATCATCCGAATGAAGAAATTCACGGCGTGGTGTGCCGGAGCCCCATACTTCGACTGTCGGGGACTGATTTAGCTTGGCTTCGTGAAACTTACGGATGAGCGCAGGCAGCACATGGGAGGTCTGAAGATCAAAATTGTCGCCCGGACCGTACAAATTCGTAGGCATCACCGAAATAAAACGGGTTCCATATTGACGGTTATAGGACTGGCACATTTTAATCCCGGCAATTTTAGCGATTGCATAAGCCTCATTCGTTGGCTCCAGCTCACCTGTGAGCAGATATTCCTCCCGCAACGGCTGCGGGGCAAATTTGGGATAAATGCAGGTCGACCCAAGGAACAGCAGCTTGCTTACATTCGCCCGGTATGCTGCATCAATTACATTCGTCTGTATGAGCAGGTTGTCACGGATAAAATCCGCCGGATAATCGTTGTTCGCCAAAATCCCGCCAACCTTGGCTGCTGCCAAAAATACATAGTCCACCGACTCGGTTTCGAAAAAACGGTCTACCGCCTCCTTGTTGCGCAGATCCAGCTCACTGCTTGTGCGGGTGATCAGGTTACGATAGCCTGCTTTGCTCAATGCCCGAGCAATTGCAGATCCCACCAGCCCGTTGTGCCCTGCTACATATATGTTGGAATAAAGATCCATGCTTTCCCCTACCCTTCCTGTTGGAGTGAATTTAATACGCATCGTTGGAGCCCAATAGCACCCGGAACGTTTTCAGCATGATGATGATATCTGTGCGCAAACTGCGTCTGGATATGTATTCCAGATCCAGCTCTACCATCTGGTTAAAGCTCAGATGATTACGACCGCTGATCTGCCATAGGCCGGTACAGCCTGGCGTAACGGTCAGACGCAGCTTATCCCTTATCGTATAATCATGGACTTCTCTCGGTAGCGGGGGTCTGGGCCCTACCAGACTCATCTGCCCACGCAGTACATTCAGCAGTTGCGGCAGCTCGTCAATACTCGTTCTGCGGAGAAAGCGCCCAATTCGGGTGATACGCGGATCATCCCTCATTTTGAACATCGCACCCTCGATTTCATTCTCCAGCAGCAGCGCAGACAATCTGTCCTCGGCATCGGACACCATAGAACGAAATTTAATCATGCGAAACGGTCGCTCATTTTTACCAATACGAACCTGATAAAATAACGCACTTCCTCTCGGGTCCTCCAGCTTAATCAGTAAAATCACGAGCAAAAATACCGGGCACAGCACGATTAATCCAATGAACGACAGCATGATGTCCATACTTCGCTTCACGAACGGATATACGCTAAATCCTTGCCGACGTTCAAGCCCATGAGCAACCGAATACACTTCCACTGATGCACTCAAAGCTTCGGCCTCGTTCGAGTGGGAAGAAGACACTGCTCATCACCTCGATTTCCGATAAATAAGTATTATTTATTCATTGTTAAGAGAATTTTATTAACTTTCATTTCCCTCGTTGCTGCTCATGTCAGGTTGCGTTCCTCCATACCGCGTTCGGCACGAGTATTTGATCGTTTCACGTTGTTGAGCACCACGCCCAAAATACGTGCCTTTACTCTTTCCAAATTTGCCTTTGCTTTCTTAACGAGATCCTTTTTGACCTTTCCTGCCTGCACCACCAAAATCACTCCGTCACACATAGCGCTTATAATGAAGCCATCCGGAAAGGACAGCAATGGCGGCGTATCCATTAAAATCACATCATAATGCTCCTTCAGCTCAGCCAATAGAGCGTTCATTCTGCGAGAGCTGAGCATTTCGGACGGATTCGGCGGAGTCGGTCCGGCTGTAATGGCATACAGATGGTCGATCCCGGTTTCCTGAACCACATCCTGCCATAGCTGCTGGTTGGCCAGGACCCGCGTTAGACCGGTATGATTACGCAAGCCGAACATGTGGTGCAAGGAAGAGCGGCGTAAATCCATGTCCATAACCAGCACCTTTTTTCCCTCTTGCGCATACGTTACAGCCAAATTGCTAATCGTGACCGTCCTGCCTTCACCCGCCTGAGCTGACGCCACCATCATAACCTCAATCGGCTCGTCTACAGAGGAAAACTGGATGTTCGTGCGAAGCATACGGTACTCCTCCGAAACGGAAGATTGGGCATGCAGGGATGTGACGAGCTGGTTATTGATTAATCGCGGCATATTGTCCTTCACCTACCTGTTTGGGAGTTGTAGCGGAACCGTCGGAGCGTCTGTCTTCTTTTTTCATTTTCGTAATCAGGGACAAGGTAGGCAGGCCAAGTTCTTTTTCAACGTCCTCTTCATTTTTAAAGGTATCGTCCAGCACTTCCAGCAAAAACGCCAAGCCTATACCCAGCAGCAAGGAGGCGGCAAAAGCAATAAGCATCTGTATAGCGGGATTACTGTTCACAGGAACAGCCGGTTCACTCAGACTGGCTTCGCTTAGAATCGTGACGTTGTCCATTTTCATGATAGAGGGGATCTGTCGTTTGAATACTTTGGCTACCGCATTTACGGTTTTGACAGCCTTCGTATACGATAAATCGCGGATTGTTAAATCCATGACCTGCGAATCACCTGCGGTGTTTACTCTTAATTTTTGCGTCAGAACTGACGGAGTGACCTTGAGATCGGGGAAGCTGGCGACCACCTGGTCCATAATTGCCGAGGACATTATAATTTGCTTATAGGAGTTCGTTAAGGCTATATTCGTTTGGACGACACTGTAATCGACGACACCCGCCCGATCCGGCCTTGGCGTCTGGTTGATAATAAGCTTCGCCGTCGCTTCATAGACCTGAGGGGTAAAATATACATTTTTCACGCCCACGACAGCACATACCAACAATACGATACCGCCAATTAACCATATTCTTTTTCGGATCATACGAATGTACTCTTTCAACTGCACAAGACCAGTCCTCCCTGATTGACTTGTTTTCGATGCGATGACGCTTGTACTGATCCTCTGCATAGCATGACCATATAATCTATAGTAAAATGTTGTATAATAGCGCATAGAAGGTCTAGCCAGCGAATTTGCACAAGTGCTAAACCATCCGTGGCCTCCCAGGGTATATGAACGATAGCATATAGATAAAACTATAAAACAACGATACGTTATGTATCCTACATAACTAATTTATGATACAAAACGTATCTTGTCAAGCGTAAAATTGCTTTTTTTACTTTCTCAACCTTGCATTCAGGAGGAAAATCAGATGAATTATGGCACCCGCATCGCTGAATTACGGGAATATAAGGGATTAAAACAAGAGGAACTAGCGCAATCCCTCGGAATTACGCGGGCGGCTCTTTCTCACTATGAAAAAAACCGGCGCAAGCCAGATTTTGAGATACTGACCAAGCTTGCGGACATTTTCGGGGTATCCATTGATTACTTGGTAGGACGCACTAGCCATCCGGTAGCGGTATTGGATTCAGATGTGAGGGAATTTGTGGACCAGTTGGAACTGTCCGATGAAGATATCCTGCAGCGTTTTAATCTGACCATTGACGGACGAACCTTGTCTGAGGAAGAAGCCAAGCGTTTTATCGCGTTTGTCCGCATGGAACGAATGATGGAATAAAGAAGGGTGGGAGCCGGTTCACTCCTGTTTTTAGCAGTGCCGGCAACCGATATTTTACTTGCTCTTATCCTTCCGGCCCTTGGTTCCGTCCGCTTCGCTCTGTAAACATTGCGGCATCGTGATACCGCATTGAAGCAAAATATCCCGGATGTCCAAGTGGACGACAGGTTTGTCTGCTTTCCGTTCGTTGTTTCGTAGAAGAGGGCTGTCCATCCCTGATTCTGTCTCCTTGTTCATTCGGCACTAACCTCACTTTATCATTCTTGTTCACCGGAAAGAGAATCCCCACAAGCCATGTATGTATAGTTATGAGCAAAACTATTATATATGAATACGTACCTGTAATGTTGTCGTCTTATGGCGAGAAAATTAAAGGATTTCTGTGTTTTTTTCTGAAATATACGCAATGATCTGCCAAATCAGAACGATTTTCAGATAAAAAAGAACCTGTCAGGTCCTACTTTCTCCTGATAGGTTCTTTGGCATTCTATTTTCGGTTACATGTAAGGTATTCTTCGACTCTGGTCCTATTCTGCATTCTGTCCTGGTTAAGCGACCTTGGCGGCTTGGGATATCTGGGTGCCTCCGGTCGCTCTGACTTTATAGGCGTAGTGGCTCCCGGCTTTCGCCGTGTGATCTGTATACGTGTTTCCCGCTACTTCGGAGGCGATCACCTGATACGCCCCGTCTGTTCCTTCCGCACGCAGCACATCATAGGCTGATACACCTTCTGCCTGAAGCCAATCAATCTTTACCGCGCCTGCCTCCACAGAGGCGGCCTTCACCTCTGTTGGAGCCGAAGCTGCCGCCTGATCTGTACTTTTCAATTCCAGAATGTATTGCACCGACTCGCCGGGTCCCAGTTTTTCTTCAAAATCGAGATTAGGCGAAGCATTAAGTCCTGATAGGGAACGCCGTGCCTGGCTGTAGGAAGACCCGGCTCCGAAGCGCTCACCCGTGTACAAACCTGCCTTCGGCATCGTCACCCGTACGCGGATCGTCTGTGCTGTGGATTCGAAGTTCACCAGATTCACCAGCAATTTGTCCGAGGTGGCGCCACTGCCAGCCAGCGGTTTCAGTTTGGAGGTATCCACTGCACGGACATAGACCATCTTATCCTTTGTTTCCTCCGGATTCAGTACCATATAAGTCAATGGTTTCCCGTGTGTGGCATAAGCCAGACTCAAGCGTCTCATGATGTTTACACGGCTGTCCTGCCCTTGTCCGAAAGGATAAATTTCCGTATTCGCCGGATTGTGATTTTGCAGGTCAAAGCCGGTTTTAAACAGCGTGTAGTCCTTATAGAAAGCAGCATGCTGGATAAACATATCGGCAAAACCGATCTGCGAACGCATAATCCGGTCGAACGCGGCTGCTTGTGGCTGACTGGCCCCGTACTCAGGGTTGTCCCGATGCGTATCGTTCGTACCAAACTCCGTATTCAGCATCTTCTTCTCCAGCCCGTTACTTGAACCGCCGAACGTTTTCAGATTTTGAACAAAGCTGCCTCCGCCCTCTTCGTTATACGATTCGCCATAGGCATGTCCGTTGGTCAGGTCAGTGACATCCTCCAGTTGCTTACGTTGTGCCGGGTCCCGCTCCCATCCATCCGGATCACCGCATTTGAGCGTACCTCCGATTTGGTTTTTGCATGCCTTGGTTGAATATGTCGGCCAGTAGGCCCAGCCCGGCGCAACCGTTTTGAGATGCGGCGCCAATTGCTTACCTTCCGTATTCAGCCATTTGGCCACGGCCAAATTGACCGCTTTCGAGCGGTTAAACAATCCAGGTTCATTATCTACTTCGTAATATTGCAGGTATGAACCATATTTTTTTACATAATCGCGCAATTTCTGCTTGGCCGTCTCCGGCAGGGAGCCGTCTTTTTGCAGCTTGATATCGCCTGTATACAAATACAAAGCTGACGATTGCATATTGTACTGCTTCAACGTTTGGTAGTAATCTCCCACGTCTGTGCAGGCCTTGTTTACATTACTGGCACAAGTGACTCTCATGACATTGCCGCTATACGCAATTCCCAGCCATTTGAGAACATATGGTAAATGTTTAACTGCACCCTCATCATAATAAAATTCTTTATTATTGACATTCGTTCCGGTCAGTATATATTTACCGTGTATCGGCTCGGTCGCAGGTGAAGCTAACGTCTCCAAGCTCAAGTCATCCCAAGTCCACCACACATTTTTATCTTCAGCAGAGGAGCAGTATAGGCAGCGCGCTGTCTTTAGCTTGAGTACGTTAACACCGCTTTGCAATTGCTCTTTAGGTATATATAGCTCGTAATTGCTTTTGAAATTATATGCACTGCCTGTGCCGGCAACCCCAGCAATCTGAATGATACCGGACAACTGATGATTTGAAAATACAGCCATTTGAGGAACGGCTTTGCTCGCATCCAAAATCCGCACACGGAATATCATCCCGTTCGGAGGAACCTGATCCAGCTTGTACTGAAGTGACAGCTCAGGATTCGTGGACGCATTTAGACCGGGAGGAATATCTCCACTGCTGAGCAATACCAGAGCCGTTGTACTTCCTGCTACGGACATCGCTGACAATGTTCCTTTAGCAGACGACTCGGTAGAGGCCGCAGAAATATTGACATTGTCCTTACCGACTACACCCTTAAATTCTGCTGAGGAGTCATCCCGCTGACCGAGCTTCCATACCGGACTGGCCGCCGCTACTTTATCCGTCTGAAGTTCTTCACTCTTTGGAGGCGTATGAATAAACCAGGCGATCATCGCTATAGCTGCGACCCCCAGTAGCCCGGCCAATACTACTATATACCTTTGGGTCAACCATTTTTTCATCATTGTGTTCCACCCTCTCTCCTCAAAATTTTTGGCGGGGAAAGAGTATATATCAAGGAAGAAACAAAGCGTTGCCGGGAATCACCGCTTTCGCTTCATGCTGACTTTCCCACATCAGACGTGCCATTGCGTCGCCTTTTTCATCATAATATTCAACTTTCAAATCCGCTATTTTGCCTGCTTGCAAGGTAATGCTGCCCTTGCGTTCAGTCCAGCTTTGTTTGAACCAACTATCAATAATCAGCTTGCCGTCTATCCATACACGAATACCATCATCAGATATCGTGGTAAACGTATAGGTCTCACTGTATTGCGGCTTGATTTTGCCCGTCCAGCGGACCGAGAATTGATCAGCCTCCACCTTGGGATCAGGCGAGGCGGCGCGCCAGTTATAATCCAGCTTACTATCTGTGCGAACCAAAACAGCGGTGCCGTCCAGATTCATGCTGTTAAAATATTCACCCCGCAGCCCGTTCGCATAGACCATATCCGGAACGGAAGGCGGGACTGGTTTGCTTACCACTGGCGGAGCCGGAGTCGAGCCGTTTTGCCCCGTGTCCGGTACGGTCGGTGACTCCACCTCAGGTTGTTTTATCGCAGCCAACCCTTTGTTCACGTCATCCCGCGTCAAGCTCTTCGAATTATTCATATAATCCTGAATCTGATCCGTCGTGTTATTTTCGGTCAGCATCTTGCCCCAAGTCATGGAATACACCCATTTGGGCTGAGCCTGCATGACCTCGGGACTCGGCATCTCACCGTGTTCCCCAATGGCAATCGGCTTATTCCGTGCCAGTCCGAGCAGTCCTTCATAATGGCTTTGCTTAAAATCATTGTTGTAAATGTCTACAGCCAAGATATCCACCTTGTCATCCCCCGGATATTTCGGGGTATATGGGACGGTGTACGAACTAGGCGCATTCGGACTCCATACCCACAGCAGATTGTTCAGTTGATGCGTGTTTACAAAACGGTCATACATGATATTCCATAGCTGATTGAAATTGTTCTTGTTTCCCCACCAGAACCAGTCGCCGTTCATTTCGTGATAAGGTCTCCATAATACCGGAACACCCGCATCACGAAGCTGCTTTAACGATATAGCGGCCTTATCCAGATCGGCAATGAGAAGATTATACTGCGTAGTGCCTGGCGTCACATATTTATTGAACTCCGCCTGGCTTACTTTCGCCTGCACATTGGCCCAAGTCAGGGGTTTACCCGGCAGCGGTTCATGATAAGTCATCGTAACCATGCCGCCAGCTCTACTCCAACGTATAGCGCTATCGACGACATTTTTACGTTGTGCTGCCTCCGTAGTGGCGGACTGGCCGGAGATGGCTCCCATCTCGTAGCCATGTACACCAGCATATGACTTACTGATTTTTTGGACCTTGTTGCTTAATTCATCCGGGCTTTCCAAATAATCATGTTGACCTGTGACCATTTTTTTTCCCGAAATGCTGATCAAATAGTTGTATAGTTCACGGGCCTCAGCAGAAGCGTCCGAATTAACAGGCTGTAATGTGGCAGCATTCGCCACGGATAGAGATTCACCAAAACCGACGGGCAATAAAGAAAAAAGCATAACAACGGGGAGTACACTGCGTATCCATCGATACACAGGGGTAAAATAGGGGCTCACTCTCGCTCTTCCTTTCGGTAGCCAGGCTGCCATCCTTACGGAAGGCCCTTTAGCTTTGCGTACCTGCCTTTCAACAGGGCTGCGTTTATCGTGGAAGGAGTTTGGATTCCTTCTTACCCTAAGTATCGACTTTTTTTTACCAAAATTTAATAGGTCATGTTTATGAATTTACAGATTTTCGTGTATTTTCGACAGTTTGAGCTAAATAACTTCATAAATGAGTCTTTTTTTCATCTTTCAGGATTTTGCAAAATTCGATTCCAGTCGCTCCAGGGTACAATATATAGACGAATAAAATCAATTCGATCTATATATTCCTGATTACACCTCGCTTTGTGGATTTTTGCAAAATCCTCCTTTACGAAATATTTATGAAATAAACTTGTGACGGGAAATTTCATCCCAATCCATGCAAAAGCGGACAATATCCTCTTCAACCAGCTCAGAACCTGTCTGTACCTCGATCAATTCCACATCAGTCACGGCCAAAATGCTATGCTTCGTCCCTTCAGGAATGCGAACCACATCACCAGCCTTCACCTTGTGCAGCTTTTCATTCAAAATAATTTCCGCTTCACCGCTAATGATGGTCCAAATTTCACTCCGCTTGAAATGAAGTTGATAGCTGATATTTTTGCCTTGCAGCACACGGATTCGCTTAGTCAATACCTCATTGCCCTCTTCATACTTTACATAATCCACTACCCGATAATGTCCCCAACGGCGCTCTTCGTACATTGGTCGCTGATTGTGTGCTTTGAGCACTTCCTTGATGCGCGGACTTTCCGCCTTATTAGTCACAAGGATGCCATCCGGGCTGGCAGCTACGATCAGATCATTCGTTCCAATAATCGCCACGGGAATGTCCAGTTCATTGATGAGGCTCGTATTGACACAATCCTCTGTTACTACACCTCTACCCACTTGCTGATGGGACATTTCTTCCGTCAAGGTGTTCCAGGTACCCAAGTCCTTCCAGAAGCCATCATACGGAAGAACGACGATATCCTTCTCCTTCTCGACTACCGCGTAGTCAAAGCTGATTTTTTCCAGAGAAGAATATTGCTTTTGCATTTCTTCATAGTTCAGCGGCAATCCTTTGGATGCCAAGATATCAAGCAAATATCCTAATTTGAATGCAAAAACCCCGCAGTTCCATAGAGCATTGCGTTCAATCAGACGCTCCGCCTGCTCCCGGTCGGGTTTCTCTTGAAAATGGCTCACTTCACGGTAGCCTGTGCTACCTTGTGTGGCATCGTTTTTCGGTATAATGTAACCGTATTTCTCAGAAGGATAAGAAGGGACAACCCCGATTAACGCAAGCTTGCCTTCACTCTCCTGAAGGGTATGCTCCAACTGGGCGACGGTAGCAAAGAAAGCATCCTCTACATAGGGGTCTACCGGCAATATAGCAACAATTTCATCGGGCGAAACACCAACGATGGAATATAGATAGGTCGCTGTCAACGCAATGGCGGGAAAGGTATCTCTTCGTTCCGGCTCAACAATGATGCGCGTATCCTGCCCAACCTGACTCTGAATCATTTCGACCTGCGCTCTCCCTGTTGCAATGAACGAGGATTCAGACAAGCCGTTATCCCCCAGTTGTCTCCACACCCGTTGCACCATCGATTCCGAATTCCCCTCCGGACTCTCCAGCACCTTCAAAAATTGTTTGGAACGGGAATCGTTGGACAAAGGCCATAATCTTTTACCGGAACCACCAGACAAAAGTACGAGCTTCATATACTCTCCACTTCCTCTCTATAATTTGGGTAGGTGATCGGATGGGGCAAGGTTGAGTGCCCGCTACGGGATGGATTTGATCTTACGATCGCTGTTGGACCGGGATTCACTCGATTGTATAAAATCGTGTAAAGGTTTGAATCCCGGTAAGCTTATGCTTCCGATGCGAGCTTTCCTTTGGAAAGCTTTCAGGCGAGCGCTATCGCTTCTCCAGATTCAAATCCATCCCTGCGCTACTCAAATATGCATCATGCCGATCATACCGTTTATTGCAAAAAGCACGACCGGACGATTCATGTCCGGTCAGCCTGTAAAGACGCTCGCGCGCTTGCCTGCCGTGCTTGCAGGCTTCAAGTATCAGTCGGCCCTGCCACGCCCTTGCTCGGAAGGAGCAGCATAGCGTAAACACATGACAGCCCCGCAGGAGTAGCATAGCGCATTCGCACAGTAGCCTTGATCCGCAGGAGCGGCTTCACTGAGCCGCTCCTGCGGATCTGCCCTTCCTACCTCCCCCCATAAGGTGGGAGGTTAAAAATCGTGACTCCATGCGGTAAAAGCAGCGGAGCGGGCAGAATTGTTCTGAAGAAGCGTCAGCGTTTGCCTTTATCCCCGGATTTTAACCTTTGAATGTTTTATACAATCAAGAAAATCCGGGGGTAACAGCAATCGGAAGAACAATCTGCACGCGTAGCGCCTCCAACACCACCACGGTCACTTTTTTAAGCTTCCACCTTGTCTCTGTTCCACCCACTCATCCGCGGACGACCCACAGAGTAGTATTCCAGCCCGGAGCCTTGAATCTGCTCCTCAGTAAATACGTTACGACCGTCAATCAGGACTGGCTTGTGCAAAATGGAAGACAATTGTACGAGATTGACGTTCTTGAACTCTTCCCAATCGGTCAGCAGGCAGACCGCGTCGCTTCCTTCGGCGGCTTGCTGCGGGGAGGAGCACCATACAATATTCGGGTGATCCACGCGCTCCTTGAATTTTTCCATCGCAATCGGATCATACAGCTTCACAATAGCGCCTGCCTGGATCAGCGTTTCGACGATTTCCAGTGCCGGAGCCTCGCGGATATCGTCTGTATTCGGCTTGAAGGCCAAGCCCCAAATGCCAATCGGCACGCCATGCAGTTGACCCAGCGATTCGCGCAGCTTGGCTACGATCATGAAACGCTGGTCGGTGTTCACCTCGACCACCGATTTTAACAGCTTAAATTCATAGTCTACGTTGCCCGCAATTTGGATGAGCGCATTCGTGTCCTTCGGGAAGCAAGAGCCCCCGTACCCGATCCCTGCTTGCAGGAAAGAGGACCCGATTCGTTTGTCCATCCCCATACCGTCAGCCACACAAGTGACATCCGCGCCCACCTTTTCGCAAATATTGGCGATTTCGTTGATAAACGAAATTTTGGTCGCCAGAAATGCGTTTGACGCGTATTTGATCATCTCAGCACTGCGGATATCCGTTACATAAATTTTATCCGTGAACACCTGATGCAGCGAAACCATCGTTTCACGTAGCCCCGTGTTGTCCAAACCGATAATGATGCGATCTGGATGGAGTGTATCATTGATTGCAGAGCCTTCTCTCAGAAATTCCGGAGCGGATACAATATCGAAGGACAAACTCGTATGACGGGCCAGCACGTCCTTGATCTTTTCGTTCGTTCCAACAGGCACCGTGCTCTTGGTCATTATAATTTTATACCCGTTCATGGCCTTCCCGACATCAGCAGCAGCCTGCTCAATGTAGGACAGATTCGCTTCACCGTTAGCCAGAGACGGTGTACCCACCGCCAAAATAACGATATCCGAGCGGCGAACCGCGTCAGCCAAATCCGATGTAAACTGCAAACGACCTGCTTCCAGATTTAACGCGATCAATTCCTCAATGCCAGGTTCATAAATAGGAGATTCCGCCCGGTTCAGCATGTCGATTTTGTACTGCTCCAGATCGACACAAATCACCTCATTACCTTTATGTGCAAAACACACGCCCGAGACGAGTCCAACGTATCCAGTACCGATTACAGCCAGCTTCATTCCGTTCATCCTCCTTTTAGAAAGTTCACATAGGCTTGCTCTACATACTTTTTGAAATGATCCTTGAACGTATCTTCATCAAATTTGCGTGCATGGCTAATGATACCGTCCACATCCCATGCATGCTGCTCGACCTTGGCGACCGCCTCCAGCACATCCTCTACCTGATGTCTGCGGAAAAATACACCATTCACATTAGGGACAATGGTATCCAGCGCTCCCCCGCCCTGATAAGCGATAACAGGCCGTCCGGCTGCATTCGCCTCCAGAGGCGTGATACCGAAGTCCTCTTCCCCCGGAAAAACGAGCGCCCGACATTCTGCCATTAGCTTATTGACCTCTTCGTCTTCAAGTCTGCCAAGAAACTCAATGTTCGGGGAGGCCATGCCTTCCAGTCTTTTACGATCCGGTCCTTCACCAACAATGCGCAGCTTGAGACCATTGCGCTTGAATGCCTCAATCGCCAGGTCAACGCGCTTGTAGGACACTAACCGGGATACGATTAGGTAATAGTCACCGATGCTTGCAGCACGTTGGAAACGGGATGTATTAACAGGAGGGAAAATGACATCCGACTCCCGTTGGTAATAGTGCAGAATTCTCCGTTGGACGACCGAAGAGTTGGCGACAAATTGGTTTACGTTGCGAGAAGTTTTGGCATCCCATGTTTTCAACCGATTCATGTAAAGCTTTAGCATGCTTTTGAGCAGGTTGGATTTGGACTGCCGGGCCATATATGTATCATAATCCCAGGCAAACCGCATCGGTGTGTGACAATAACAAATGTGAAATGTATGTTTAGGTACCTGGATGCTTTTCATAAATGCGCTGCTGGAGCTTAAAACAATGTCGAAATCCCTAAAATCAAAATCACGGATAGCGATGGGGTACAGCGGCAGCACTCCTTTGAAATTGGCCTTCACTCCCGGGATGTTTTGTAGCCAGGTGGCTCTAATATCTGCATCCTTCAAGTTGTTCGACAGGCGGTCGTCGCTGAACACCGTTGTGAAGATTGGAGCCTCCGGATACATATCGTGGAATACCTCTACCACCCTTTCCGCTCCGCCCATTTGGATTAAGTAATCGTGTGCTATCGCTATTTTCATCTGAATCATCCTTTAACGCGAATGTCGGTCAGACTCCTGCCAACAAACCCTTATAGTAATGAACTATATCCTTAACCGTGTTCTCGATAACAAAATGCTTCTTGACCCGTTCCATCCCTTTATCGCCCATTTGCTGACGTTCCTGTGGATGCTCCAGCATCCAGCGGATGGCTTCTTCCAGCTTGGCTGGATCACCCGGTTCAATAAGCAACCCGGTTTCGTTCGGTACGACAGTTTCCCTGGGTCCGCCCTCATTCGAAGCAATCACCGGCAGACCTGCGGCCATGCCTTCAATAATGACCTGCCCGAACGGCTCCGGTGTGATGGAGGTGTGAATCAACAGATCACAGCGCTGCATCAGGCCCTGAATGTCATCGACGTGTCCAAGTAAATTGACGTTGTCTAATCCGTATTCGCGCATTGTGGATTCCAGACGGCGTTTATATTCCTCTTCGCCGAACAGCGCATCCCCAGCCAGCCAAAATTTCACACGCTTATCCGGTAAAAAAGTGCGTGCCGCTTCCAGTAAAATATGCTGCCCCTTCCACTCTGCCAGTCTGCCGACCAATACAACGTTAAACGAGTCATCGTCACGTGAATTTGCGGTCACATCACGAGCCGTAATCGCTTTGGCAAATGCCGAGTAGACGACGAGTGTCTTTTTGTCCGGGGGCAGCTCCAGCGCACTTAGCGTGGACTTGGAGTTGGCAATGACGCCGTTAGGCAAAAAGCGGGACATCAGCCGAATGCCTTTGGCGACAATCGGCTTCAGGTACGGCGGGCCGATATGGTCACGAATGTGCCAGATCAACGGCACCTTCGCTGACTTTGCGGCTACTGCGCCGTAGAACGCCGACTTGAGCGAGTTTGTGTGAACACACACGACCTTTTCCTCGCGCAGCAAAGGCGCAAGCTTTTTCCCATAAGCCAACAACCGGTAGGCTGCCGCAGGCGCACCCAGATTGACGGCATTTCGCCCCCGATTACGGATAGAATCATCCAGCGGAACGATACGAACATCAATGTCACGTTGCCGGAGGCGATCTGCCAAATCACCTTCCTCCGCCAAAATGACGAGCGGATCGATATGTTCCCCGATGTTCGTCAGTATGTTATACAAAGCGACTTCGCCGCCGCTCCATCTTGCCGTGTGGTCAATATAAGCTATTCTCAGCATTTTGCCGCCGCCTTTCTGTCAAGGGCCTGCCGGAACACATCTTCCACCTGCTCCGCCACATGCCCCCACGTATATTTGCTCAGGACATGGTCCCTGCATTCCCGAGCGTCAGGAAGGGCTTTGCGGTTATCCAGCACACGCAGCAGTCCTTCCGCAATGGCTTCGCTGTCTGTTCCCCGGAACAACAGCTCCGGACGGAATCCACTTAAAATTTCCTTGTTGCCGCCTACAGGAGTCGCCATCACCGGCAGCCCCGAGGCCATCGCCTCCACTGTAATCAGACCGAAGCCCTCCAGTGCCTGAGTCGGCACTACGAACATATTCGATGCCTGATGATACAGGGGGAGTTCCTCATCGGATACATATCCGAGCAATCTTACATGGTTGTGAAGATTGTATTCTGCCACCTTGGAGGCCAGTTCCTCCATCAGAGGTCCCTTCCCTCCGATCAGCAGCAGATGATCAGGATGACGCTCGGTGACCCGCCGCCATGCTTCCAGCAGTTGCAGCAGTCCCATTCGGTTAACAAGACGACGGACGGTCAGCACAATCGTCGCATTCTGTGGCAAATTCAGCCGTTCCCGCACCGTCCTCCGATCCTCTGCCGGATGGAATCTCTCTACATTCGCTGCACCGGGAATGATATGGATTTTGCTGAGTGGAACCTTATAATGCTCATGCAAAATATCCCGAAAGGTTTCGCTCAGCACTACAAATTTGTCCGCCAGACCATAAGCCTTCATTTCAATAGATTTGGCCAATGTTGTTTTCAGCAGATGCTTGAGGCCTTGCCCTTCAATCTTCATTTCCTCCGTCCATGGGCCGTGGAAGGTGGTGACTACCGGAATTCCCCTTTTTTTCGCCTCCAGCGCCGGGCCGACACCATAGGGGGCAAAATGGGAGTACAGCACATCTATCGGCTGCTTGTCGAACAGCGTTGCTGCATATTTTTGCATCAACTCTCGACGCTTCCAGATGGATTGCTGCTTGCTGCCAATCGAATGAATTCGGATACTGTCAGGCACTTGCGGCTTCTCATCGCTGCAGATTAAAGCATCCAGCGTATTTTGTTCCGCCAACTGCTCACAGATGGATTTGAAGTATGTGTTTAAACCGCCGGGCTGCAAGGACGGCCAGCTAAGCCCAGTTGCTGCAATGCGAAATCCGTTATTGTACGACATAGCTGGTTTCTCCTTTCTGCTCGGTCTGTTCGTCTTCCACAATCTCTATTTTTTTACGTCGCTTCGTCAGCTCATAATGCTTGAAGCAGACTAGAAACTCATACATCACCCAGAAGACCGCTACTGCAAAACCTGCCAATCCCTTGCGGTATAAGCCTTGGACAAAATACTTCTGCACAAAGCGGGCTGGAGGCCGCAACAACAATCTGGTAATCCGAAAGGATCTGCCTTTGTTAAATGCCGTCTCCGCTTCGAGGTCCGTGTACTTGTTAAAACGGGTCATATGATCACTAATGCTGCGGAAGCCGTAGTGCCATAACACACCCTCCAGATTAACGATTTGGGAAGAAGCTACATCCGGCATTTCATGGACCAGACTATTCGTAATGCCGTAAATACGCCGATTGTACAGACGAACCAAATACTCGCCTTTGTTCATCCATTTGCCCAGAAAATCACCAATTCGAAACACAGAGTATGCTTTGGCCGGATCATGGAGCGTTTCCTTGATCTTCAACAAATCTCCAAGAAGCTCCGCATCTACCACCTCGTCCGTATCGATCAGGAAAATCCAATCAAATTCAGCTTTTTCAACACCAAACATGCGCTGCTTCGCATAACCGGGCCACGGGTTGGAAAACACCCGACAGCCCAATGATTCAGCTACCTGAATCGTATTGTCCTTGCTCCCTCCGTCAATGACGACGATATCGTCCGCAAAGGGCTTGCAGGATTTGATGGCGGCTGTGATTCGAGTGCCATCATCCTGAGCGATAATAACTACGGATATCCGGTTGTCCGCGGGAACGCTAGACATGTGGTTCATTAGGGGGTGCCTCCTTCTTTATCTAACCGTTAACTGGCTTTTTCCGGATGTAGTGTGACATCGTTGATCGGAGCCATTGAATATCTTGTTTGGAAATAAGCAGTCTCGGAATTTTCATTTTCAGAACGAATTTAACATTGCATAAAATGAAAACGAACCGTAGAATCCCCGAAGACAGCATTGCTATCCCTGCACCCGTCAAGCCATACTTCGGAACGAGTATAGACAACAATGGTACGACGAGCGCCAATCCGACACCCTGTAGGATGGTAACCAGCTTGGGCTTACCCAGCGCCATGAATTGCTGTGCCAGCACCATGGTTCCTCCGCTGATCGCGACCTCAAGCACCAGTAATCGGAACACCGTAAGCGCTTGTTTAAACTCCTGACCATATAGCAATGTAAATACGAACGGAGCAATCAGCATCAGCATCATGGCAGCCAGAATCGTCGCTGTTGAAGTCACTCGAAACGCCCGGAATGTTATTGCAACCGCGTCCTCCTTGTTTAACCCAGAGGCTTTGGGAAAGAGCACGACGATAATCGAGGTTGAAAATACATTCACCATCCGGGCCAAGCTGACCGCTACCGCATATAAACCGAGATCAGCCGGTCTGAGCAGACCCGCAATCAGGATCTGATCAATGTAAGTAGAAACCTGCCCCATGAGATCGTTGCCGTATGAACCCATGCCGTAGGTAAAGAGATTTTTGAATTGCGTCCAGCTGTTCTTCACCTTCGGTTTGTACAGCCGAACCATTCGAATCGTGACACCGATATAAATCGGCAAGCCTGGCAGCAAATAGGCCAAGGCTGAGGTGTACGGATTCATATGACCCGTCAGGATCAGGATCGCCAGACCCAGCAGCGTACTTAGCGGCACCAGATACCGGAACAAATTGTACTGCTTGTATTCCGACCGGACCTGAAGCAATGCATTATTGATCTGCGAGATCGCGATAAGCGGACACATCATCATGGAGCATTGCGCGAACAGTATGACCGATGAAGAAAAGGAGCGCAGCCAATAAGGAATCAGGAACACGCCGATAAGTGTCGCCAAGCCCCCGAACATCGTCGCCAGTAGCAAGGCGAGGCCGTACAGCTTGCCTGTTTCCTCCGGGTTCCTTTTCGCATTGTAAATCAACGCGGACGGGACACCGAAGCTCATGCAGAAGGCGAGAAATTGGGACCAGTTCACCATCGCGGTCTGTTCCCCGCGTCCGGTAGGACCCAGGAATCGGGCCGTCAGCACGCCAGTCAGCATGTTCACGACGAGAATCAGCATGCTGAATATCATCGTTTTGACTGCTGCCGAGCTGCTATCCTTGCTTTTGGCAAAGCGAACCACCGTGGACCATAGTGTCCGAACAGGTGCGGATAATGTTTGTAAGTTTTGCACAGCCTTTACCTTCTTTCCACGATGACATCTTTCGCCCACAGTCCTATTCCGATCATCATCCAGATCAAATAGCCGCGCATACCGGGAAAACCGTTATCCGATATGAGACTGGCTACAGCTCCGGCCCACGTAGCCAACGCCAGTCTGATATAAGGCTGGCTGCAATCTCGCTCGGCAATGCGGACGAGAAGGCGCTTGACGATAACGAACAGACCACCGAAGAAAAAGAATGCTCCGAAAATACCGAAGGTGAGGAAAATAGCAATATAGCCATTATCCATAATCCCAAGTTCACCGAGATCGCCGCCATTATCAAGCTTGGTGCCAATTCCTACGCTCCCGATCCCCTGCCCCACCGGGTTACCGACAATGGCAGGAAGCATCGTATGCAGCAAATCCAGGCGTTCATTGTACGAATGATCCTGTTGAATATCCGTCAACGTTTGCATGCGGGCCACCAGACCTTCTGCTCCCGGCAGCTTCGGAACAATGATGTAGAGAAGGAGACCCACGACAGCAAGTTGAATCAAGGTTTTCCACTTGCCCTTAGAGGATGAAGTGAGAATATAAGCCAGCAGCATAACGAATGCAATCAGCCAGGCCGAACGTACCAGCGTGATCAAAAGACAAACGACCGTCAGCAGGACTCCGATCCATCCCAATGTGCCGCGCCACCGTTTTTCCATCAGCATGGGTACGAGCGCCATTGCCAGGAAAATAGCGCAGGGACCAGGCGAGTTCATAGAAGAGAAAACTCTGATTTGGAGTGGCTCTGGTATACCGATAGAATTCATCTCTACGTTATTCATCCAAAACGCATCCCAAGGAGGGACTGTCAAATACTGAATAATGCCGTAAATCGCCACGAGAACGGCAATGTTAGCATAGGAATACAGCAGACGATCCAGTTCCTTCGCTTTCATGGGCTTAATCGCAAGATAAGGCAGCAGTAGCAAAGGAATCACATAGTTGGCTAAATCATAGGCAAAAACGATTCCATTTTTGAACAACCCGACCACACTTCCGTAGGCCAGTTCAATCCCAAAAAACACAGCAATCCGGGTCAATGGCTTTTCCGCCTGATGAATGCCACGCAGCACGGGAATAATCAACATGCTGCTTACCAGCAGAGGTGCCAAGCTCAACAAGGACACCGAGTGATATGTTCCCTCCATCCAGTCCACAATGCGCCGGATTTCCGGTCCTACTGCCCACACCGTGAGTGTGTACGGAATCAGCATCCGCGATTGGATGATCGCCAGCAAAAAGGCCGGAAAAACGAGTGCCAGCAATATGGCTCCCTGCTGGCTCATGGTGGGATTCATCTTGGCGCTGACAAATCCGATGGCGAGTGGCAGCATACAAGCCAGCACTCCCATGCCGATCATGCCGATTCCACGCCGATTTCCTAACCAAACGGAAACCTGCTGATCTGCCAGCCGAGTCATATTTCTCACCCCTGACCTCCCTTCACCCGGTTCCGCTTGAACATTTCCTTAAACAGCAGAACGAGAAACTGGGAATCCTCAATCAAGTATCTTTTCCACAAACGCTTAGGCTCCTGAGACAACCGCCAAAACCATTCAAATCCCGTCTTCTGCATCAGCTCCGGTGCACGTTTCACATTTCCCGACAGAAAATCAAACGTAGCTCCTACCCCTATCGAAATCGGAGCGCGATATGTCTCGTAATATCTGTAAATCCATTTTTCCTGTTTAGGTGCGCCTACACCGACAAAAACGATGTCCGGGCGAGCCTCTTGCAGTAATTGGACAATGTGTCTGTTCTCTTCCTCATTTTTCTCAAAGCCATAGGAAGGAGAGTAGCACCCCACCACATTCATGTTCGGGTACGATTCCTGAAGATTGAGCATGGCCTTCTCGGGAATACCGTCCGCCGCCCCCAGAAAAAATAACCGATAGCCTCGATCCTCAAAAGCCTCCCCCAGCCGGGTGAACAGATCGGAGCCTGACACCTTTTGCTTGAGGGGCTTTTTCAGCAACTTGGACGCCCAAATAATGGGCATTCCATCGGCCACCACAGCTCCCGCATCGGAATATACCTTGCGGAATTCATCATCCTTGCGAAGCTTGATCACATGATCGACATTACAGGTCAAAATGTAGGAATGACGCTGATGCACAATAGAAGTATCTATAAATTCGAGTAGATCGTTAAAATCATAATTATCAAAGTTGACATCGAACATGTTCACTCTGCTCATCGTATCACTTCTCTTTGCGAAAATCGGTTTGCGTAGATGTCTGGTATAAAGCATTCAAATACCAGCAAAATGGAATAATCATCTGAACCGTCGACAACGTGTTATCTGAAAACGAATAAATCAGAAAGCCCGCAATCAAGCTTGCAAAATAAGGTTTGATTGGCTTGGCAAGCGACCGGTAAATGAGAACGAACACGACCAGCAATGAAAGCATCAATAATCCGCAGCCGATATATCCCGTGTCAAAATAAAAGCGTATATACTCGTTATGCGGCACGACAAAGCCTTTGAATAACGTCCCGTCGTTCGCAACCGTCACCGCGCCAAGACCCCTGCCTGACCACGGATAATCCTGTACTCTGTTCAAGAAATATTCCCATGCCTCCGAGCGTCCCGACAGGTCAATTCCCGTATCGGTCTCCCGCTCGAAGGAGCGTTTTTTTAAATTGTTCCATTGCAGGGCCACCGCCCCCAGAGCAATCAAAAACGATCCGGCCAGCGGTAGCAAATAATTGACTTTTCCCTTGAGATACTGCCGGGCGATATCGAACAGATACACAGCAAACATTAGCAGCAATGCCAGAATCGGCCCACGTGTGCCAGTGGCAATCAGAACCAAAAAGTTCAGCGCCAGCACCGTATAATAAAAAGCAGCTTGCTGCGGCTTGCGTTTGACCTCAATCAGCGAGACGGCAATCCCGAGAAAGGAGAGCATCGCCAGATGCGGCGGGATGTTCGCTCCCTGTACTCTCACAGCTCCCGTAAATTCCACATCGGTAAACGAATGCAGCCCTACGACCTGTAAACCAAGTCCAACGACCACACTAATGATCGGCAGCAAGCTGATCAGCCGGATATGCTTTTCGGCCACATCCTTCTTCCACTGGATTAGTAGAAAAAAGAAGGGCAACGATAGTCCGACGAAAGCTTTTACTGCAATCGAGGTCGTCAGCGTAGGCAGCCATGCTGAAAATCCAAATGTAATTCCCAGCATGATCACCAATGCCCAGATCGGATAGCTAAACTTGAAGCGTATGCCGTAAACGAGCATGCATGGCACCAGCAGGGCCAAAATGCCCAATTTGTACAATGACAAAATCTCGATGCCGAATACGCCACCCTGATACAGCGAATCCACCGATACCGCCGTGCTCAGCAGAACTGCATAGCTGATGCGCTCCGGATGATGGATAGAAACGGCCAGCAGAAGCAGTAAGCATACCGCCGCAATGCTGGCCACGGGCTGATAAGTAGCCGCAATTCCTACAGCAAGAGCGCCCAGAAGAAAAATGAAAACATGCTGTATTGTGTTTATTCTCGAAGTCCAAGGATAGTTGCTCATGTTCAATCTTTCACCCCGCAGCTGACTCGCTTTTCCGGTTGCGCAGCGTATCCAGGGTTCCCCGTATACTTTCAAATCTGCACCGGTTCAACAGCTTCCTGCCCTCAGTACGTGCCAGCAGGGAGTCCATCGTGTTGTATAACCATTTGGCTGCTGTCTTCGCCATCAGCATTACGTTACCGCGCAGACCTACGGCCTGAACAGCGTGAGACATGCCCTGACAGTAGTAACGGTTCATGATCCATTCCTTCGTCAACCGTGCAGCCGGAACAAAATGCTTCACAGCCATGTGAGGATGATACATGATCGTTCCGCCATTTTTACGAATCTGCTCGAATACCCACGATTCTTCACCAGATAAGAGGATGTCTCCCTTTCTTCCCAAATGAAGCGGGAACATCACGGCAGCAAAGGCCGTTTTGCGCATGGCCATATTCGCTCCGAACGGATTCAGTCCCGCCGGATATTCACGGATGGCTTTTCCCAAGTCAATAATCGTGTAGGGCAACTCAAGCGGTCCTGTCAGCCAGCCCGGTCGTTCCGTTTCAAACAATGGATCTATCTTCCCGCCCATGGCCGTCAGCTCGGGATTGTTCCCAAAGGTCGACATAATCGTTTGCAGCCATGTAACACACGGGATCGCATCATCATCCAGAAAAGCAATGACTTCTGCCCTCGATAACGTAATGCCCGCATTACGAGCAGCTGATAATCCTTGCTCGCGCTCATAATGATACCGGAGATGAATATCCTGACCGTGTGCGGCACTAAATCTTTTGATCGTCGCCGCCGTATGATCTGTGGAGCGATTATCGACCACAATGATCTCAGCCAGCGCAAGGTCGTTCAGCTCCAGCAGGGACATTAGCGTTTTTTCCAGCAGGTCCGCCCGGTTATAGGTGCAAATAACGACGGACACTGCGGGACATCGCTTGAATGCATCCATCAGTAAGCATCCTTGGAGAACAGCATTTTAATGCCTGTTTTCATGATGATTTTCAGATCGAGCCACGTATTCCGAACATGAATATACTTCAAATCCATTTGCACCATTTCTTCGAAGCCTACGCTGTTACGTGCGCTCACCTGCCAGTAGCCGGTACATCCCGGTGTGACAATCAGGCGTTGCTTGTCATAATCGGAGTATTGTTCAACCTCGCTCGGCAATGGCGGACGCGGACCCACTAACGTCATGTCTCCGACCAGCACATTCCACAGCTGCGGAATCTCATCAATACTCGTCTTGCGCAAAAAACTGCCAATCTTCGTAATCCGCGGATCGTTTTTAATTTTGAACATGGCGCCGCTCACTTCATTCAGTGCCATCAAATCCTTTTTCAGCTCCTCAGCATTGGACACCATCGAACGGAATTTATACATGTTGAATAGCTTCTCATTCTTGCCCACCCGAATTTGCTTGAAAAACACGCTTCCCTTCGGATCCTCGAGCTTGATCAAAACACCCACCACGATAAAAAGCGGCAGTAATACGATCAAACCCACGAAAGACAGTAACATGTCAAGCAATCGCTTGGTTACCAGGTAAGACGTTTTATCCTGAATTTGTGTATTTCCGTATGGCATGTAAAACGCTTTACCTGACATGACAGCCTCGCCGTCCTCCGGTAAATTTTCCATGCTCATGCTGACGTACCCCCTCTCAACCTGCCGTGGTTGCTTTCTCGGTCTTTTTCAGCCACTCGTGCATGGCTTCAATAACCGGATACTTCAAATCATCGCTAGCGAGTGCAAATTCAAGTGTGGTCAAAATATAACCGAGACGCTCGCCCACGTCATAACGTGTTCCTTCAAAGTCATAGGCGTACACGCGCTCGCTTTGATTCAGCTTTTGGATGGCGTCGGTCAACTGAATTTCGCCGCCCGCTCCTTTTTCCTGAAGATCGAGATATTTGAAAATTTTCGGTGAGAATACATAACGGCCCATAATAGCCAGATCGGAAGGAGCAGTGCCCGGAGCCGGTTTTTCTATAAAATTGTTTACCCGGTACAGGCGTCCGTCCTGTTGATCCGGTTCAATGATGCCGTAGCGGTTTGTGAACTCCTGCGGTACCCGTTGTACACCAATGACGGAATTTTGAGTTTCCTCATACTGATCCATCAACTGACGCAAGCAAGGCTTCTGTCCTGTTACGATATCATCGCCCAACAGTACGCCGAACGGCTCGTCCCCGATAAAGCGTCTTGCGCACCATACCGCATGTCCCAGACCTTTGGGTTCTTTCTGGCGAATGTAGTGAATTTCTACTCCCGAAGAACGCTGTACCTCTTCCAGAAGCTTCAGCTTGCCGTCCTCCAGCAGTTTCGATTCCAGCTCAAATGCGTTGTCAAAGTGATCCTCAATAGCACGCTTGCCTTTGCCCGTTACAATAATAATGTCCTCAATACCGGAAGCAATTGCTTCTTCCACGATATATTGAATCGTGGGCTTATTGATAATCGGAAGCATTTCCTTAGGCATTGCTTTGGTCGCAGGAAGGAAGCGCGTACCCAACCCCGCTGCTGGAATAATGGCCTTTTTCACTCTTTTCGTCATCGCACTCATTCTCCTTGCTTCATCGAATTTTGGTGTTGCTTACTTCACCTGATTCATCACAATTCCAACCAGTGTCGCACCGGCCTGATCCATGAGCTGCTTTGTTTTGCGTAAGTCTTCCCGTTTGGTTCGGGCATGTCTGGCGACGAGAATCACACCATCCGTCATGCTTGCGACCAGGCGGGCATCCGTATAATTCAGCGCCGGAGCCGAGTCGAGCAATATGATGTCATATTCGCGTTTTAGCCCTTCCAGCAGCTCCACCATGCGTTCACTGCCGAGCAAGTCAGCCGCGTTATACAAGGTGTCTCCGCCGGGAATAACAGACAGCTCCGGCACGCCATGCCTGACGATGGACTTGGAAGAAGCTCCACCGCGCAAATAAGCCGATAAACCTCCGGTATTCTCCAATCCGAATATCTCGTGCAACGCTGGTGTATGGAGATTGCAATCCACCAGAGCCACCTTCTTGCCTTCTTGTGCAAAGGAAACGCCGATGTTGGCGAGCAGCGTTGTTTTGCCTGCTCCGCTCTCTGGCGAGGTCAGCAGCAGAACCGTCCCGCGGTCCGTCTGCCTGATGACCTGCTGCCGGATGTATGTACGGAGGGATCGGAATGATTCCGATACATACGATGAAGGATTGCTTTCTGTAATCAACATGTCATTCAATCGCAGCATATTTACGCTCCCCTACCCGTTCTTTGGAATTTCCGGCTGCGCCGTCGATGTCCTTCTTGCGAATGACAGGGATCGATGCAATCACCGGAATACCGATGTCCGCATCTGCCTCTTTTTCCGTGCGCAGCGTACCGTTGATGCTTTCCAGAAACACAATCGTGCCCAGCGCAATCATCAGCGATACGAGAAAGCTAATCGCAATATTCATGAGCGGATTCCCATTGGTGGGGTCAGGATTGGCCCGCGGGTCCGCCTCATTCAAAATTTTCACATTATTCAATTCCATCAGCCCCGGAACCGTCTGCACGAATTTCTGGGTTACCGCGTTAACAATAGCGGCGGCCTGTGAATAACTCCCTGCCTCAAACGTCAAGCCGATGACCTGACTTTTATCCGAGGTTTTGACCTGTAGCTTTTCTGCCAGCTTTTGCTGCGTCAAGCCGAATTCAGGATGGGCCGTTACGACAGCCTCCATAATTTTGGGTGAAGTGAGAATTTGCTTGTAGCTTTCCACCAAATTAAGACTTGTGTTGACGTCGTTCAGATTGTTGCTCCCCTGCTTACCGGAAATATGATTAACCAGCAGCTGACTTGAGGCGGAATAGACCGGCTTCACGACATTGTCGCTCACAAAGTAAGTCGTTACACATGAGAGAATGACAAAAATCGCAATCAGCCACAATCTTTTTTTGATCAGGACCAGATAATCCAAAATGGTTTTCTCCACAAAAATCCTCCCTCCCATACAATTTTTCTTCTTATTTTAAGTATGATCTAATTGTACCAAGCTCTTGTGGGAACGACATGGAACCGGACGGCACTTTCTCCATCACTACAGGGGGAGGGGATTGTATACTTTTGGCTACGGCATGGTATACTTTTGTACCAGCCTTTGTCGATTATGGAAAAATAAATAGAAAAAAGCCTCAAAACCACCGAAGCTGGTGATTTTGAGACTTCTTCTGCTACTCGCTATATAAACTGAACTGGAAAGTTACATTGGTCCCATTCCCCAGTCGGACAGTGCTTTCCATCGCCATTGCCTTCAGCGCATCAAACGCTAGATGTTCTTGGCTCGTACTTCGCCAGACCAATCGCATTGGCATACAACGCTGCCTGCGTACGATCCGCCAGCCGCAGCTTGGCCAAAATCTGACTGACATGCTTTTTGACCGTAAATTCGCTGATGAATAACCGGGATGCAATCTCGCGGTTGCAGGCTCCCTGTCCCAGCTCGACCAATACTTCCTTTTCCTTAGGTGTCAGGTCGTCTGTCAGATTGCCCGCATCCTCCCGCAGCTTGTTCTCCAGAATAGCAGGATCATAATATTTGCGTCCTTTGTTGACAAGATGAATCGCGTAAATTAGTTCCTCAGGCAAAGCCTCCTTGAGTACGTAGCCGTCCACAGAAGCTTCCTCTGCTTTCAGGAAGTCTTCCCGTGTGGCCGAGGATGTCAGCAAAATAAATTTGCTTCTGAACCCGCGTCCGCGTGCTATTTTGATAATATCCAGGCCCGATTCGTCAGCAAGCTTCAAATCCAGTAGCACCAGATCCGGGTCGGTTTCCTCGATTACCGCAAGTGCTTCCTGTTGGTTCTGGGCCTCTCCCGCAAACTGAACATTGGGCTGCATGGATATAACCGCAGCGAGTCCTTTCCGTACTAAAGGATGATCATCGACAATGACAATTTTCATGATTCGGCCTCCTGTCTACAGTTCAGGATTTGCATAATCCCTATGTATCCGATTGTTACCGCAGATTTTGTATTGCAGGATGTTCACACATCTTTATCAGCATTTTGCATAATTCCATTCTCAACGCTCGAAAGTACACTATATAGACGAACTAAACCGTTTCGATCTATATAGTGCTGATTTGAAATCGCTCTTGGGATTTATGCAAAATGCTCTTATTCATAAGCATTTACTGGAATGGACAATCGGATCTGTGTTCCCTCTCCGATTCGACTTGAAATATCAAATTCACCTCCCATTGATTGAGCTAAATATTCCATATTCATCATGCCCAGGCCACTGCCTGCACTGACCGCCTCACCTCCTGCTACCATTCTCGCCGTCTCGAACCCTACTCCGTCGTCATGAATAGACAGTCTAATCACCTGGGGCGTCAATTTTAACTTCACATCAACCCGCTTGGCCAACCCATGCCGGATTGCGTTACCTGCCGCTTCGGATATGATACGGAACAAAGCCTTTTGATACAAGTACGGCAGTGAAAAATGATCCCCATGAATATCAAAGTCAATCTGTACATGATTCAGCTTGGACAGCGTATGCAGATGGCTTTTCACCGTTCCTAACCAAGTTGGCCCCCCGCTCTTTTTCGAGCTTAGGCTATGAATGGCCCCTTTCAGCTCCCTGACTGCCTGGTTGGCAGATTGCTGAATCAGCTCAATTTGTTCCTCCACCTGCTCCTTGGGCTGATCATGCCATGTCTGCCGAAGTGAATGCGTCGCGTATACAATGCCAAAAAGACTTTGTGATACATTATCATGCATTTCATTCGCAATCCGGTTCTGCTCGTTCGTCACAATCAACTGATTTTCGATTCGCTCCAGCTCGTAGCGCTCCAAGAATACGGCGCTCAGCTCAGCCAGGAATATTAGTTGTTGTACAAGCCAGCGTCTTCCCGTCAAACTTTGATCAGGGCCCAGCTTAAGACCGATGGTCGCTACAAAACGAGTCGTCATCGGTACCGTGATCATGAGAAAATCGCCCCATTCTGGCAGATGCCTGAAAAACGGCTCCCGCTCTTCCCTGAATTCCTCACGGTAATTCCCCAGCTCCTCGAATAGCTGCTCCTCTTCCTCCACCGTCCAACCTGTCTGACTGCTCTCCGGCGCATCCTCCTCCTGACTGTCCAACCAGAAAAACGCGCGGCTCTGCTTTGTCAGCTTAACCGTGTAGTCCGAGATGACCTGCCCCAGATTCAATGCCTCGTTGTGGCTAGTCGTCTCCATGATGTGGTAAATCGACTTAATATGTTCCATCGTCTCATTAGCTTGCTCCTTCGCCATCTTCAACTCATTCTTCATGACACCGATCACCTGCATGGCCATCGTGGTCACAATCAGCACCAGAAATAAATTCGCATTTTGTAACACCATATCCCACAAAAAATATTGACCTGGTGTAAAAAAGATATAACAAAATGTGAGTACCAAGCCGATATAAGAAAGAAGGAGCGTCCAACTGTACCTCATAGAAAGGTGAGCACAAGCCACCAACATAGGGGTAATCACATACCATTTGAACGGACTGTCCATCCCTCCTGTCGGGAGCAGCAATAAAATGATCCCTGCGGTTTCCAGAGCAATGCTGCATTTCAAAACCATATCATGAAGTCTGTACTTGCGGTAAATCCACGTAAATAATGTAACAGATAAAAATAGAAACACAATGAGTAATAACTTCTGCCACACATTTAATCTGGATGGTTCGAACAGAAAAACAAGCGACGTTAAAGATAGTGATACATACCGGTACAAAAAAATCATTTTGTCTTCTGCTGACTTCTTCAACTTCATCCTGTCACCCTATTCTGTGTTTTGAAGGGACGATGGGCATATTAGATTTGTTTGTGTACTCTAAAAAAATCATAACCAATCCAAAAATAAATAACAAGACATAAACTCTAACGTAAACGGTTACATTCCAAAAAATTTGGTACTTTTTATAACATATTTACCGTTTCAGGAAAACATTTTGGGGGTAATGTCAGAAACTATAACGTTTGTCAAGGATATAAATTACATTTTCAGAAAACTAAAAAAAAGGACTTGCTGGTACCACCGTGATCATAACAGCGGTATTCAGCCTGTCCTTTTTTCAGTGAATTTGGTGCGGGGCTACATTAGCCCCCGGCACGCGCCAATTCACGCATATTGGCTTCAAATGCAGCCAGCAGAGCCTCATCCCCGCTCAAACCGGTTGCCTCTTCTTTTTGTATCTGTTCAACCATACGCTTGTAATCCTTCGGAATCACCCGTACAAACTGCTGAATCGCATCCTGCCAGTCATCCAAAATACGTTGTCCCGCTTCACTGCCTGTGTACGTGACATGGCGCTGAATCAAACCGCGCAGATCCGCTGCTTCCGTAGGATCTTCCACACCTTCCAGCAACACCATCTCCAGGTTACAACGGCTTAGGAACGTTCCCTGAGGGTCATAGACGTATGCAATACCTCCAGACATCCCTGCTCCGAAATTCCGTCCGGTTTCGCCCAGTACAGCTACACGTCCGCCTGTCATATACTCACAGCCATGATCGCCGACACCCTCGACAACGATACGTGCGCCAGAGTTCCGGACGGCAAAGCGTTCCCCTGCAATTCCGCTAATATAAGCTTCCCCGCTGGTCGCTCCATACAAAGCCGTATTTCCGATAATAATGTTCTCTTCCGCCTTAAAGGTCGCTTTGTGAGATTTCTTCACAATAACCTTACCACCGGATAGCCCTTTACCTACATAGTCATTGCTATCGCCTTCAACGCTCAGCGTGATACCTTTCGGAATAAATGCCCCGAAGCTCTGACCTGCTGATCCTATGAAGTTAAAACGAATCGTATCCTCAGGCAGCCCCGTCGCTCCGTACTTACGGGTAACCTCGCTGCCCAGAATCGTACCTACGGCCCGATTCACGTTCGTTATAGGCAAGGTAGCCTCTACAGCTGTTCCGTTCTCCAGCGCCCCGGTAGCCATCGGTACGAGCTTCTGCATATCAAGCGTTTCTTCCAGACCGTGGTTTTGGCGTTGTACGCGGTAACGTACACTGCCGTCTTCCAGCTCAGGAACATGCAGCAGCAAGCTCAGATCGACGCCTTTCTTCTTCCAGTGCGAGTCGGCGTTCACGGTATCCAGACAATCCGTGCGTCCGATCATTTCCTGAATCGTGCGGAAGCCCAGCTCGGCCATAATTTCGCGGACATCTTCTGCGATGAAACGCATAAAATTCACCACATGGGCAGGATCACCCATATAATTTTTGCGCAGCTCCGGATTCTGCGTAGCTACACCAACCGGACAGGTGTCCATTTGGCATACCCGCATCATAATACAGCCCAACGCCACAAGCGGCGCTGTAGAGAAGCCATATTCTTCTGCACCCAGCAGGGCAGCTACCACCAGATCACGGCCGGACAGCATCTTGCCGTCTGTCTCCAGCACTACACGGTCGCGCAGGTTGTTCAGCATCAGCGTCTGATGCGTCTCGGCCAGACCCAGCTCCCAAGGCATACCTGCATGGCGGATAGAGCCTTGCGGAGAAGCACCTGTACCGCCGTCATAGCCGCTGACCAGAATAATGTCAGCACGGCCTTTAGCCACTCCTGTAGCAATCGTGCCCACGCCTACCTCCGACACCAGCTTCACGTTAATGTCAGCACGCGGATTGGCGTTTTTGAGATCGTAGATCAGCTCTGCCAAATCCTCGATAGAATAAATATCGTGATGCGGCGGCGGCGAAATCAGTCCCACGCCCGGCGTAGAACCACGCACCTCAGCAACCCAAGGATACACCTTGCGTCCTGGCAGTTGTCCGCCTTCGCCCGGCTTCGCGCCTTGCGCCATTTTAATCTGAATTTCGTCGGCGTTCACCAAATAATTCGACGTTACACCAAATCGGCCTGATGCCACCTGCTTGATCGAGCTGCGACGGGAATCGCCATTGGCATCCGGTATAAAACGTGCAGGGTTTTCTCCACCTTCACCAGTATTGCTCTTGCCGCCGATACGGTTCATCGCAATCGCCATATCCTCATGCGCTTCCTGACTGATCGAGCCGAAGGACATAGCTCCCGTCTTAAAACGACGCATAATCGATGCAGCAGATTCCACTTCATCCAGTGGCACAGGTTCACCCACGGACTTCAACTGAAGCATGGAGCGGATCGTCAAATGCTGTTCAGTTTCACCCTGCACCAGCTTGGCGTATTTCTTGTACAGCTTGTAGTCTCCCGAGCGAACCGACTGCTGGAGCAAATGCACCGTTTGCGGATTAAACAAATGCTCTTCTCCATCGTTACGCCATTGATATTCGCCGCCTGAATCCAACACTTTATCGTTGCCGTCCTTGTCGGTAAAAGCCCGGTTGTGGTGAGCCAGCGCTTCCACCGTGACTTCCTCCAGACCGATACCGCCAATGCGGGAAGGCGTCCAGGTGAAGTAGCGATCAACAAAATCTTGTTTGAGACCTACGGCCTCAAAAATCTGTGCTCCACGGTACGACTGAATCGTGGAAATACCCATTTTGGACAATATTTTAACTACACCCTTGGTAGCAGCTTTAATATAATTTTTAATTGCTTTTTCGTGCGAAATTCCGCGCAGCAAGCCCTGTTGAATCATGACATCCAGCGTTTCGAAAGCCAGATACGGATTAACCGCACTCACGCCGTAGCCAAGCAGCACCGCATAATGATGAATATCTCTCGGCTCTCCGGACTCCAGCAAAATACTTACACGTGTGCGTGTACCCTGCTTGATTAAGTGATGATGCAGGCTCGAAACAGCCAGCAACGCCGGAATGGCCGCATTCTCAGCATCCACGCCACGGTCGGACAGAATCAGGATGTTATGACCCTTGTCAATGACACGGTCAGCAGCCTCAAACAGTCCTTCGAGTGCCTTACGCAGTCCTTCTGCGCCTTCCTTCGCTTCAAAGAAGATCGGAATCGTCATCGACTTGAAGCCTGGACGGTGGACGTGACGAATTTTAGCAAATTCCTCATTCGACAACACCGGTGAATCCAAACGAATCTGACGACAGCTTTCGGGTTCCGGATGCAGCAAATTGCGCTCAGGTCCAATCGTAGTTGCCGTGGACGTTACGATCTCTTCCCGAATGGCATCAATCGGCGGATTCGTGACTTGAGCAAACATCTGTTTAAAATAGTTGTACAAACGTTGTGGACGGTCAGACAGCACCGCCAATGGAGCATCATATCCCATAGAGCCAATCGGTTCCGCACCTGTGAGCGCCATCGGCTCCAAAATCTTACGCAGTTCTTCAAACGTATAGCCAAAAGCCAACTGAAGCTGGTTCACATTCTCATGCTTCGGCTCCGGCTGCTCCAATGCTTCCGGCAATTCATCCAGATTGACCAGATGCTCATCCAGCCATTCCTGGTAAGGTTCCTCGGAAGCAATACGTTCCTTCAACTCTTCGTCAGAAATGATGCGGCCCTCCTGGGTATCGACCAGCAGCATCCGTCCCGGACGGAGACGATCCTTGTAGAGTACATTTTCAGGAGCAATATCCAGTACACCCGCTTCTGAAGACAGGGCGATCAGGTCATCCTTGGTCACATAGTAACGCGCAGGACGCAGGCCATTACGATCCAGAATTGCCCCGATCTGCACACCATCCGTAAACGCCATCGCAGCCGGTCCATCCCAAGGCTCCATCATCGTGCTGTGATACTCATAAAATGCCCGCTTCTTCGGGTCCATCGTCTCATGCTTGTTCCAAGGCTCTGGCACCATCATCATGGCTACATGAGGAAGGGAACGTCCACTCAGATACAGGAATTCCAATGTATTATCAAACATGGCTGTATCGGAACCATCCGGGTTAATAACCGGTTTTACCTTGCCGATATCTTCGCCAAACGCTTCACTTTCAAACTGGGCCTGACGTGCATGCATCCAGTTCACGTTGCCGCGCATCGTATTAATTTCACCGTTGTGAATCATAAAACGATAAGGATGCGCACGATCCCAGCTCGGGAACGTGTTCGTACTGAAGCGGGAATGAATCAGCGCGATCGCCGATGTCACCCGCTCATCCTGTAAATCCAGATAAAATTGTCCTACCTGCTCGGTTGTAAGCATTCCTTTGTATACAACCTTACGGCATGACAAACTCGGGATATAAAACGACTCACGGTTCTGGTCTTCTTCGTTATAGCGAATGGCAAGCTCCGCCCGTTTGCGAATAACATACAGTTTCCGTTCAAAGTCCAGTTCTTCCTTCAAATCGCTGCTGCGACCGATGAACACCTGACGTACGCCCGGTTTGGCCGCTTTCGCCGATTTGCCCAGCATTTCGTCATAAGTCGGAACATCACGGAAGCCCAGACAGTTCTGACCCTCATCTACGATAATATCTCTCAGCTTCTGCTCATGAACTTCACGAACCTTCGGATCATTGGATACAAAAAGCATACCCACGCCGTAATGTCCCGCCTTTGGCAGCTTGAAGCCCAGTCGCTCCGCTTCCTCTTGGAAAAACAGATGCGGCACCTGAATCATGATCCCCGCTCCGTCACCGGAGTTCGGTTCACTTCCCTGACCGCCCCGATGCTCCATATTTACGAGCATGGTCAAAGCCTGACTTACGATATCGTGCGATGGTTTTCCCTTGATGTGGGCAACAAAGCCCATGCCGCAGGCGTCTTTTTCGAATTGGGGATCATATAATCCCTGTTTGGGTGGTAAACCTGTCTGTCTCATGGAACGCAACCTTTCTGTTATAAAGTCATGCTGGCCTGAAATACAGGCGGCCGAATAGAAGACAGTGGCAACAAGAGGTAACTCAAAGAACAACTACGAGGATTGGGGGACAAAGCATGTGACGTATTCAAGGCGGTACGGTCCGCCGAATGCGAATACTTTTCAATAATTATGCAATAGCTTGACTTGAAAAACACGTCGGATCTACTGATGAATCTAATTAGTTCTATTATTTTATCATTGACCTACCATGTTAGCAATTCAAAGTTTTTATGATTGTGATAATAAATCTTTTACATTACAGCTTCAACGTAGCATGCAAAAACATACCATTTTTATGTATAAATATTCATTTTAAAAAATCCAGCCTTTCCCATTCCCGAAGGAACAGAAAAGGCTGACAGAGGATATCTATTGAACATTCTGGCGCTCCGACATTTGCTCGCAATTTGGCAATGCAGGTTAAAATTCGAGGCTTTCACCGGGATTCAGGGCTTTCCCCTCAATCCCTTCCTTGTGCAGACGGTCACAGAAGGCGTTCCCGTCCTGCTCAATGCCCGGAAAGGTATTGTAATGCACCGGTATCACCCGACTTGCCCGCAGCCATTTGGCTGCCAGCAGCGCATCCTCCGGTCCCATGGTATAACCGTCACCTATCGGTAATACCGCAGCATCTATTGAGTTAGTTTCCCCAATGAGACGCATATCGCCAAACAGGGCGGTATCGCCAGCATGGAAAAATGTTTTGCCTCCTATGGTCAATAAAATGCCCGCAGGCTCACCCATATATATCGTTTGTCCATCCACATTTAAAGAGGAACTGTGGAACGCAAGCGTGAATTTTACATGGAAGCCGTCAAATTGGTGACCACCGCCAAGGTTCATACCGTGAGCCTTGGCTCCCTGAGATGAACAATAGTCAGCCAATTCCGCCACCGCAATCACCGGGCAATCGTTGCGCTTGGCAATTTCAACAGCATCTCCAAAATGATCGGCATGACCATGCGTCAACAGCACTGCATCCACCTGAATGTCCTCAGCTTTCACTGCTGATTTAGGATTTCCAGTCAAAAAAGGATCAATGATAATCCGTTTGCCCTCTTCCTCCACCAGCACCACTGAATGTCCGTAATATGTGATTTTCATATCATCTGCCACCTCCATAGTCACTTTCAAAACTTAGGTACCTTTCCTTTACCCATTATACCTCTTTTTGCATACAAGCTTCACCTGTACACGAAAATATACGTTCACAAAGCTGAACCCTGTTGTTTAGAAAGGGCTGTTATTTGTAGAAGGCTGCCTTTATTTATAAAAGGTATGATGTCCGATTGTTTTCACCTTGGTACGCGAATGATGTACCGTAAGATCCTGAGCCAACGTCAGCGACAGGAAAAAACAGGTATTATCAGGCACGGCTTTATGGCCGTTCAACGCAGCCGTAACCGCACGAATGCTGTCCTGGTTGGGCTGAACACGACGAAGACGCCCGTTCGCGACCGGACTAAATTGCGCTTTTTGATAAATCACTGCCTGAATCGTATCGGGAAATGGGGCTGACCGCAGCCGGTTTAAGACAACGTTGGCAACTGCCACTTTGCCTTCGTACGGTTCGCCTTCTGCTTCTGCCATGACTATTTTTTGTAGCAGGAGCAGTTCTTTAGCGGAGACATGATAGCTCCAGGTAGACAACGCCTTGTCATCCTGAGAGAGCATTTGTGTCTTCGTAAAGTAGATGGTTGTAGGAGGGGTAAGAATTGCGGACTTGCTATGCTGGACTTCAGGCTTTTTCACGCCGGTTGCAACATTGCTCTGGGCTTGTCCCGCCTGCTTCATCTGGGAAGCGGGTAACGGAGTCGGCATGATTTGTTTCCAGCTCGGCTGCCCATGAGCCTCGGCAAAGATGGGACTTGTCCTGTTTGACCCGTTATGGGTCCCCATCCTGTCCCCGTGTGTAGGAGCCAAAGAGTTCCCTGACCAGCTCAGAGATTGCATAGGTGCATTTTTATGATTTTTTTGTGTTTGTTGAACCTCAGCGTAGAGGCCTACCCCCAATATACAAACAAGCAGCACACTCAAAAGAGGTGCAAACCAACGATGTTCTTTAACGATTTCCATAATGTTCCTCCCGTGAACTTTAGGCACATTCCTCAGATATGTAACCCAAAATGCGCCTTTTGAATAACGCTGAAACACTATATCACTAAAATCGCTGATAGATCAAGGGTTTCAACTTAATAATGGGATTATTTTAATTATTTGGTACATCGGTTTTTGCCCCATTCGGGTCGCGTACAAAACAAATTCTTCCACTTCCCACGGCTCGCCTATCCGGTTATCGGACTGAAAAATAGACGCCGGAACAGGCTCCTGCCCTGTATATGAACGTGCTACTGTGATATGGGGTCGGTAAGACCGTTCCTCCGGCTTAAAACCAAGCGGTTCGGTAGCCTGAACTATGGATTGGTGGAGCTGGTTCAAACAATCCTTCTGCCCCGTAACTCCCCTCCATAGCACACGCGGAAATCCATCTCGCCCAAAAGTCCCCGGTTCGCCAATGCCGAGAGTGAACGGGGGATGTGCAGCGGCTGCCTGAAATAAGGCCTGTTCCAGTTCCGGTATATCCTTGGTCGCCACATCCCCCAGAAACTGAAGTGTTACGTGATAATCCCTGAAATCGGTCCATTTGCGAAAAGAAAGCTCGTTAATATCCTGTTCCACCCAGCGCCGTAACTCCTCCTTATGCTCGCTCGGGAGAGCAATCGCGGTAAAAAGTCTTTGTGTCTGTGCTGTATGCGAAACTATCGGCTTTGATCCGTTCATCGTCATCGTCTTCCTTTCATAAAGAGCTACAGTCATTCGTTGTTATCTATAGTGACACAGCAAGCTCGTTTTTACCCTTATTTATGCAATCTTTTCACCAATCTGTTATCCTTGAAAGGATGATTCAGCAGAATATATTGGAAGCTCCAAAGAATCAAAAGCCGAGGAGGTAATGAATTATGGGAAACATCATCAGTTTACACCAGCTTACCGCAGAGCAAGAAAAGCAGGTTCGTGCAGCAGCCCCGGGCTATGAGCTGGTCATTGGCAAAGCCCAAGAGCTGAATCCTGAACAGATCCGACAGGCCGAGGTCATTTTAGGCTGGTCCAAGCATATTGTCGAAGCGGCTTTGCATCCCGACAGCAAGCTGAAATGGATACAGACCTGGTCGGCGGGCATTGATAAGCTGCCACTTGCAGAGCTGGAAAAGCGTCATATTTTACTCACCAATACAAGCGGCGTTCATGCCGTTCCAATTACGGAGCAAATCTTCGGGATGCTGCTGTCGCATACACGGTATTTACAGCAAGCAGTTCTCTTGCAAAGTCAGAAAACATGGCAGCCACCGGAAGGCGACCTGACGGAATTACGTGGTAAAACACTGCTGATTACGGGCGTGGGCGAAATCGGTCGTGAAACGGCCCGGATCGCAGAAGCCTTCGGCATGCGGGTGATCGGAGTTCGGCGTTCCGGCAAGGATGCCCCTCATGTGAAGCGCATGTACACAAATGAGCAATTACATGAAGCGTTGGGAGAGGCGGATATCGTGGTAAATATTCTGCCATTCACCGAGGAAACCCGTCACTTCTTTGATGAAAAGGCATTTGCAGCCATGCGTAAGGGAGCTTTCTTCATTAATGTAGGTCGTGGCAGCACTGTCCATACGGATGCACTTGTGCGCTCTCTGGAGCAAAAGCATATTGCCTTTGCCGGACTGGATGTTTTCGAGGAAGAACCGCTACCCGCGTCACATCCACTGTGGAGTCTGGAGAATGTCCTGATTACGCCGCATATTGCAGGCGACACGGACCGTTACGCTGAACGGGCGGTAGATATTTTCCTCACCAATTTGAAAGCCTATGCTGCCGATCAGGAACTGCCGCTGAACTTGGTTAACTACAAAACTCAGTATTAACAAACTATTCACAGATCCATATTTCCCGGCTCATACCTGTCTTGTGTATGCGGCATTGCTCCGTGAGGGTCCAGCCTGACTCGGACAGCAATGCTGACATCGGCTCCGTGCTTACGACTACCGCTCGTGCGGCCAAGCGCCTCAGGCTGCGCAGCATCTGCTTTTGTTCATCGGCAGGGAGCACGGAGCACAGGTTATAGGGCATATCCAATATCGCTGCATCATAGGTTCCCTCCAGCAGATTCATATCTCCCAGTTTCACCCGATCCTCTTCATATCCAAAATGACGCAAATTCACGCGTGCCCCACGTACCGCCAGCGGATTAATATCACAACCGTGAATATCTTTTCCCATGCTCAGTGCTTCAATCATTACATTACCCATGCCACAGCACGGGTCCAGCAACTTCAATCGGCCCGCATCTATATCCTGTGCTGCTATGTCATGCACTGCTAAATTCACAAGCGCTTTGGCTACCAGCACTGGTAGTCCGGTGGAGTAGTTTTGCGGCTTATGACGGCGCTCCAGCCATGATCTGTCGCTGTACATGCACTTGCCGAGCAGCCACCGCTCTCCTACCCGTACGACACCCAGGGTGACATCCGGTTCCTTCATTTGCGCCTGCCCCCGAATACGTGCGCCAATGCGTCTTTCTATACCTCGTCGCTCGTCATAGTCGGCCACGTTGTCGCCTTCCTTAAGGCACAGGACCTTGAAGGTCTTCCCTTCTTCAAGTTGAATTGCGGAAGCTGCCTCGCATAGCTCATCCAAAGTACCCGCATCTGCAGTCACATCCAGCCGAAGATGGATGAACGGGCTGATGCCCGGCTCTAACCGCCGATGGGACAGCAGCATGGAATCATGCGCAGGCGGCTGGCCGAACAAGCTTTTCAACTCCAAAAGACACAGCTCTCGCTCGGTTTCATGACACGCGTAGGTATATATGTATCTTTGCATATTCATAGCAGAACTATTTATTTCATGTCGGTTCATGTCAGATCTCTTTTCATTTGGAATCACCGCTAGATTTTATGGCCTCCGCTATAAGACGGTAGGATTGAAGCCGCTGCTCATAATCGGGAATGGGGGTAACCAGCAGAAATTCATCATTATCATACTCAACCTGCAAGCTGTGCAACCGTTCGGCAACATCCGCTGGTGTTCCCACCAGCCAATTAGCCCGCATCGCAGGGTCACCCATCGTAATCTGTGCAGCCCACCGCTGCGCCTGTTCATTCGTTGAGGAACATATGGCCCCTACAGCAACCATCGTCCGGGGCTTGTCCATTCGTTTGGACGGCTGAAAGCCGGAACGGTACATGCTCAGCATTTCTCCCGTATCCTGCTCACTCATAAATTGACCGAACACATAGCCAGTTGAATACCGGGCGGCGTATTCGGCACTTTTACGATTTGTACCCAGCATCCACAGCGCAGGTGGCTGTTCAGGCATTGGACGGGCAAACACGGGCACCTGCTCATACTCGTAGGTACCTTCCAGCAAAGCCAGCAGCGCTTCCATCGTCTGTGGCAGTTCAGCCACATGCTGGAGAAAGTTGCCGCTCAGCGCCATCGACGCATGTGGTCCTCCACCGGGTGCTCTCCCGAGACCCAGCTCGACTCTGCCCGGATATAGAGCCGCCAGCAGATGAAACCATTCTGCGACCTTGACCGGACTATAATGCGGAAGCAAAATAGCGCCTGCCCCCAGCTTGATTTTCCGGGTCACCGCCCCGATGTGAGCCAGCAACACTTCCGGACTGGAGGAAGCCAGCCCCTCCATATCATGATGCTCCGAAGTCCAATAGCGCGTATAGCCCCACGCTTCCGCACGTCTCGCCAGCTCTCCTGCCCATTGAACGGCCTGCTCCGGTCGGTTTCCGGGTAGCAACGGCACCATATCAAGTACCCCCAGCTTCAGTGATTGGGCAGGTATAGACTGAGAACCCATAGATATCCCCCCCTTCTTTTCCATACTTAAAAACCAGTTTCTTCTACTATATGGGGTTCAGCATGAATCGTTAGTCCAGATCATAAATGGAACCCACCTTCAAACCATACAGCTCATTATAGATTTTCTCGGCAAACGCATCGGTCATCCCTGCAATATAATCAATGACCATATGCTCCCAAGTCCAAATCGGTTTTGCCTTGGCCTGATCACGTTCAAAGCGCTGAAGCCAATCACTCGGAATAATGGACTTGGATGTCTCTGGATCGAGAAAAGCCAGCCACAGCCGTCTGAGCATCCATTCACTCCGTTTTTGCAGCCGTTGTACGCGCAGATCACGGATCATCGTGACCCAGGCAAAGCTTTTCAGCACACTCACGGTACGAAGCATATCGAGATCCTCGCTTCCATCCCGCACAAAAGTAACCTTTTTCCAATCACCCACATCAATTACACCCAAGCTGCTGACGAACAGACTGACCCAGTACGCTTTCACCTCACGACGGGTACGGGAATAATCGTGTTCACACATTGGCATCTTGCCATTCCATACCTTCAAAAAATCACTGAGCACAGCCGCCACCTTCTGTTCGATCTGAGCCAGTTGCCAGCCTTGCCAGAAGCTATCCTCCAACGTGGTGATTTTTTCTGTAATCAGACGGATCAAATACGGATCATATAAAAAATGCTCGTGCACCTCAATTTTCCCTGCCTTAATACCGTCCTCCAGATCATGCGCGGAATACGCAATATCGTCGCACAGGTCCATAAGCTGGGCCTCCAGCGTCTTTTGACCATCAGGAATTCCCCAATCCTCGCGGATGGAACGAATGTATTCCCACTCATGCAGATACATCCCTTTTTTGTTCAAAATCCCCGGATACGGATACTTGTTGATCCCCAGTAAAACAGCGTCCGACAAATTCAGACCATCCACGTTCTCACGCTTCTCCAAAAACATAATCAGTCGGAAATTGTGTGCGTTCCCCTCAAAATGCTCGTAGATTCGCCGCTCATGTGCATATGCCTCCAGTCCCTGCTTGGAATCAGGCGTGAAGCCTCCAGCGGCCGCTATCTTTTTCACCTTCGTCTCGATCAACTGATCCAAAATGCCGTCCAGTACCTCTTCGCCCTTGTGCCCGAACGGTGGATGACCAAAATCATGCGCAATAGACGCACATTCCACCACCTCGGGATCAATAATGAGCCCGGCGTTATCCGCCTGCCCCAGCTCCACCTCGGGATGCCGCCGCAGCAAGCTGCGTGCCGCTTCACGTGCAATCTGTGCTACCTCCAGCGAATGCGTCAGCCGTGTGCGATAATAATCGCCCGTGCCTGCGCCAAATACCTGTGATTTGCCTTGCAGCCGACGAAAGGTCGGTGAATGGATCAATCGGGAGTAATCCCGTTCATATGCTGCCCGTGAAGCATCGCTTCGTGTTTGTTCCGGAAACTGCCGATGCTCTCTCTTGTTTTGCCATGTCATAAATCCCACTCCCAACGTACTCAATTGGAGTGATTATACATTTTTTTCACGTCTCAGGAAAGCTGACATGATTTTAAGCTTATAGCTGTACGTAAAAGTTGCTTTTAGCTCCACTGCGCAGTCGGATTGTGCTTCCCATCACCACCGCCCCCGGATTACTTGAATAAGGCAATGGTCAGGGGAGAAATCCGGGGAGGAGATGCTTTAAAAATCTCATATAAAAAAAGTGCTCCTCCAGCCACTAGGATTCTGGCCGGGGAACACCTTTTTATTCTTTTAAATAGAAATATAAGAAAATACCTCACTACTTTTGTTCTAGCGCTTCGCCCTCGGGTCCAGCACATCCCGCAAGCCGTCACCCATCAGGTTAAAGCCCAATACAGTCAGCATAATGGATATACCCGGAAAAATAACAGTCCATGGTGCATTCTGGATGTATTGGCGTGAATCCGACAGCATTTTCCCCCACTCCGGTTGAGGAGGTTGTGCGCCCAAGCCGAGAAATCCAAGCGCCGCCGCTTCAATGATCGCCGTTCCAATTCCCAGCGTGCCCTGTACGATGATCGGTGTCAGGCTGTTCGGCAAAATATACCGGAGTATGATTCGTACATTATTCGCCCCAAGCGCTCTGGCAGAAGTGATATATTCCTCGGTTTTGACACTGAGCACCTTGGAGCGTACCAATCGTCCATACGTTGGCACATTGACAATCGCAATGGCATACAGTGCATTTTCCAATGAAGGTCCTAAAATAGCCACAATGGCAATCGCCAGCAAAATCCCCGGAAACGCCAGTAAAATGTCGAACAGCCGCGAGATGATCATATCTGCCCATTTTCCATAAAATCCCGCAATTAAACCCAAGGCCGTTCCTACGATCATTGAACCAATGACGGACAGAAAACCGACCCACAACGAGATTCTGGCTCCATACAGCGTACGGGTCAGCAAATCCCGGCCGAGATCGTCCGTCCCGAACCAGTGCTCTGCGGAAGGGGGCTGCAAGCGATCCACCAAATTCTGCGCTTTATAGTCAAACGGAGCAATCCACGGAGCGATCAAAGCGATAATGACAAAGAAGATAATAATGCTGAGGCCGACGAGCGCCATTTTATTGTGTTGGAAAGCCCTCCACGCGTCTCTCCAAGGGCCGGAAACGACAGGCACATGCGCCAGCGTATGGCGTGTCGTCGGTATATTGTTGGGTTCCATCGAAAATTGTGACATCGGACAAGCTCCCCCTTGACCCATTGACGACTTGATTACTGATAACGGATACGCCGGTCCAGAACCGCGTACAGCAAATCGACAATCAGATTAATGATGACGAACAGGAACGCAATGATCAGAATCCCGCTTTGAATGACAGGATAGTCACGCGAGCTAATCGCTTCAAAAATGTACCGTCCGATGCCGGGCCATGCAAAAATGGTCTCTGTCAGCACCGCGCCGCCCAGTAGCGAGCCCGTCTGAAGACCGATGACGGTAAGCACGGGGATGGCGGCATTTTTAAGTGCATGCTTGTACACGACTTGAAAAGATGCCAATCCCTTCGCCCGCGCCGTGCGAATATAATCCGAATCCATAACCTCCAGCATGCTGGAACGGGTAATACGCGCAATGACCGCCATCGGGATGGTTCCCAGTGCGATGCTGGGCAAAATCAAATGCTTGATGACCGTCCATACCTGCTCCATACGTCCACCAATCATTGCATCAATAACCGCCAAATGCGTCACCGCCTCCACCGGATCACGGGAATTCATGCGTCCGATAGAAGGAAGCCAATGCAGCTTATTGGCAAAAATCCATTGCTCCATCAAGCCCAGCCAGAAAATGGGCATCGACACCCCGACAAGGGCAATGACCATGCTGACATAATCGAACCATGAATTTCGCTTCCAGGCGCTCACGATACCCGCGTTCATTCCAACAACAACGGCAAAAAACATACTCGCCACCGTCAACTCCAGCGTAGCCGCCAGATAAGGCAGCATTTCCCGGGCAATCGGCTGTCTGGTGCGGATCGAATCACCCAAATCGCCATGGGCCAGCTCCCCCAGGTAAGTTCCATATTGCTGCAACCACGGCTTGTCCAGCCCCAACTGCTCACGTAGTGCCTGTTTGGACTGCTCTGTGGCCTTGTCTCCCAGTATCGTTTCCGCCGGATCCCCCGGAATGGCATGAATAATCGAAAAAACGATAAGCGTCATGCCCAGCAATACCGGAATCAATACGGCCAGTCTTTTTATAATATATGAGTTCATACCAGAATCACCGCCTGCTTGCGTATGTTGCTATTTGGGCTATTCAAAATAAACGTTGCTATACGATTCAATACCTGCCGGAGCAGGCACGAAGCCCTTGAGGTTCACTTTACCTGCCATCAGCGGTGTGCTGTGAACCAGTGGAATCCACGGCGCATCCTGTTTAATAATCACTTGTGCTTGTTTGTACAGCTCAGCACGCTTGTCCTGATCGACCTCAACCTGAGCTTTTACCAATATTTTATGCAGCTCCTCATTGACATAAAAGCTACGGTTATTACCCGGAATCGTATCCTTGTCCAGCAGGGTGTACAGGAAGTTGTCTGGATCGCCATTATCTCCGTTCCAACCCAGCATGTATAAATCATCTTTCTGGCCGGCCTTAACATCATCCAGATAAGTAGCCCATTCCGGCGATTGAATATTTACTTTAACACCTATTTTTTCAAAATCAGCTTGAATGGCTTCCGCTACCTTTTTACCGTCAGGCATATACGGACGAGATACAGGCATCGCGTAAAAGGTTAACGGCTCAGTAAGCCCATTAGGGTAGCCCGCTTCTGCCAGCAAGGATTTAGCCTTGTCCAGATCGTAGGTATAATCCTGAATGCTATCGTTATATCCCCATAATGTAGGCGGCATCGGATTGACCGCAGGCTTGGCCTCTCCCGCAAACAATGCATCAATAATGGCCTGCTTGTTCACCGCATGATTAAGCGCCTGCCGCACCTTGGGATTATTGAATACCTTTTTCTTCAAATTAAATCCGATATACGCCACATTAAAGGATGGGCGTTCGATTTTTTGCAGTTCATTATTGCCTTCCAGTTGCTTCGCATCGTCCGGGTTCAGATCCTCCATCAGATCAATTTCTCCGTTTTGCAGAGCATTAAATCGCGCGGTATTGTCGGGAATAGAACGAACAATGATCTTGGCCAGCTTCGGCTGTCCCTCTTTCCAATAGTTTGGATTTTTCTCCAGCGTGATGGTATCGTTCCGCTTCCATTCCTTAAATACAAAGGGTCCCGTACCGACCGGATTGCTCTTGAAATCAGCCTTTTTCTCCTGAATAGCCTTAGGGCTGGCGATACTAAAGGATGGCATAGCGATATTTTGTAAAAAAGGCGCCTGCGGCTTGGTCAGTGTAAACTGAACAGTGTTCGCATCTACCGCTTTGACCTCCTTAATCACCCGACTCCCTTCTGGGCCGAACATGGAATCATAATAATCATACGAGTCCCCTTCAAATTTGTATGGACTTTTCGGATCAGACCAGCGGTTAAAGTTAAATACAACAGCTTCTGCATTAAAGTCGCTTCCATCATGGAATTTTACACCTTGACGCAGCTTGAACGTATAAATCAGTCCGTCCGGTGATACTTCCCAGCTCTCTGCAAGCCCCGGCTGAATCTCCGTGGTGCTCTCCTTGTATTCCAGCAAGGTATCGAACACCTGCATTCCAATTTTTAGCGATTCACTTTCGGTCACAATCGCCGGGTCCAGCGCCACGGAATCGCCACCGCGTCCATAAATTAATGTATCCTGCGCGCCCCCTCCTGCGCCTCCTGGCGTTTTTCCTGCCTCCGGTTTTGCGCCTTCATTGGAACCTCCACATCCCGAAAGTGCCAGAACAGCCCCCAATGCAAGCACCAGCAGGACGGTCCAGGCTTTGTTTTTTGCATACTTTTTGCTCATGCAGCAGACCCCTTTCACACCTCGTATATTGTTAGTTCGTTGATACCGGATGAATGCCCAGATAACCTCTATGATCTAATGGACACAGCGTCCACATTAAATCTCATGACACACAGATACGTAAGCTTATACAGCAAATAGCTGCCACATATCGTAAGGTATAAGCGAATGATGGAGCTGAACGGCTAAACCGAATAACCCCTTTATATTCAGCAGAAAGAACTGCTTCCGGGTCGCATGTGCATTATTTCGAGTAAGTCTAATGGAATCAAGCTGATTTGAAATCGCTCTTGGGATTGTTGCAAAATGCTCAAGTAGGAGGTGTGTAAGGTAATTTTATATGTAGAAGTAGATATCAACACCTGTGGTTCAATTCAATCGGCCTCCGTGATGTATGCCTAAAGTTTCGTACCCGATGCGAAGGTCTGTGAGGTTATGAGGAAGATTGCTGTCTCCAAGCATTCAGCTTTTGTTGAATCATAGTGAAAAATGTCATATATACTCACAGTATATACAAGCGATTACATGAATGGAGAGTGATTACTGGATACTTTACTATAAAATGAGGTGGTAGACAAGAGCGTTTTCATAGATTTTTTTAAAATTCCCACACGTTTTCGGAAAGCAATGTTAGTTAATGTCACAGGAAAATAACTACAAATATATGAAAAAGAACGCGGCTCTACCATCTGCTCGCGTCCTCTTTGCAAGATCCAATTTCCTCACTTGGCTCCTGTTTCTTCAGTTGTTTACGACGATTTCTTAAACACACCCAGACGGTTCAAGACTACAAGCAGGCGATAAAAATCATAGCTGCTCGGCTGCTTGGCATCCACAATCGGACTCGACGGATTAAAAGCAACGGCTGCGGCTACGGCTTCCTTTGCCCAAGCTGGCACTTGCATCGTCTGGCGCGCCTCCAGGTCACCTACTCGCTGATCCACTTTTTTAATATAAGCGGTCTGTTCGTTCAATGTCTGTTTGAGCACATCCTTACCGTTTTCAAGTGCGGCAACCTGCTGCTGCAAGGCTTTAAATGCTGCTTTTTCCTCTGCTGTCATCGGCTCATCCCCCTCTTCTCCTGCAAAAGCTTGGCGCAGCTCTGCCTCTGTTCCTGCGTATACATTCAGGTCAACGGGCCCTTGAATCCCATCAACTCGTCCGCTGTCGCTGTATTGCCAGAAGTCCCACAGCCTCCATGCTGTGGTATCGTTGGGCACTCGTGTGCTGTAACGCGCGATCCATAGCTTGTAGGCTCCCAGCGGCGCTTTAAAATGGGCCGCAAAAGCGTTTCCCGTATATACCATCGGCTTGCGACCACCTACCCTTTCAAATTCCGTCAAAAACGCCATGGCTACTTCATGGATCGCGGCAGAGCTAAGTCCACCCGGATTGTTCTCATAATCCATGACCGCTGGAAAGTCAAGCGCTTCTGCACCTCCAACCCGATCCAGCACCTCGGCAAAATGTCTGGCCTCCGCTTTGGCCGCGTCAACGCTGGTTGCATCTACAAAATGGTAAGCCCCCAGCAATACCCCTGCTGCCTTGGCGCCTTTTGCGTTAGTGATAAATGTCGGATCGACGTAACGCTGCCCCTGACTCGCTTTAATAAAGGCAAACGATTTGCCATCGGCTCGTACACGTTTCCAATCAATATTTCCCTGGTATCGGGACACGTCAATGCCCTCGGCAGCGTTAGGACTGCGATTTTGCATAAGGCGATCCCTCCTTGTCATTCATAATGTTGTAACCGATGATGTTACTGTTATAACTATGCTTGGACCATTGACGTGGTCCGGGCTTTTCCAACTTGGTGCTGAAAATGGGGCAAAGGTGCATTCTGCTCACCTTATAAAGCTTTATTTCCTTTGTCGGAGGGGTCTGCTTGCTTTTTCTTTTCCCCATTCGACTTGGATTCAAAAATGGCTACCGCATTTCGCAAAATATCCGGCATTGGCACTCCCATTCGGCCCACATTTTCAATAATCGACAATAGCTCGTTCGCCAAATAAAAGAAAACGACGGCATCCCGGAAATAATGTGCATCCCCCAGAATACCGTCGATCAGATGAGCTACCGTAATCATCAAAAACACCGTAACCTTGCGGAAAATACCGTAATAGCCCTCTCGGCTTTTCAATGCTCCGTTAATCCAGGCCGCCGCCCAGCCGGTAAAAAAGTCGATAATGACCATCCATAACAACAACGTCAACATCGTCGTCCACCCTCCGAAAAAATAACCGATCAAGGTCCCCGTGGAAAACCCCAGCCAAATCTGATCGACCTTTTCATGCATGCTTGTTCCCCCTTTTGAACCAAGGTGTAAAATGAATGTCCCCTTGAGGTAATCAAGGGCACAAAAAGACACACTCCGTTGTGAGGCGTATCTGTTATTGTTATATTTTGTTTAGTTGCTAATTTTTTTAAATTTATGGATGCTGAAATCTATGCCCAACATATTGAAAGCTTAATCATCACTATTGCTGCCACTAGCTGGCCACTTCATTGATGGCATATTTAAATATACATTTTAGAAAAAAATCCTATTTTATTATTTGTAATCATTTAAACCTACATATACAGTAGATTGCCTTTCAACGCTGAGCCATAAACCGTTGGAGTGTCTGGATTCCTACTATCAACTGATCCCATAATAGCGCCTGGTAATAAATAAAATTCTTTATTAATATTAAAGTTTCCAGGTACTCCGAAAACCGACACTCTAGGCTCATACCAAACTATTGTAATTTCCCTTGCCCTTGCATCAAATGTCCATGATCTGATTGCTGTTCTAAGTTCATCTTCAGTACCTCCTTTAGCAATTGTTAAGATATCGAATGTAATTCCGTTAGAATCCATCATTCTTATCACTGGGGTTCCCCCATCAAAAGCTCCCGATTTTCTTCGTATAAATTCATATGAGCCTGTCGTATCCGTAGCTGTGAATGAAATCATAGTTGTGTTTGCCGGGAAGGTAAACCATCTCGGACCGTAATACACACTACCTGCTTCTTGCTTTCTATTCGCTATTTCATACGACTGGTTTATACTGGATTTGACTGGGGATATATTTTTTACTGCATCTACAATTTGCCCCCAGTCCATTGCGGTGGATGCACTTCCTCTTTTGGCGTTAATGCTATCCACCACGGACTGTTTCGCATTAGCGCCAGATTGCTTTACCGTTTGTATCGCTTGTTTTAAACTTTCGAAATTACCGTCTGTGTTTTTAAATTGAAAGTCGCCACCTACCAGTCGGGCTGGTACTTGTGAATTTGAGTATAAGTCAATTTGCCCATCAGCAACCCAATCAAAGCCTGTATCGTTATCTCCTATAGGAACTTTCAAGTTAGATGTAGCGCCAAAATTCGTATTTTGAGCAATCCAAACTTGTCCTGTTGTAACCACACGTCCTGCTTGTAAAGTTAACTCTCCTTCCCCTACTTGCTTCGTCCCATTAGATGCGATAATACGTGAGTCAAAATCCACATCATTACCGCTAGTGTGAAAGTCAATATAAGCAGGACCTGCTGTAGTTGCACCCTTACGCATCTCCAAATAGGAGGTATTATTATACATTATTTCATTCCATGGACCCCATCTATTATCGTAGGAGTAGAAACTACGCGTGAAAAGTCTTTGATTGTTGGGAGGAAACGTGGAGAAAAATTGAATAGCTCCTGCGGCAGGACTAACCTTTAAATAAAAAGCTTCTTTTACCGGGATATTGCCCATTGTGGACGCATCGGCACTGATTGGGCAATAATATTCTCCCTCCGACTTGTAATTGTTTAAATCCACATTTGGCGGAATAAGCGTAGCCTTCTTTAAACTACCATTCACAGCGTCCATCACTGATTTTATCGCCTTCGACGTAGCAGCTAATTGCTCCGACGAACTATCCGTAGCATTGCTCAACTGCACTACACCTTTATTAGTAGTGGTCGCATCTGGAATTTCCGGGTCCAGATGTGCAACTTCCTCCTTCAATGCCCCGACTGCACCATCAATTTTATCCCAGTTATCATTCAACATAGTTTGAATATTAAAAGTCTCGTTACCATCAATAACAGGGTCCTTTTTGAGTAGTTTCAAATAGTCTGTATTACTAGCCACTTATTGAACACCTCCTGCAAATTTAGACAATATGGTCTGTTCCATTTCCCTCAAAATCTTCTTCTCATGAATATCTCGAATTAACAAATATCTAAACTCATATTCTACAGACAAATGAGCCGGCTTAATCTCTTCAATTGCTGCTTTAAGATCCTCTAGGTTTGGAGGAATACCAGTAGTATCTATAAATTTGACCGTGAATCCCCATTCAGTGTGTCGAAAGGTAACATTCACGGCGCCACCGTCATACGCCTCAGCTACATTTTTAACAAGTCGACCCGAAAATTTGCCGCTCCCACGAAGCTTCGATTCTACGACCGAACGTCTCTGCTCCAGGGGCTTTTTCAAATCAATAGGAATACCAAGTTCATTCTCCCAGCGATCCAGCGCCCATGTAGAAGTGCGAACAAAAAACTGGGCCAGTGTCTCATCCAATGCAAAATATAGAGCATCCAATTCACTACCCTTTGCGTCCATATCAGCTTGCATAACACGGGAGATTTCGTAATAGGCAGGCAAATAGGAGAATAGCTCGCGTCCCAGCAAACTGCTCCTTTGACTTTTGTTATCCTCCATTACACTCTGGATATCGAGTTGATTATTGTTCAATCCATCACTATACACTGACGATCACCATCCCTAGCACCGTCGCTTGACCAAATTGAATTCTTTTATGCTGATTACTCCATCTATTCATTTTCAGCTCGGAACGTTCAGTCAGGGTCGGATTCATTCTTTTACACATGCTCGTTCCCCCTTTGGGTTCAGGTTGTTTTTGCTCTATTCTTTACACTGTTTTCTTGCGGAAAATAGAGCTATACCATTTAACCGTTTCTCCCCGATTATTCGTAACATCCACAGATGACGAATCTTCTACGTTACCCTTCATCACATCAGAACGTTTGGATAAAATAATCTCCATTACCTTGCCACACTGTTGTTCATCCAAAACATAGCTTCCAATGATCGTAGCTACATTGCCCTCTCCCCGATCATAGCGGGTGATGCAGGCATGAGCACAAATACGCAATTGAGCCTCTGTTAAAGCTGCCATGATGATAACTTCACCTCTTTTATATAGATTTTTGCTACTTATAGAATAGTCAGTACACGTTATTTTCCTGTGTTACCAAACATGAGTTGGGTCAGCGTTACTTCCAGATCTGCAATACGCTGCTTCAATTGGTCTGCCTCGCTTGGCTGTTGGTCCGTTTTTTGTGTCAGCTCCTTGATCGCTTCGCCACTTAATCCTTCACTCCAGAATTTCGTTGGGTCTTTTCGTTCTGGAGTTGTAAAATTTGATGCAGAATATACGGGTTCTTTCCCACGTTCGTTTTCTGGCTCGCTTTGCCATTCATCATGCAGCTTCTGAAATGAAGCATGAGATTCCTTGTTCAACTGCTCGTGCGCGTTCTGTGCTTCAATCAGCTTTTCGCCATATTCTGCCTCATAGGTCAACCAGCCTTGAATGTCAAAACGAGGATGGTATAAACCAGGTGGCACTGGAATACCAACGGTATAGCCAACAGGAATGGTTTTTGAATTCGTTTCATCTATGACACTCGAACTACCGTCAGTAAGCTGATAGGTGTCTAACTGCTTGTCCGTATCAGATATTGTGAGTGAAGATGGATTATAAAAAGGGACGACACCCGAAAAGGCATCGTCCACCAACTCGTCCTCCAGATAGAGCCCGTCTGTATTTACTTTGGGTGCTGATTTCATGTGTTGTCCTCCTTTATTGTTCGGCTAGAAAACTTATTTGATATAGTGACAAATTTCCACCCGAAACTGCGTCCACTGCTACTGTACCATCCAGGTTAACGACAATGGCAGATGTTTTAAGGTTAGTGCCCGCCAAGCTAGAATCGTAGCAAACGAATAAACTTCGCTGTGACGGTCTATACCCTTGAGGTAGCCTGAAAATAGATGTAGTCTGTGCCGTTGCCCCTCCAGTCAGCCAGCCCCTCATATGAATAAAACCTGAACTGTCTTTGTAGTATCCTGCGGTATATGCTTGTAAACCTACTACAGCAGTCCAGCCATTCAGTAGCGTCGGCGTAATCCACGCTGGACTATCTTTCTCCGCTTTCTTATTCTCCAGTACAGACACACGAGCCGTATTCTTTTGCACACTGCCTACCAAGTCCAGTAGCAACGTTTTTTCGTTCGCTGCGTAGGAGCCGACAAAAGAGGCAGCGGGTGAAGTGTCTACGGTAAAGTAAGTAATGCTGTAGGATGATTCCAAGTCTTTACTCGTCGCATAAATCATTTGTGTCAGCGCCCCGGCACTGGTTGTCCATCTCGAACTTTTACGCCATCTTCGGTCCGATAAACCATCCTTGTATACATCCAACAAACGAACGGTACGGTTTTTGAGCAAAGGCGCACCAAAACTAGCATTGTTAATGTTCATGCACCATCCGTATTCGGAGGCAGTCTCGGTATAGATACTTGCTCTCTCTCTCAACACAATGCCCGTACCAATCTCAACCTGATTATCTCCCTCAGTGAACGTAAGCTGTCCCTCGGATAAGATAGGCTCGACGGTAGTCGTGGCAAGTTGGTATACGAGTTGGTATGCTGTCTCGCCATTCAATGTGTACGCCAGAGGCCCCTCAGTCGAAATTCGGTCAATGGCTTTAACTTCTCCGATATAAGTAGGAGTCTTTCTGGCGTATACCTGCTCAACCCATGCCTTTTCACCTATGCCATTATACGTTGAGCTGGCGACCTGACCGGATATTTTCATCTTCCAACCGTTAAAATACGCCTTTATCTCATCTGCTGACGGTGTGTAGCTGTCTCCCCATCCACTATCTGCGCTGGAAATAGATACATCAAATGCATCCTTAGTCGTCTGATTACGGAAATAGGCGTTATCAGCCGCTGTCATTGCTGAATTATGTGTCAGAATCCTCCCATCGTACTTAGCAACATATAGCGAATCATACGCTTTAGCTGGACCTAACCCGGATATTCCTGCAACTTTATAGCCTGGATAGCTACCCGGAAGCGTCCAGACGAACGATCCATCCAGCGTCACATTGTTCCATTTTTTAGCCTTGAAATACTGCCCATCATGCTCTAAAACCGTATCAGCATTTTCACCTGTAATCGGGTCTGCGTACAAGTCCGTCTGCAGGGCAAGCATGGAATCCTCACGTGGCTTAAATGGTTTGTCGGTGCTGCCGATGTTGAGCATGGGATCAGTAAATGTCACAGTACCACTCGCTCCATTGAGTGTGTACATAACTACCCGTATTACAGCCGTACTCGATGGTGCCGTGAATTGGCAAAGGTTATCATTTTTAATTACGGGACTACCCACGCTCACAAGGTTCTTATCGTAGAACTGAATTTCACACGTTGCCGCTTCATCACTATTAACGGTAAATGTGTAAGCCTGCCCACTTACACCCGTAACATCTACATACACGTTTTGCCCTGAGCCTGCGCGTGTGAAAGTCGCATTATATGAGGTGTTAACAATCAGTTTTGCGGTTCCATAACTCCACTCATAGAACGGCGGCAACAAATTTTCACCATACCGAATTGCATACGGATTCCGCACAGGCGTTACACTTTCTACATACGGATACTTCGTCGCCACCTGTTCTAGCGTCATACTGGCAAGTGCTGTGTATTCAGCATCAGAAATCTCATATAATCTAAGTGCGTCTGCATAGCCAACTTGACCGGCTGTTGTAACAGTTAGTCGCGCCATCGCTTGGGTGTTATTAACATCTACTGAAGTTGAAAATGCTACATAAGTGAACTCCCACTGGTTCTTGGAAGTAACCAACGGACTTGAAAAGCTAGTTCCCTGAATAACGATGCGCATGTTACTACCAGATTCGTTGTACAAATTCCCAAGAGCAATATACTTTTTGCCCGCTTTTATTGTAGTGGTTGTATTACCAAAACCATCAGCAATAGCATTGGCAAGTTCCGATGTTATTTTTAAAGAACCGCCTCCTACTATGCTTTTTGTAACATCAATATTCAACGCAGACTGAAAGCGTCCGAACCTCGAAAGGGTTTTCGATGCTCCCCAATCTCTACCCAACAAATTCACCAACGTACGCCCGCTCAGCCCCGTGAGCGAGAACGGTGCGGCCTTTTCCGCATGAACAATCTGCACCCCAGGTTCCAGGGTTACCGCCTTACGCTCCGTCGTATCCAACCGCTTCTTGATCGCATCCACACCATCATTCACATCACCTGCAAAATTATCTACAGCGCGCCAGTTTTGATCCAAATACTTCTCCAAATCAAAATACGTTGTTTTGGGCGATGTACGGTCAATTTGATTTAAGCCCAGATTTGGTGTTTTCTCACTTGCCATGTTATGCGCCACCTCCTAAATATCTATCCTGTGTTGTATGTTCATTTTCATAGATGGTCATAGATTCGACTTCAGCAATGGTCAGGTAGCGTAGTTTATATTCAACCGCCAAATGAGCCGGCTTGATCTCCTCGATGGCTGCTTTAAGATCCTCCACATTGGGCGGAATGCCGATGGTATCTATAAATTTGACCGTGAATCCCCATTCGGCGGGATGAAAAGTAACATCTACCGTACCGCCGTCATATGCTTCAGCTACATTTTTGACAAGTCGGCCTGAAAAAGTCCCTGCTCCGCGCAGCTTCGATTCCACTACCGAACGCCGCTGATCCAGCGGTTTACTGAGATCGGTTGCGATCCCTAGCTCCGTTTCCCAGCGTTCCAATCCCCAGGTAGCGGTACGGACGAAAAACTGAGCCACCGTCGCATCCATCGCCAGATACAAGGAATCCAGTTCACTGCCCTTTGCATCCATATCGGAGCGCATCACACGGGAAATTTCATAGTAGGCGGGTAAATAGGAAAACAGCTCGCGTCCCCGCAAGCTGCCCATGTGCCCCTCTTCACCCAGAGCTAGACGATTCGTTTGATCGTTCATGTTCATTCCATCATTACTCACTGACGCTCACCGTCCCCAGCACCGCCACCTGGCCTGATCCAATCTCAATATTTTGATTGGTCTGTCCGTTGATTTTTAGCTCAGAGAAATCAATAATGATTGGAATGTCCAGCAAAACAGCAGAGATCCGGGTATACCGAACCAACGGGTCTTCCTTGTAAAAAGCAAGCTGCTTCAAATACGTCCGCACTCCGCTTTCGATCAGCTTTTTGATTTCATCCAGGGTGGACGGCTTCTCCTTGGTACGCTGTACCTTGACCGAGATGTTAATTTCCACCTCTGTCGCTGGCATGATCGTCACCACAGGGCCCGCTGGTGCCAGCCCTTCGCCTTGTCCATCCTGGGTCGGATCGATATACTTTTGCACCGCAGCGACGATATCCGGACTGGCAGCACGTTTATCCGTGTCCAGCACATATAAAGCCACCGTACCCGGCCCTTTCCAGAGCGGAACAACCTCCACGCCGCCTACTCCGGCGATTTCATTCGCCCACTGCATATACTGCGCCTTGTTGCCGCTTGTCCCCTGGTTCCGCACCTTGGCATAAAAACGCTCCAGCAACATCTGGTCGCTCTCAATGTCCGTGCCACTTTTCGTTTCCTCCGTATTGATAACGGAGGAAACACCATTGACCGGGCTAGCCATCACCTGAATGACGCCCGCGGGTACGTTACCGCTGCGACCGGGATTGACTGCCCGAATCGCCGCTTCTCCTTTACCCTGCTCATCCAGCGTGGCCGCTGCCGTGGTCGCATACTCAATGGAAGCTTCCCCGGATACATCATCTGCCGGGGTCGCCACCAACGTTCCCGCCGGAACGGTCGTTCCCGCTGTACCCGTGAATGTGACCATACCTGAGGCAGCAACCGCTTCCCTCCGTGTCACTCCATGCTCTGCTGTTCGCAGATCCAGCTCCGGCGAGCGAAAATCCGGGTTGTTGCTGGCTGCCGTGCTGGCAAAGCCCCGGCGCAGCAGCTCCTGCGCCCAGATCGCCGCTTCGGATAGCATAAACGCCACTGGCGCCTGCGCATCCCAAATAAAAGAGCCCTCGGACTTATCAATGTCCGAAGGCACTTTTTCCAGCATACGACTCAAAATTTCCTCTTCCGTCTGGTCTACCAAATACTCCGGCAAGTCTGCCATTAGATCACCACACTTTCTACAATTTCCGTTTCATCCCGCACATTCGTAATCTGGCAGCTAAAATGGCACGCCTCGCCTTCCCAGCTAAACGTAAACTGATCCACACTAGCCGTGCGAGCATCTGCCAGCAACGCTTCGGTGACCATGCGCTTGATTTCACTTTCCTGCACACCATGCCCATAGCTGCTGCCGATCAGCTCCTCCAGCTCGCTACCATAGTCGGGAGAATAGATCACATGACGGTAGCGGGGGGTACGAATTGCTTTTTCACACCACTGCACCCAGGCTTCTTTTTCACCTGTAGTCACGATTTTACGGCTGGGGCTCATAACAAATTCTCCGGCTTCAAAATCAAACCGCCAGCTTCGTCCAAATACCGCCCGGTTATCCTCCAGCACATCCGGATCCGTAATATCCGTCCAAATCATATCATCCGTTTCGGGAAATAAATTAGCCACGTCCACTCACCACCTTGCACACCACAACCACATCGTTGCCGCTGTTCACCCGAACCGCAAGTACGCGATCTCCGGGCTTCAGTCCTTCGTTCAGGCTCAGATTTACATCCTCCAGCTCGTCCTCCCCGATATAAAAGGAAGTTTTCAGCTCCTTGCCCTCCCAATTCTCCGACTCTACTGCGGTTGAGGTTCCTTTGTACATATGACGCGGTACAGACAGCAATCCCGGCAGCTCGGCGATTAGATAATCCTGAAGCTCATGTTTAAAATCGTCCAGCTTGAGTCCCGTGGAGGTAATCGTGCCCAGTACCGCACCTACTCCACTCAGCGCTTGCTTGGTATGCTTGTGAAAAGAGGATTGCAGCGCAGTAGCCAAATGCCCGTAGGGGTCCTTATTCAAGATAAAACCTCCTTTTTACATCGTCATACGTACCCAGCTCCAGCGACATACTGCCGGGGTTCCCTAATTCCCTGCTCACTGAAATCACCAGCAGCTTCATGGAACCCAGCATCACCGCGTCTCCTGCACGAATCGTGTTCATATCTGGCGCATTGACCGATATCGTTTGTTGTATACCTCTCAGCTTACTTTTGGCCAACTCACGTGCCGCCGCACCCGATTTCACCTCGTCATCCTGCACAATCACCTGAAGCGTTCCATATTTGGCAATATCCTTTTCCTCCAGCGCCATCACCTTGGAGGGAACCTCATTGCCTGTTTCACTGGCAGCCGTAGCCAGCACCTTGACTCTTGTGGCCGCGCCTTCGAGTGTACGAGATTGTGTCGTATCGGTCACTCTCTCCAAAACATACACATCTTTGTTCGTTCCCAGCTCGTATAACTCCAAACCGGAGGTAATCATCCGTGGATGGTACAGCTTGCCGCCCGCTTTTGCCGTTTCACGCAGGTCGCCCAGCATCATGGAATAGATGGACTGTGTCCGGTATACGGCGCGTCCCAGCGTCTTTTTCGTATCTGGTAATGAAGCGATTTTCAGCTTCCAGTCCCTGGCATATTTCTGAAAACGCTGAGTAGCCGTCTGCTTGGCAGGGAGCAAATATTCATCCTCCGACTTGTCCAAATACACCGTGCGATCATACAATGTCAGCGTCATACGCTTGAGTCCATTGTTGGAGGTTTCCACTTCCCAAATAACCGCTGGAGACAGCAAGGGGACATAATCTTTTTTGCTATAAGGAATGCCACTAACCCGAATCGACATCCCTGGAGAAATGGGTGGCAAATCCGGCGTAACGACCAGATTTACTGTGCCCTGATAGGCGATTTGCTCCAGTGAATCCCTCAAATTAATGTTCTCCACGAGCGGCGACAAATCATATTTATCCTGTAAAATAACTTTATAGCTCATGACAGCACCAGCTTTTGCCCAGGTTTAATCGCATTCGGATTTTGACCAATGACCTTTTTGTTAAGCTGATAAATACGGCTCCATTGTGAGCTATCCCCCAGCTCCAGCTTGGCAATTTTGGACAAGGAATCCCCCGATTTAACCGTGTAGGTTTTCTTCTTTTCTTTCATATCCGTGCGGGGCTTTTTGTTGACCGTAGCAGACTTCGTGCCACTGCCTGCTTTTTTGGATACCTTCATTTCACTCCAGGTCCGCAGCGAAAGATCAAAATTCACGTCCCCATAATCGCCGCCCCGAAAGGTGGAGTTATGAGACGCTACAATTACGGGTACATTTACAGCCGTCTCTGAAATAATGAAGCGTAATGGCTTTTGGGACAGCAAAAAACCATTCAACGTGTTCATGGCCTCCTGTGGATCGGGAATGTCCTGATATTTACAATACGATTCGTCGTATTCCTTGGGAAAAAAAGAAGAGAAGGAGATTTCCTTCACCTTCTCCCCTTGTGGAAAATCAAACTCCCCATAGGATAAAATCGTTGTCGTATCAAACCCCTTTTGCCGTGAGATCGTCACTTCCTCGGGATTCACCGGAAATATAAACTTAAATCCCTTGCCATCCGTTAAACTAAATTCCATCTCTTTCCTCCTTCCCCGTTACTCCCATCCCACTGCATTACATAGCTCCTCCGCTCGCAGGCTTGGTGTTCTGCGTTGCCCGCAGAATCTCGGCTTTGAGGCGGTAGCCAATTTGCGTAATAAGCCCCTCCACATCCAGTTTGTTTTCATGCACAGTTACCTGTACCGCTCCTGCTGGAAGATTGAATTGGTTCGTAGTTTCCGTCTTAAAATCCTTCAAAAAGCCAGACAATGTCCCCATTTGTTCAGGACTGATCTGAACTACTTGAGGAGTTGGATTGCCATTAACGTTACCTTTAGCTTTTGCTCCGTTGTTCGCATGAGCCGCAGTATTCAATAGTGGATTAGGATTGACCCCTTGGTTAGCGATAGCCATCGGTCCATAAGGATTAGCAGCGCCATTTAAGGCTGGCTGTCCAGGCCCATACATCACTTGAGAGCCGGGCGGTAATCCCGGAAAAGGTGGCATAGGTGTTAACGGTTTGGTAGCCACAGCTACAGCAGGTTGAGGTGGTGTCGCAGGCTTGGGCACTTCGGCTGGCTGCGCTGGGGCTTTCTTAGGCTCATCTTTACCTCCAAAGGAGAAGAAGTTGGAAAAGCTTTTACCAAAATCTCCAGTCTTGTCAGAGATCCAGCTTGTTACCTCGGACGCTTTTTCTCCGAGAAACTTCCCTGCCGATGTAGCCTTATCCATAATAGCTGGTCCATAGTCTGAGACTAGCCCGCCAACTTTACCACCAAAAAAGTCTCCCGCTATACTTCCAAGTTGAGAACCAACCATAGTACCAATACCCGGAAGCAACATTGTGCCTATAGCTCCACCTATCGCAGAACCAGCGGTCCCCCCTACAGTAGAACCAATAGCTTCTGCACGCTCTTTACCGGAGGTAGCCTGCGCGATGTTCACAATATCCATCCCATAGCTTAATGGCCCCAACAATTTTTTCGCGCCGCCTTTTAAAAGGTTCTTAAATAAGCCTGACCCGGCTTCCTCAGCTGCACCAGCAACAGTGCTTGGGTTTACAATACTGGAGGCAGCACTAGAAGCCGCATCTGCGGCGGTACTTCCGCCGCCTTTAAAAACTCCAAACATCCCCTCTCCACCATCAAAGAGATCTGAGAACCCCCCTCCTACTTTTTGCATAAGATCTCCGCTATTTTTACTAAAAGAAAGGGTTTTTTTGGAGACATCTCTAAACTTCTCTTTAAAAGTTGTTCCAACAACCGGTTCCCTAAATAATTTCTTTCCGGCTTTGAAAACTTTGTTAGCTGCTGAAGGTGCTTCAGATAAACTTTTTATCCCCCCACCAATTTTCTTTAGATTACCAAAAAAATCCTTTGTTTTACCCCAAACCGTCTTAGGCTCCTCTTTTTTCTCTGCGGCTGGCGTCACAGAACCCAACTTAGTACTCAAATCCCCAATAGCAGCCGTATTAGCCTCCACAGCAGCAGTATTTGCTTGAAGTACTGAACTAAGATTGTTATCAGCCTTAATTGGACCTGCTTTGCCAGCACCACTATTAGCTGATGAGCTACCTTGAGAGACTGCCTTCACATTGACATTCCCCGAAGCGTTAATAATCTGGGATTTGACCCGGTTAATCTTGTTCAACAGATTATCCAAGCCTTTGGAGGCCATATCGTTCAGCACGATTTCCGGGGCCATGCGAGTGCGACCTATTTTCATAACACGCCCTTGAATCCGCTCAAAATAGCGTTCCATTGCGCGCAATTCTCTGTTCGCCTTAATGACGTTTTTAGGATCAATCACAAGATTCATGCGGTAATTTAATGCTTCTGCCATCTATCATGTTCACCTCCTTGTTTATGCTTTTGAAGCTGCTATGCTATCCAACTCTTCTTCAGCAAACGCCAGCAGCAGCATGCGCTCACCACGGGGAAGCTGCCAAAAGTCTCCGGGGCGGAGGTGGTGCCGGACCCACAAGTGGTACAGCATCGTCGTCATTCCCCCGGAGTTGATTAGTTTTTTAGATCAGCAATTTCCACGCCAAAGCCGGACAGTTCCAGCACTTTGTCGCCTACGGCATCCAATTCGCCTGCCAGCAGCATACGACGGACAGATTGTTCGCCACCGGACAGCTTCAAACGGCTTGTAATCCGGGGATCGCCCCAGCCGTTAAGGGACAAGCCCTTCACTTCCAATTTTCCAGTAGCTTCGGAAATCAACAGAGCATTGAAGGTTTCCGTATCTACCTTCTCATCCACTGCACCCTTCACGGTACGGCGAATGGTACACCGTTCACGAATGCTATCCACTTTGCTGGAGGTGAGACCGTGCAGTACAATTTTCATATCGAGACGCTTGATACGCACCGTTTCCTCCGGCAATTTTTCAGCGGCTTCAAACAGACTGTCCAAAATTTGTTCTTCTGTCATATTTTCATTCAAGCTCATATGTCATTCTCCCTTATTATCAATTTGTATTGAGGAACGGAACACCTTACGGCATCCCATCCCCCCGTATTCATATTAGTTCGCTACAATCGGATCAAGCAGCTCATAACCTTCAAAGGTGAAGGTTGTTTCTTCCTGTACTTCCTCACCTGCTGTCCAGTTGGCAAGCTGGATTTTGTCAGGGGTGCAACGGATAAGACGAATGCTCTCATGTCCAAAGGCTTCAGGATCATCCAATTTAGTGATAATTTCAAAACGACTGAAACCACGACGAATCATATCGGACGTCACCTTGTAGCCACTCATCGTGCCCGTTCCTTTTTTAATACCGCGTTTGTGTACCTTCCAGTCGTTGCCGACGAGATTCAGCTCTCGTTTTTCCATTTCCACACTGGCTTCCAGCTTATTGATATTCGTCTGCCATACCCCGTCCACATGCGCCTGACCATACGTACCTAAAATGACTCTTGAAGCATCCAACATTTATTTTTCCTCCTCAAAATAATCCATAATATAGTTTTGAATTTCTATTTTCCCGCGAAATGCTTATTGCACGTAAAATGTGCCGAACAGCTGCTCCATCACGTCGGTCAGCTTCACATTCCATTGCAGGAACACTTGATCCGGCTCCGGTTTGATGACTGGCGCATCACCATAGTAAGCCGGGTCGAGGATGACATCGTAGCCATCTGCTTCGATAACGTTGCTTAGCGACAGTTGTGCCAAATATTCTTTGATCGCACCGATGAGTGCCAGACGGCCTTCCACAGTGTTGTTGATTTTGCCAATGTAAGTTTCCTCGGCTGCACGCTGCAAGTCAGCGTTAATAGCATCCATAACGCGGATGGAGCGGATTTTCTTCCATGCGTTGTTTTGCCCGGCAGCCGGGTTCACCAAGCTGTTGATACCGCGCAACGCTTTGACCTGACGGCCGTCGAAGAACAGCAGGAAGACACCATTGCGGACAGCCTGCTCCTGTTCGGAACGTGTCCAGCGGCGGGTTACATCCTCAAAAGGCGTCACCGCATAGGTGGCGGATTGATTCAGACGTTGACCTGCAATCAGTCCGGCTACATAAGCAGCCGTTTGAGCGGAGCTGTAGTCCGTACCTGCCAGACGCACGCCAGTACCCACGTTTACGATACCTTCATGGTTGAGCGCCAGGGAACGAGCAGAGGCCAGACTGACAGCGGTTTTCGATACATCATCTGCCGCAGAACCACCAAACACGGCGATAACGCCTTTGCCTTCGCTGCGGACACGCTTGATCCAGGCGGCAAAGCTTTGCAGCAAGGCCAGATCGGCTGCATAATCGAGCGCGAGGACGTTAAATTCCTGTCCTTCAAGCGCTTCCTGCATCGCGATATAATCCGCATTAACCAGCGTGCTATTGCCACTGTTACCGCCTGTGAGATGAACGCCGCTGACATCCACCGGAATACCGCCCTTGCCGACAACTTCCGCCTTCACCCATACGTTTTCGCTGTTCTTGTTAATCGCTTCGGCAATCGAAGCAGCCGTACCGTCACTGCCTTTATACGTACCCAGCAGTTTAGTGCCCTCATAGAGACGTACCTCACGGGCTTGCTCGTCACCCAAGGTTGGCTGTACCGTTACGGCAAAGCCATTACCGCGACTACCTGTGTACAGAGCCTGCAAGCGCAGCACATCGGTTGGTGCCTCACCGCTGCTTTTCAGCGTCACAGATGCTGGTGCAGCCTTGTCATCTGCCAAACGGTAGGCCAACAGTTTTTTCGGTCCACCCAGCAGAGCCAGATATAGTGTAGAATACGCTGTCGCACCATCCAGACTGTCATTCGAAAAGATTTGGCTAATCGCCGTTTCGCTGCCAACTTCTACAAACTCACGTACAGGACCCCAATTGGCTTTAACCGGTACAACGACCGTACCGCGCGAGCCACCTTGAATCGCTGAAGCTGCTGCTGCCTGAAAATTCATATACAAACCCGGCAATACCGGTTTATTCGTGTTTTCCCATGTTCCGCCTGCCATAATTAGTCCACCTTCGCTTTCATAAATTGTTCGATTTTAGTGTGTGCTTCTGCTACCGTGAACAGCTTGTCCTGTGTGCCAAAAAATGCGCCTGCCAGCACTTCTTCCTTCACGGAAAACAATTGTTCCGCGTGCTCCTTAAGCTCCTCCAGTGTATAGCGAGGGCCGCTTGCTTCCTGCCCGGCATTGACCGGGGCCTGCTCGTTGTTTTCCAAGGTCACTCGGACCACCTCATTTCAAAATAGGATGAATTTCCACTCTGCGGATTAACGCCGCTTCCTCAGCCGGACGCATACGCCGCTGTACCAGCGTCAGCCGAAGCTGACCGTCCAAAATCGCATCCGCCTGCAAATCTGCGGAAGCTTCAGCCGTAGACATATAACGGCCCTTCTCCTGATCCAGAGGAAGCTGAATTTGAGCGCCAAAGCCCTCGACCAGCGCGGTAGCCGCGTGGTTCTCTTCAGCAGTGTCTGGGGCAATAACGTGCCCAATGAACCGTTTGCGGAGTTCATACATGGAGGCTCCCGCCATCCTGGTCTCGCAGCCGCTCAGCCGCCATAGCACCGCGTGCCGTCCCGGCTGTGCGGGCCATGCATCGGCGTACACCGACCACGTTTCGCCCAACTGCTTCTGCGTCCAGCGGGTCAGCGCCGCCAGCCATTCATCCGGCTGTGCAACATCGTTTGCCGGAGCGGCCGCCGGACTACCTTCCGTTTCAGGCACATACACGCCAAAACGTAGCGTTCTGTAGGCCTTGCCCGTGACAGTATCCAGCTTTTCCGCATCCCGCACGCCCAAATAGTGCGCGGTAAAAGCCGACGTGTCCTCGCCTTCGCCTGTCACCGGTTCCCGGTGCAGTCCCGCAATCAGGGCGTTCGCCCATACATCGGCCTGTGCCAGACCGGCTTGTCCTGCGTACAGCTTGATGCGGACAACCTGCCGATATCCGGCCCAGGACGACTTCCAAATTTCCTCGCCCAGCGCCATAACCGCGTACGGCTCCTCTGCCGTCTGCGACGGTGGCTGAACATCGTATACGCGCCCTTGAAGCGCTGGAACAATGTCAATGAGTTTTTGTTTAAAGGCTTGTCTCATCCTGCGGCATGCCACCTTTGCGCATCCTGCACTCGCATGTTGTGGCTACTTAGCCAGGCTTTTTTCCACTTCCGTGTTCTCATCCGGCGCAGCCTCAACCTCATCCATTGCAGCATCCATTGCTTAGGCAACACGACTCCTCCTTTCTGTACCACGAATTCCCGGGAATCGACAGGGACGACAACCGCATGAAAAAACCGGCCCTGATGGCCGGCTAACTTTTGACTGTGTGTGTCTTCGGTATGTCCTCTTGTCTTGATTCCCGATGATATAATCTTACACCCTTATAACGAATGCGTTGCCGGGGAAAAGGACGATAAAAGCAGAGACTAGGGATGAAGTTGGGCGGTATTTAGAGAACATATGTTCGTGTTATTAAAAAAGGCCTTGACCCCTGCTATTACAGGAAATCAAAGCCTTTTATGAAACGATATTAAAATAGAAATGCGAACGAATGGATAATTATTACATCATCCCAATTTTCGATCCGCACCCTTCTGTAAGCCTCCCAGATTCAAAACACCCTGATCCGCCAGTGCAAGCGCCATTTTGTAAAAAGCCCGTGTGCGGATTTTCGTGTACGTATCTTTGCTTACTGGCGGGTCGAGTACATAATTGTAAACCTTGTAGTCGAACACATCGTCATCCTTTAAATAGCGCTCACGGATGAGCAACTGTTCGCGTTCATTCAAACGGCCGACTACGGCATCCACCATTTCGCAATAAGCCAAACGAGCCGCAGGAGCATCTACATTATATACGGCTGTCCGTGCCGTTGGATCGCTAGTCACATTCGTCGGGCCGTTCGGGCGATCCGTATAGCCGGCTGTGATAAAACTTTCCCGGTCCATAAAGGTAATGGTTTTATAAATCCGATATTTTTCAAATACCCCCTCCAGTGCGTTCTGCGTTTTGCGTCTGTCCAATTCGGGTAAGTTATTTTTCATGTAAAGCAACACTCCTTATCTTATGCCTTTTGACAATGATGTATTTTTAAATCCAGAATTTCACAAAATTTGATTCCAGTCGCTCCAAAGTGCAATATATAGACGAACTAGACCCTTTCGATCTATATATTGTTCATTGGAAGTCGCTTATTGGATTTTTGCAAAATCCTCAATCGTACAACTCTTACGTTTACATTTTGTTCCCCTTTTGTTCGTATCATGAGTATAACATAGCATTATTTAGGATAGCTATCCATCGGCAAAAAAAGCGATATAGCTTCAAAAACAGGATATTCGCTTTATTTTTCTATACCTTTTGGCATATTACGTGCTTTTACTATTTACCTAATGGTATAATGGAACTAATCTTTTATTCTGTTGCAGAAGGGAGCCGCCATTGTGGAACAACCAGCATTCGGAACATACTTAAAGCAGCAGCGTGAGCACAAGCAATGGAGCATTAACCAATTGGCAGAAGCGGCTGGCATCAGCAATTCACAAATTTCCCGTATTGAAAACGGGCTGCGTGGCGTACCCAAGCCCTCTACTCTCCGCAAAATAGCGGACGCGCTCGGCGTATCGTATACCGAGATGATGAAGAACGCCGGATATTGGGGAGACGATGATTCAGTAGAGCAGCATTCACACGACTCCTATCGTTCCAACGTGCCGGAATGGGCTACTTCCAAGGACCGCCGGGATTTTAAAAAAATGCTGGAGGAAGACGGCGAATTGATGTTCGACGGCATTCCACTGGATAAAGAAGATCGTCAACGGATCAAGGATGTGCTAACTGGTCTGTTCTGGGAAGCCAAACAGATGAACAAGCATAAACCCAAATCGCCCCCAGCGGGCAGTGATCAGGAATAGCAGGTGAGCGCATGAACGAACTCATTCACAAACTCGTCCGAAAATACCGCACGAACTCCCCCTTCGATATTGCGGAAGCTCTGGGTATCCATATCCGTTACTGCGATCTGGGCCCCACAACCAAAGGGCTGTATTACCGCAAGCTGCGCAGAAGATTCATCGTCATCCACAACGGGCTTACACCGGAATGGGAACGATTCGTCTGTGCGCATGAATTGGGGCATGACCGACTTCATAAAGGCGTCAGCCGCTTCTTTATGGAAGAGCATTCCTATTTCTGCCCCGGCAAATTTGAGATGCAAGCCAATCGGTTCGCTGTGCTTTTACTCAGTGAAGGACAACCGCCGCTTACTGACGAAACGCAGGAGCATTATTTATCCCGGATCGGTCTGCCCAAGGAGGCTGTCCTTTTTTTTGACCTTAAAACAGAACGTTAGTTCTCACATATAATTGTTTGTTTATTACTTCCTCTTCAATATAGGTAATTTCATGATGGCTTTAACAACCGATATACAAAAAATTTTCAATGCCCTTATATAAAATAGAAGTTATTTTTACAATCTTCTGATAAAATGTGGACGTAAGCGGTTTCTCTAATTCATTCATTTTATAGGAGGTTGAAAGAACAACATGAACTCATGGAAAAAAATCTCGTCCATCTTGACGACCGCCGCGCTCATGCTCGGATGTCTTGGCACAGCAGCAGCAGACCCGGCAGCCAGTACGGGAGCAGCGGGAAGTACAACTCCTCCGGCCAGCGGTAAACACATCACCATCCTACATACGAACGACACCCATGCCCACGTGGTCGCGAACGACAAGGAAATGGGCTTCGCCAAGCTGGCAGGCATCATTGACCAGTACCGCGCTTCCAATCCCAATACGCTGCTGCTGGATGACGGGGATACAGTTCATGGAACGACCTTCGCTACCTTGGTCAACGGCGAGAGCATCGTGAAAGTAATTAACAAGCTTCGCTATGATGCGATGGTACCAGGCAACCATGAGTTTAATTATGGCTGGAAGCATCTTTTAGAGCTGAGTAAGGAAATTCAATTCCCGGTACTCAGCGCCAACATTAAGCAAACAGACGGTACACGTTTGTTCCAGCCTTATGTCATTAAAGAAGTCGATGGCGTTAAAATTGGTATTATCGGCCTGACTACGCCCGAAACGGCATACAAAACGAATCCTAAAAATGTTGAGGGCATTCAATTCACCGATCCTGCTGTCGAAGCCAAAGCGGCTGTAGATGAAATCCGCAGTAAAGTGGATGTTGTCGTGGTCCTCGGTCATCTGGGACAGGATGCATCCAGCAAAGACACGAGCCTTAAGGTCGTGAAGGAAGTGCCCGGCATTGACATTTTCATTGATGGACACAGTCATACTGTACTGGAAAAAGGCTTGGTCGGTGACAATGGTACACTGATTGCAAGCGCGGGTGAATATACGAAGTATCTGGGCGTTGTTGATTTATGGGTCGACGGCGGTAAGGTTACCCAAAAACAAGCCAAGCTGATTGATTCGACGCAAGCAACCGACATTCAGCCAAATGCTGAGATTACTTCATTGATCGCTTCCATTCAGAAGGAACAGGAGCCTATTCTCAAAGAAGTTGTAGCACAAACGAGTGTGAACCTGGAAGGAGCGCGTGAAAAGGTACGTGCAGGTGAAACGAATCTCGGCGATCTGCTCACCGATGCCATGCGTGATATTTCGGGGGCAGATGTGGCCCTGACCAACGGCGGCGGCATTCGGGCGTCCATCAAAACGGGAACGGTAACCAAGGGAGACATCATCACTGTGCTGCCATTCGGCAACCAGATTGTTACCCTGAAAGTGAAAGGCTCCGACATTCAGGCAGCACTTGAAAATGGCACTGCCTCCTATCCGGAGCCAAGTGGCGGTTTTCCACAGGTATCGGGGATCTCTTTTAAAATAGATACATCGGCAGCCAAGGGGAGCCGCGTCCATTCCATCCTGATTGGCGGAAAAACGCTTGATCCTGATGCCACGTACACACTGGCAACCAATGACTTTACGGCTGTAGGTGGAGATCAGTATACAATGTTCGCCAAATATTCGCAGGCAGGTATGTTCGGATCGCTTGATGAGGCGCTGATTCGCTACATGCAAAAGGTTGGCTCCGCCAGCCTGCAAGTACAAGCAGACGGCCGCATTCAAGAAGCCAAAGCAGACGGCAAGACTTCCGTTCCTGCTGCGCAGCCTGTACCATCTGCTCCAACCGCAACACCGGCACCCGTGCAGGAAGAACCGCAAGTGGTCTCTACCCCATCTGCGAAACCTGCACCAGCCAAAGCTCAACCAACGAAGCCACAGCAGACACCGGCTTCTGCGCAAGCTGCAAATAGCCATGTGTATATTGTAAAGTCCGGGGATACACTGTATGACATTTCCCGCCAATACGGTATCACCTGGCAACAGCTCCAAAAGCTGAACAAGCTGAAAAATCCTCACCGCATTTATCCGGGACAAAAGCTTGACCTTCCGGCCTAATTCAATATGCTTGTAAAGGCAGCGTCCGGAATCCCAGTGGTTTCGGACGCTGCTGTATGTCAGGAGGTTATTTTTATGCGTTAGTCCAAACTCATTTGGACATCGCATATTTTTTTTCAAAAGCCAGCCTTTTAGACGCTGACAAGTTGTGAACCGAGAGGTATGATGGAGAAGAGCCATTCGGGCAGAAAACATCCATCTCGTTCTCCAACGGGATCAGTTATATGTGTGGAAGGAGCACAAAAATGCAATACATTATTTATGATCTTGAGTTTACCGTTAGCCGTAACGCCAGATATTCCTCCGAAATCATTGATATCGGTGCCGTCAAAGTCATGCAGGGAGACGATGGCTTGTACGTTGCGGACACGTTTCACAGCTTTGTCAGACCCTCGAATCGGCCTGTGCTGTCTACGGATACCGTGCAGTTTACCGGTATTACTCAACGGGACATTGATGCGGCCCCGCTCTTCCCCGAAGCTGTGAAGCAATTTATCGCATGGCTCGGAACAGACTCAACCTATTACTTGTGTGCATGGGGGCCAGATGACCGTCAGAAGCTCGTATCCCATTGCCGCACCCATCATGTGGACCTCAATTGGATTCATAATACGAATGATATACAAAAGCAAATCTCCCGTCTGTTCGGCTCCAACGGTAAGTACCGCCAGCTGAGCTTGTCCCAGGCGCTGGAACTGTGCAACATTGACTTTGACGGTCAACAGCACCGTGCGCTGGATGATGCAGTGAACACCGCTCAGGTTTTCATGCACCATTTTGATCGTATTACATTAACCCATAACGCTTCTGACGATGAGGAAAGCCGGGGCTCAAAGCTCGTATACTCTACACCAGAAGAAGAGCAGGAGCAGTACAGTCCATTTGGCAATCTCGCCAACCTGTTTAAGGACCGTTAGGCGGATAGCACCCCGGCCCATTCCGGGGGATCTATCACCCCCTTGTCATTCTTGGTTCCCTGCCTTTTTATCGGAATAAAATGCCCCCCAGGTTCGCAGCATTTCCTGCATTCGCTTGCGGTATCGCAATGGCTCCAGGATTTCCGCCTCCGCTCCATATTGAGTGAGCCAGTCCAGAAATTCACCATCATGATTAACCGTTACCTCAAACAATAGACTTCCATCCGGCAAATCCTTGAGAAAAGGCTTGATGAACAGCTCCTCTTCTTTGACCCGATATACAGATCCAGCAGAAAATCTTACTACAAACCGGATATTCTGGTCCCCCTTGGTAACTGACCAGGTTCCCTTAAAAAACATTTCCATTTCATAAGTATTCTTCTGAAACGTATACGGCAAAATCCTCATATTTCGAAAGCGGCTGATCCGAAAGGTTCTCATGGCGGATTGCTTGTGACAAAAACCAAGCATATAAAAACGCCGATCCTGTGGAACCAGACAATAAGGATCAATCTGAATCAATGATACATCTTCATTTTGAGGCGAACTGTATTCCGCTTCAATGGTCTGCTGCGTCAGACTTGCCAAAACAATCAGCCTGAGCAGATAAGGCTGGTTTTCCCGCTCAAGTGTCGAGCCGAGCCGGACAATATTTTTCATTTCCTGCGCGAAGCTTGTCTGGTCCATCTTTTTTTTCTGACTGGAGGCCATCACTTTCTCATAAGCACTCTCAAAAGCTGGTGGTAAAAGAGGCTTTACGGTTTCCATGACATCCCCCAGCTTGGCAAAAGCATGTGCCTCTTCTTCCGTCCAATTGAGAGGATACAAGGCGAAGTTACTAATAAATATGTATCCTTTGCCATGCCCCATATTGGCTATTGGAATATGCATTGCGCTTAGAGCCTCCATATCTCGGTAAATGGTGCGTTCTGATGTTTCACAACGTTCGGCAAGCTCTCTTGCCAATATCCCCGGATTTGCCTGAACAATAGTAATAATCCGCATTAACCGTATCAACCGATCAGTCAAGGAAGTCTCTCCTTTACAAAAAGATAGTAAATTAGACTCACTACATTACATAAATAAACTAGCATAATTGCCTACTTTAAAATATTAATTTCGGTGAAGCGAACATCCTCTACAGATATCCCTTTATCAACAAAGACTTTTGAACTATACGTTTGGAATAATCTAAAAGTCCCATTCCATTTATTGCGTACGGAAAAGAGCAATTCGGCTTCCTCCAGATACTCCATGTCTCCTGTTCTCGCCGCCCGTATAAGCAGTTCATCTGCTTGTCTGGTAAGCACAAACGCCCCTCGCTCATGTTCCCCCTTCTCGTATATACGCAATGCTTTCTTCACAATTGGAGCTGTCTCATTCAGCTTTATGTATTTTTCCACCTTTGGGTTGGATGGAATGCTCAGCAGCCCAAGATGATGCGTGTAATGGATATAGAGCTGGTCCGTTCGAATCAGCGTTCGTTTTTCCTGAGTAGGCTTGCGCCAGCTCCACTCCATCATTCCAATGGTATGTCTTCCGGAAGAGCGGGCCGGTATAGAAAAGGACAGAATAGCCTGCTTATACTTCCCCCTCCGCATATCACCACAGTGAACAAGCATGCACTCTCCGTCTTCCGAGCGATTGAAGTTGAGCCTGGCCCCATCCACTTTTAATAGATTTACCCCACTCTCTGAAATGAACCGGAGTTGCAGGTCACATCCAACTGTTTTCGGCATTAAAGTCCCTTTTCTTTTACGTATAGCCCCATGGCCCCATTCTATCAGCAGATTTACTTGCTCGGACCCATTCGCAGATATAGACTCTTTGTCCCATGTGTACGTTACGTTAACTATTGACTTCACCACTGGTAAATTCCCCCTAAAAGAACATGTAACTCTAAATTAACAGTGTTATCTGACACTATATTGTCAGGGAACATATGTTCGTCACCGAAAATTATACATGGTAATCTATAGGAAAGAGGGAGTACATCAATAAATAGCATTTTAACCCATTAAAATTGCATGATTACGCAAAAAACAGCCCGGCGTAAGCCGGGCTGCATTATAGTCTTGTTTCATAATATGAAGTTAAGAAATCGTAGTTTCTGTCACAGAAACATTCGCTTTTGTGCAAATATCGGACACAGGCGCAAAAGTAATGCTGTCCACCACCAGTTCCTTCGACAAAGGCTTTCCGTTTACAGTTATTTTTAACGTTTTATAGGTTTGTTCTTTTTCGTTCATCGTTCATTTCTCCTTCTATATTCTTGCTTAATATATTTATACTCATTTCTGTTCTTCATCATATAGGGTTGACTTTTGTACATGCTCGCCAGAAAAATACCGGAATGTTGCTGCTTTCTTGATATACCCGTTTTGAGGTACACTTAAACTAAAATATCGACTTTTTTTGTAAATATTTCTCCCGGATTTGTCATCCTGTTATTCTAAACTTTGAATCCTAATCATTACACTATACGTAACCATAAGATATGGGTAATTATGCTTATCATTTAACATCTTGATGCATCAAAAGGAGGATGATCTCTTGGCACGACAAATTTCTCGCTTTATTTTCTACCGCCGTGTCGTCTGCGCTGCTATAGCGCTTCTGTTTGTTTTTGGCGCAACTGGTGTTCCGGGAGCGCATGCCGCTTACTGGGATGATGTATACCAGGGCTTTGAGCAATTTTCCCGGCTGCCTGGGGATGTATACCAGCTCAAGGAAAGCTACCGGCAAACGCAGGAGGAACTGCAAAAGGCCCGTAGTAGCGTTGAGGCATATCAGGAGCAAAATGTCCAACTATTGGAGCAAAATCGCAAGCTGGCAGACACCGTTACCGAGCTGAAAAATCTTCAGTTTCAGCGCGATCAGGCTTCACACCGTAACAAGATGCTGATCCTCACAGCTGTCATTCTGCTGGCTGGTTATTTTATCGGTATCCGCCTGTTGCGTTACGGGATGCGTCGACGTTCGGGAAGATACTAACCGCCTGAGAGGATGAAAGGTCAGAATGGACATACAAGCAGGACAACACCATGATGAAAGCGTCGGTTCCGTCGTCACGCTTGATCTGGCAGAGGGCGAAAAACTGCATGTTCTTCACCCGCAGCAAATCATCGCGTACCGCGGACACAGTTCAGGCCGCAGTGACAAGCTGATGAATATTAAAGGCATGTACCGCAAGCACAAGCTGATTCAAGCCGATTTTACAGGAGCTTGCCGTCTCATTGCCGCACTTCCCCCCGGCTTCAGTCTGAAAATGATTGAGTTGGAAGGAAGCGACGATCTGCTATACGATTTTCGCAACCTGTTCTGGTACAGCTCTGGTATCCATATGCGCACCAAGCTGCTGAGTATGAAAAACATGTTGTTCAGCCGCGATGTCATTAAAATGAAATTCGACGGCATCGGGCAGATCGGTCTATTGACTCAGGGACTGGTATGTCAGGAACAGCTTCATCCGACAGAGCCGATGTATGTCGATGCAAGCAGCGTCATTGCCTATCCCGAGAACGCCAAGCTTGAGCTGACGGTGTACGGCAACCATTTGGCCAGCCAGCATATGAATTATCATTTTAAAATGACCGGACACGGTACTGTGCTTTTTCATGCGGGTGAGCATCATCGACGGCTCCAGCAGGATATGAACGACGATGGCGTGATCAAACGCTTTTTAAGGGAAGTCATTCCATTTGGTGGAGTGTTTATCAAATAGCTCTGCCATGCTATAATGAAGGCGTCTGTCCTCTGTCAGACACCAAATGAAGAAAGTCCATGCTCCATGCATGGGAGAGGTTCGCGAACTCCCTCTATAAAAAACTAACGATGCTTTGTCCTCCGCATGAAAAAATAATCGCGGGGCAAGGCCTGTTTTTTGTTGAAGTCGGTTCAAGAACTCTCCTTCTTCCATGTGACAAGACCCTGTGTCTTACACCATTCCAAGAAGATCGAGAGGTTTTTTTATGTTTACCAACGAAAAAGCAGTCGTTGTATTCAGCGGCGGCCAAGACAGCACGACCTGTTTATTTTGGGCGAAAAAACATTTTGCCGAAGTAGAAACGGTGACGTTCGATTACGGTCAACGCCACAAGCAGGAAATCGAAGTAGCGGCCGGGATTGCCCACGAGCTGGGTGTTCCACAATCGGTACTGGATATGAGCCTGCTCAATCAATTAGCCCCCAATGCACTTACACGCACTGACATTGACATTACTCAGCAGGAAGGCGAGCTGCCCAGCACCTTTGTAGACGGCCGCAATCTGCTCTTCCTCAGCTTCGCAGCGGTGCTCGCCAAGCAAAAAGGAGCCCGCCATATCATTACAGGCGTATGCGAGACGGATTTTAGTGGCTATCCCGATTGCCGTGATTCGTTTATTAAGTCACTGAACGTCACTTTAAATCTTTCCATGGACTATCCATTTGTCATTCATACCCCGCTCATGTGGTTGAATAAAGCCGAAACCTGGCAAATGGCCGATGAGCTGGAGGCTTTTGAATTTGTAAGAACACGTACACTAACATGCTATAACGGCATAATTGGAGATGGCTGTGGCGAATGCCCTGCCTGCAAACTGCGCCGCGCCGGGCTGGAACAGTATCTGGCTGTACGCGAAGCTTCGTCGCAAGGAGTTGAAGGCCATGCGTGAGCCGGGCACCTTTCGTATCGTCGACAAGCTCCAGCAGTTCGGGACGGACATTGAACGCTCCCAGCTACGTTATCATCGCAAACGTGTACTGGTCAGCAAGCAATTTACGTTCGATGCGGCACACCATCTGCACTGCTACGAAGGCAAATGCAAAAATCTGCACGGACATACTTATATCGTCGTTTTCGGCATTAGCGGTATACCGGGTGAAACTGGTCTGGCCCTTGATTTTGGTGATATCAAAACAATCTGGAAAGAGCGGATTGAACCTTATCTGGATCACCGCTACCTGAATGAGACACTACCTCCGATGAATACAACGGCGGAAAATATGGTCGTCTGGATCTTCGAACAAATGGAATCCGCCCTGACCTCGGAAGCTTACCGCAATCGTGTGGAAGGCGGACGCACTGAATTTGTGCGGTTGTTCGAAACACCTACCAGCTACGCCGAATTCCGACGGGAGTGGATGCTGGATGAGTAATACCACGGCGACTCACCAAACAGCCGTACCTTCCCGGGGAACGAAAACAGCCCCTATCCCTGTACTGGAGGTGTTTGGTCCTACCGTTCAGGGCGAAGGCATGGTTATTGGGCGTAAAACGATGTTTGTACGTACCGCAGGCTGCGATTACCACTGCTCATGGTGCGATTCCGCCTTTACCTGGGATGGCAGCGCCAAGGATCAGATCCGTCGTCTCAGCGCCGCAGACATTTGGCAGGAGCTTCAAGCCATCGGTGGCACACGGTTTTCACATGTAACCCTTTCCGGGGGCAACCCGGCCCTGCTGCCGCAGCTTGGAGAGCTGATTACCCTGCTGCGAAGCCAAGGCATTGCTACCGCCGTCGAAACTCAAGGCTCCCGCTGGCAGGAATGGCTGTATGATATCGACGAGGTAACCCTGTCGCCCAAGCCGCCCAGCTCTGGTATGTCGACCAATTGGGACGTGCTGGATGACATCGTAGCCCGCCTGTCGAATCGGAAGATTACTGACTGGAAGGCGGCTGAAGAGGCCTCGTCAGCGTCCAACTTCTCTACAGCAACGTGCTCGAAGGAAGCCGCTAATGAATCAGTGAGGTTCTACCACGGAGCATGCAGCTTGAAGGTTGTCATATTCGATGACATTGATCTCGCATATGCACGCACCGTTCACGAGCGCTATCCACATGTACCACTGTTCCTCCAGACTGGCAATCCAGATGTGAACACAGAGAACACCGGACAGATCGCGGAGTCTCTTTTACATCGTTATGAATGGCTTATTGACCGTGTCATGGACGATTCACGTCTGAACGACGTACGGGTACTCCCGCAACTCCACACCCTCGTATGGGGCAACAAACGCGGCGTATAGCACTGATAAGTAATATATTCCGTAGGGACTGGATGTGATCCACAAGCACACCAAATTTATACGAAGTACACTTTCGACAACCAAAGTTATAAATCAAGAGAAACCCTCGTCCGTGAGGACGGGGTTTCTCAACAAGAATTCGCTCCTTTCATCAAGGAGCGAACACTATTCACTTCTGCCCAACCTACATGTAAAACGAGTAGGGACTTTATGGTGTTGACGGCGGTCAGCAGCGGAGCGGAGGATTTGAAGCTGGAGAAGCGTTAGCGTTCGCCTTTGAAATGGGTTTCTAACCTATATATCTTTCACATGATCAGAAAGAATCCCATTTCAACAGCGATCGGAAGCTCAAATCCTTCGCGGAGCGTCACCTAACCGAACCTCCATAACTCCCTACCCCTTTTACCAAACTAAACTTAAGGAGCCTCACCACTATGACCGGAAGAACACCCGAAGAAATGACCGACGTTACTCTGCTTGGCAATCAAGGCACACAATACACCTTTACCTATGATCCCGCCATTCTTGAAAGCTTTGATAATAAGCATCCGTACCGCGATTATTTTGTAAAGTTCAATTGCCCGGAGTTCACCAGCCTGTGTCCAATTACAGGACAGCCGGATTTTGCCACCATCTACATCAGCTACATTCCCGATATTAAAATGGTCGAAAGCAAGTCCCTCAAGCTATACCTGTTCAGCTTCCGCAACCACGGCGATTTCCATGAGGACTGCGTAAACATCATCATGAACGACCTGATCAAGCTGATGGACCCGCGTTATATCGAAGTGTGGGGCAAGTTTACGCCGCGCGGTGGCATCTCCATTGATCCATACACAAACTACGGCAAACCGGGAACCAAATATGAGGAGATAGCCGAGCACCGTATGATGAACCATGATATGTACCCAGAGACGGTAGATAATCGTTAACACTTTACGCAATTTCACTTATCAATGATTTGCTATTGTAAAGATACTTAAAACCTAATTATACACCTCATTAAACAGTGAAGTGCATCCTTAGAATAGACATGGGAATAACCCTTCCGTTATCCGATGAATTCTAAAGGTGCACTTCAATTGTTATATACCTAGTTTGTTACTTTGCAACTTTTAACTGAATGCTGTCAGCTTTATAGACAACCTTCACTTTGTACTTGCTTGGCAAGCCTGTGGTTTCAATGGAAGTAAATGCTCCATTTCGTTTACCATAAGTCAGGATGGTGACGCCGTTAGCCGGTACATATTTGTTTGAGAAATTCAGACGTAATTTTCCGTTGGATATGGCAGTGCCTTTAATTTTGAGCAAATCATTTTCACTCTGAAGGTTAAGTTCAAGTGTGCCCTTGGCAGATTGTTTGTAATTTCCGCCGATGACCAGCTTTCCAGAAACATTTTTACGGAGGGTGCCTCCATTATTCGTAACATCCCCACTTCCGAAAGCCGTCCCCGAATTCCCCTCAAGTGTACCTTGGTCGATCTGTGTACCGCCAGAATACGTATTGTTGCCCATCAGCTTCAACGTACCTGTACCCTTTTTGGTCAGCGTTCCAACGCCGGAAATATTATTGCGCCAGCGATCCAATGCATTGAAACCACCTTTGGAAGCGTCCATGGTCACGGTAACGTTATTGGCGAATGCACCATAACCATCTGCGGCGGCAAAGAGATTAAGCCGTCCCCATCCCTCAGCATCATCCAGTACGGGATAACCGGAAGGAAGACCCGTCGTGGCCAAAATCCAGCGACGTTGCATGCTATCCAGATAAGGCAGACGTGTTTCCAGCAGCACTTCGGCTCCCTTAGGCACCGTCATTGGAGTCGTGGTTGGGTTAATTGGACTGAATCCGTATGTCAGTCGTTGAGTATAATTTTTTTTGTTTGTAGCGTAATTGCTAAACCGATCTGGCGCTGTACCTGTTTTCGTCAGCAGCTGTTTATGAGCATCCTCATAAGCCGCTTTCTTCAAACTGCTATTGGCTGGATCAGACAGAATGGCAGCAGCCGTCGCCGTCGCCATGACACGTCCTCCCATGACATCAAGCGGTGAATGCATACCAGCAACAATACGGTTGTTGCCCAGCTCCGAAGCTCGCGTCAGCAGTTCCTGGTAACGCTCTGGCACGGCATAGGCCATAGCAATAGAACTGAGATACGCGGCATTGGTATGACCGCTAGGAAAGCCGCCATCATTAGCAGCATCAGATTTGAGAGCGGGAATAAGGCTCGGGACAACCACTGAATTATTGCTCCAGCGAAACGGGCGAGGATAACTAAAGTAAGACTTAGCCGGGTTCGTCGTAGAGTAATCCCCACGCAAGGTATTTACCAGATTTACGATGTTGCCAAGACTGGAGCTCGTACTCCCTGCATTGGTTCCATCATCTTCATATTTTTTAGTTGAGGCATCTGCCGGAATGTCATTGATCGTGGTAGTTGCCCCTGCATTTTTTCGATATACATCGGTAAGCGAACCCAGGCCGTCGATCACGCTGTAGCTCTGGTTTCTGCGATCATCCAAATAAGCCGCATCGGCCTCACTGGAAGTACGGCGAGCAGCAATATCAATAACTTTTTGAATATTGGCGTCCAGTACGCTACTATTCAGCTTGGTACCTGTATCCCAGGTAGTGCCGGGAGTCCAAAGCTTATTAAATCCGGAAAGCAACCCGAGTGTCGGATTTGAACTTTCCGTCTTATTATCAGAATTATTATTTTTGTAATGATCTACGAAATACCCCCAGGACGGCTCTGACGAAGCTACCGTTGTGGGTAGAGTTGCTGCACTCGCATAACTTCCTCCCAGGGAACCTAAAAGTAAGGGTACAGATAATAAAGCAACTGATAATGGTTTCTTTAACAATTTCATTCTCAAATCATATCCTCTCTTGTGCTCTTCATGCGTTCTCTACGAAGCTATTCATCTATACAACAGGTTGTATGATATAAAGAATCATATCTTAAGTTTGTTAAATGAAGAGCAGGGTTTTGTTAAAAGAAAAAAGGGCATCCCCAGAGCCGCACATACGGAATCTTGAGACACCCTTGTTTAGTCTGTTATAGAAAAGCTAGTTTGAATTTCCATGTGATGTGTGGAAAATCCAACTAAGTCAAGCAATTGCGAGTATGCAGCAGGATGGGAAAGAACCACCGAGTAAAGGTGGCCTTTATGCCCCTTTCAGACATTTGCTGCAAACGGATCGCTTCCTATATCTTAAAATATACATACATAATCGGAGGTTGCCATGACTACTAAATCTGCTACAAAAAAAGAAGCGGGCCAATCGCTCCCTTTGCCGGGACCTCAAGCGAAGGGCACCGTTTTTGCGATTCTGATTGCCATCAGCTTCGTCCATCTGTTCAATGACTCGATTCAATCGGTCATTCCTGCGATCTTTCCGATCTTAAAAGAATCCATGAACCTCAGCTACACGCAGATCGGCTGGATTTCATTCGCCATCAATTTTACAGCTTCGATCATGCAGCCGGTCATTGGTTTATTTTCGGACAAACGACCTACGCCCGCGATCCTTCCCATCGGCATGGGCTTTACGCTGACCGGCATGCTGCTGCTGGCCTATGCTGCCGATTATAAAGCGGTGCTGATCGCAGTCATCTTCGTGGGTCTGGGCTCGGCTGCTTTTCACCCGGAGGGCTCGCGGGTATCCCATATGGCGGCCGGACCACGCCGGGGGCTGGCTCAATCCATTTTCCAGGTCGGCGGTAATGCAGGCCAATCGCTGGCACCGATGCTCACGAGCTGGATTTTTATCCCGTTGGGACAATTTGGCGCCATCTGGTTCACAGGTATTGCTGCAGCGGGTATCGTCGTCCAATCGTTCATCGCCCGCTGGTATGGTAACGTCCTGCGCACCGAAGGCTATGCACGTAAAAAAGCGGCGGCACGCCGCATGAAGCCCGAAGTACGCAACCGTATTATGTTTGCCATGGTTGTTCTCATTTTACTGGTATTCGTCCGTTCCTGGTATTCGACCTCGGTCGGAAGCTACTATTCGTTTTACCTGATGGAAGTATTTAAAATGCCATTGGCTGATGCTCAGCTGTACATTTTCCTGTTCCTCGGAGCTGGAGCGCTTGGCACCTTCTTTGGCGGCCCGCTGGCGGACCGTTTTGGTAAACGTAATATGATTTTCCTGTCCATGGTATTGGCCGCACCTCTTGCACTGTTGCTGCCTTACGCCAACCAATTCTGGACCGCTATCCTGCTGCCGATCATCGGATTTATTATGCTGTCGAGCTTTTCGATTACGGTCGTATATGCGCAAATGCTCGTTCCCGGCAAAATCGGAACCGTCTCCGGTCTGATCACGGGCCTCGCTTTCGGCCTTGGCGGTGTAGGTGCGCTCGTGCTCGGTAACTGGATTGATAAGGTCGGCATCACCAATATCATGTTCCTGTGCGGCTTTTTGCCTCTGCTCGGCATTTTGACATTCCTGCTTCCTACAGATAAAACCTTAAACCGCTGGGCGGAAGAAAACGGAGCCGAAGTGTAACAGGTAACCGTGTGGCGGCCATCCCGGCCGCTTCACACCTTCGTAGTTGCCTAACCTGATTTCCCCACCAGCAAGCCAAAAAACATACCCTCTTCTATCCCGAATAATCCAGTCAGCTCTCTTCTTCCACCAAACGTATCAAAATACGGCGCTTCCTGTATAGCATTTTACCCGCTTCAGCTACATCACTTATAGCACTTCGGTTGGCAATGGAGCCGAACAAAATGCCCGCAATCGGGATCATCTGAAGCAGCTTTTTCCATCCAAACTGGTCGCGATAGGTGTTAATGACTTCTCTCCACCCTTGCATTTGGGAAAAGACCTGTGCCTGGCGTGAAGGATCATCAAACAAGGCCAGTTCCTCCAGCACAGCCTTTTTACCGACAATATCAGATGAAGCAAATTGCATACATTTAATTATAAAAATGCGTTCCTGCTTCTCATCAGGATTGAAGCCGTAGCATAAGGCCATTTCCTGAAGCACTTTGAGCGACAATCCGAGCAAAATAGGAATATCCGCCGCAATGGTAAACACACCGCCGATCCCCGTTGTTGCTCCCTGAGCGGTGGCAAAGGTGATGCGGCCTGATGTAATATCATCAGCGGTCTGATCCATGATCGTTAGCGGTAGCTCAGCCGCCTGCTTCAATCCCCATGTCGGTTCAGGGCTAACGTCCGAATCCGCGTTTTCCCTATCATGAAGCCGATCCTGCGTATCAGAAGTGGAGTCCGCACCATTTTGCCGAATCACATATTCACGGGCCGTCTGTTTCAGCTTGTTCAGAACCGTTTCTTCCTTCACCAGATATTTACCGCCGTTTTGAATGAAGCTTCCCAACTCGTTAAGCAGCTGTTCCAGCTTGTCCTTAATCATTTTGGGCGTCAGCCGATCCAGCAGCATAAAAGGCCATCTGCCGAGCTTTTCCCAGAAAAAAATATCCTTTTGCGCCTTCTCCCACGCCTCAATGGTCTTCAATTCATGACGCAATCGTTCCTGACTTTCCCGATATGCTGTAACCTGCTTCATAGAAGTACACGTCTCCTTTAAACCATGCTTATTTATGTAATGGGTAATACGTAAGTAAGATGAGTTCTGGTTTCTTTTTTAGCGAATTAGATGTTAACATTGTTTTAGCCAATTGCAGGCTTGACCGAAGCTTTGTTTTACGTAACAATAATTCCTAATATGTACAAAATACATACAGATCGGAGTCTACCCATGAACAAACCTGCAATCACCTCACAGCCTTCCTCTACTACTGACGTGGAGCTTGTCTCTTACCATTGTGAGCATGACGCAGTTTTACATACCTTTTATTTACCTGAGGATCAGCAGCAGTTTACAGGAATGCCGGATGAAATGCTGGCACTGGCCAAGCAAGACCCGCACCGCCATCCTGTCGTGATTACTGCTGCCGGGAGACCGGTGGGATTTTTCATTTTGTACGATGGAGATGAGCTAACGGACTATACGAATACTTCCGAGGCTTTGTTGCTGCGTGCCTTCTCTATTCATTACACTGATCAGGGACAAGGATACGCCAAAAAAGGGATGCTTCTACTGCCCCCATATATCTCCGAGTATTTCTCTCATGTTCGTGAAGTCGTGCTGGGTGTCAACGCCCGTAATCTACCTGCTCAAAGTCTGTATCTCAAATGCGGCTTTAAGGATGAGGGCAACACCAGGATGGGGTCGCACGGCTTGCAACATATTTTAAAAATGAGCCTGCATAGCTAATCCCTATGCGTCCTCTCTAACAAAAAGCTCCCGGCACCAGCACCGGGAGCTTTTATCATTTTATTTCTCCTAACGAAAAGCTTAGCTTGTAATTGCCGTACTGCGTCAGTTCATCAAGCATGGTATTTAGCTCTTCCTGTGACGACATGCGCAAGCGCATCCAGTAACAGCCCTCCCCACTAACCCGATGAATCTCAACGATATAAGGATGTTCTCGTGCAAAAGCCTGAAAAGCACTGTGAACGGTTCCCGAATTCAAAAACACCGTAATAAAGGCATGAATGGTCTGCCCCATTTTTTCAGGGTTCCAGCGTAGCGTGTAGCCCTCGATGACGCCCGCATCTTGCATTTTTCGAACACGCGCTCCTACCGCTTGGCCCGTAAGATGTACAAGCAGACCAATCTCCTTGTGCGATAAAGAGCTGTCCTCAATCAGATGATGAAGGATGCGCAGGTCGATCTCATCAGGTACGAATAGTTCCATAGCCATTTTTCCTTTCATGATGAAACGAGAATTCTTGTTTTCCTTTCAGCAGGCCGTAGCCTGTACCTTCTTGCATCAGATATGATTGTAACAGAAACAAACAACTGCCGAAAATATTCGGGATAAAAAATGAATTAACCAATATAAAAGGAGATTCCAAATATGAAAATCACACTAATCCGCAATGCAACCCTATGGCTGGAGTTCGCCGGAGTAAAATTCCTGATCGACCCGATGCTGAGCGAGCCCGGCGCAAATCCGCCTATTCCCAATACGGAAAATGACCGCCGTAATCCGCTGGTTCCATTGCCGCCGCAATGGGAAACGCTTGGACAACCTGACGTTGTTATCGTTACGCATTTGCACCCGGATCACTGGGACCCGGCAGCAGTGCAATGGCTGGACAAACAGCTTCCTGTCCTCTGCCAGCCCGGAAATGAAGAGCAGATCGCTGCTGACGGTTTTAAGCAGGTAACTCCGGTTTGGGAGGTTGGTTCTGTGGGAGATATTGAGATTATCCGTACAACCGGGCATCATGGTACTGGAGAAATCGGGGAAATGATGGGCCCCGTATCGGGCTTTGTATTTCAGGCTCCAGGCGAGCCTGTTGTCTATTTGGCCGGGGACACAATCTGGTGCAGTGAAGTATCAGAAGCACTCGACAAGTACCATCCGGAGTGGACGATTGTGAATGCCGGAGGAGCACGGTTCACGGTTGGTGATCCAATTACGATGACTGCACAGGATGTGACGACGGTTGCGCAACACGCCCCCTATACTCAAGTAGTGGCTGTCCACATGGAATCAATCAACCATTGTCTGCTCACCCGCTTTGAGCTTACGGAACATATTAACCGCGAAGGACTGAATGATCGTGTGCATATTCCGATAGATGGAGCGAGTATTTCGGGATAATGTCTGAATACGGCTTGCCGGAAACGGATGATGCCTATCTAGCAGCGGACAAGTCGTAAGTCACCGTTTACGCCCATTTCGAATATATTGGATTTCAAAACCGCCTAAAGAAGGGATTAATCATGAATTGGCCATATCCTTATTACGGTACAGAAACCCAATGTAAAGAAGTTCCGATCGCCTTTCCTCCTCAACATCAATATAGACAGCCGGGATTGGAATATCTGATGGTTCCCCGTCCTATTTTTGACAATCCGAAGTATATTGGCACCGGGAAGCTTCAGGACCGGGTTGCCATCGTTAGCGGCGGGGACAGTGGAATCGGACGTGCGGTTGCTGTCGCTTTTGCCAAAGAAGGAGCCGATCTGGTCATTGCTTATCTCGATGAGCATCGGGATGCCATGGAAACACGTGACGTCATTCATAAGCTCGGCAGACACTGTTTGTTAATTCCGGGGGATTTGAGGCAAAAAAGCAACTGTGGTCTGGTTGTTCAAAAAGCGATAGAAACCTTTGGACGTATTGACATCCTCATTAATAATCTTGGTGTTCAGTTTGTGCGTGAATCGTATCTGGATATCAGCGAGCAGCAGCTTCGTGACACGTTTGATACGAATATTATTTCCTTCTTCCATATGACAACGGCAGCGCTGCCTTATATGCGGGCTGGGGCCAGTATCGTCAATACGGCTTCGATTACAGCGTATGTGGGTCAAAAGAATCTGATCGACTATTCAGCTACCAAAGGGGCGATTGTCAGCTTTACCCGCGCTCTGGCTAATAATCTGGTCGATCAGGGCATTCGTGTGAACGCTATTGCTCCCGGTCCAATCTGGACTCCGCTGAATGCCGCCACACAATCGCCGGAAGCGATCCGCACCTTCGGAACCAATACGCCGATGAAGCGTGCCGGGCAGCCTTATGAGCTGGCCCCTGCTTATGTGCTGCTGGCTTCGGATGACGGCTCCTATATTACAGGCCAAACGCTGCATGTAAACGGCGGACAAATGGTGACGACTTAAATACGCAGGATTGATAGCGGCAAGGCCCAACCAACAAGGAACCTCCAGCATCCACATTTTAAGTGGGACTGGAGGTTCCTTTTATACGACAATGGAATATGAAGTTTAAGCCGATCTTTTGTTTTTGTTGTAAATATCGAAGGCTACCGCCAGCAGCAGCACCAAGCCCTTGATGCCTTGCTGCCAGTCAATGCCCAGACCGATCAGGGACATGCCGTTATTCAGTACGCCCATAACCAGACCACCGATAATCGCTCCGAAAACCGTCCCGATACCGCCGGATGCCGAAGCCCCACCGATAAAGCAAGCTGCGATGGCATCCAGCTCAAAGTTCGTACCTGCTCTCGGCGTAGCCGCGTTCAGACGTGCAGCGAAGATCAGACCGGAAATGGCGGCCAGCACGCCCATGTTGACGAATACCCAGAACGTTACTTTTTTCGTTTTGACACCGGACAGACCCGCCGCCTTTTCATTTCCACCCAGCGCATACACATGACGGCCCATAATCGTGCGGTTCATCACGAAGGAGTATACGACGATCAGAATAAACAGCAGAACGAGAATGTTCGGGATTCCCGCGTAGCTCGCGAGCATAAAGGTGAACAGATTGATGACAGCAGCCACCACAATCAGCTTGAGTACAAATAAAGTCTGTGACGGAACCTCGAAACCGTATTTATGCTGGGAACGGCGCTCGCGAAGCTCATTGACGATAAACCATACCGTGAGCGCGATGCCGACAATGATGGATACCAGATTATAACCGGAAGAAGCGAAATCCGGCAGGAAGCCTGAACTGATTTTCTGGAAGCCACCCGGAAAAGGAGAGATAGATTGACCTTCCAGTACGATCATGGTCAAGCCACGAAAGAGCAGCATCCCCGCCAACGTCACGATAAAGGCCGGAATCCGCACATAGGCGACCCAGAACCCTTGCCATGCGCCGATCAGCGCTCCGACTACCAAGGATGCAATCACGGCGATCCACGCCGGAAGCTGCCAATCCACCATCATGATGGCGGCCACTGCTCCGACAAAAGCGGCGATCGAGCCGACAGACAAATCAATATGTCCCGTGATGATGACCAGCACCATCCCGATAGCGAGCACGAGAATGTAGCTGTTTTGCAGAATCAGATTTGTAATATTAATCGGCTTCAACAGCAGGCCGCCCGTCAGCACCTCGAACAGGATCATAATGACGACCAGCGCAATCATCATGCCATATTGGCGGATGTTATTTTTAAATAATTTAGTTATGGTTTCCATGCTTCACGCCTCCCGACTTGGTCATATATCTCATCAATGTTTCCTGCGACGCGTCCTCACGGCTAACCTCTCCCGTAATCCGCCCGGCGTTCATGACGTAAATCCGGTCACACAAGCCCAGTACCTCTGGCAGCTCGGACGAAATAACCAGCACACCCTTGCCTTCGGCGGCAAGTCGATGAATAATCGTATAAATTTCATATTTGGCGCCCACATCAATGCCCCGCGTCGGCTCATCCAGAATCAGAATGTCCGGCCCGGCAAAAATCCATTTGCTCAGCACCACCTTCTGCTGATTGCCGCCACTCAGATTACCCGTTTTCTGTAAAATGCTCGGCGCTTTGATGTTCATACTTTTTTTCATTTCCTCTGCAACGACGACTTCCTCCTGCTCATTGACGACAGCACCCTTTGTCAGCTTGTTCAGGCCAGTCAGCGAAATATTACGCTTGATATCATCCATTAGAATGAGGCCATACTCCTTGCGATCCTCTGTCACATAGGCAAAGCCATTGTTGATCGCGTCCGTTACGGTGTTGTTTTGAATCAGCTTGCCGTCTTTGATCAGTTGACCGGAAATGTTGCGTCCGTACGATTTGCCGAAAATACTCATCGCCAGCTCGGTCCGTCCCGCCCCCATCAGCCCGGCAATACCAACAATTTCACCGCGACGAATGTTCAAATTCACCTGATCCAGCACCTTGCGCTCCGCATGATGCTCGTGATACACCGTCCAATCCTTCACTTCCAAAACGACTTTGCCAATCTCGGCATGGCGCTCTGGATAACGGCTGGTCAGATCACGTCCAACCATCCCGCTAATAATCCGATCCTCCGTAACCTCATCCTTTTTCATATCCAGTGTCTCAATCGTCTTCCCGTCCCGCAAAATCGTGATCGAATCCGATACCTTGGCGACCTCATTCAGCTTGTGGGAGATGAGAATGCAGGAAATGCCCTGTCTTTTAAATTCCAGCATCAGATTAAGCAGGTTTTCGCTGTCATCCTCATTCAACGCCGCTGTCGGTTCATCGAGAATGAGCAGCTTTACCTTTTTAGAGAGCGCTTTCGCAATTTCAACCAGTTGTTGCTTCCCGACCCCGATGTTCGTAACTAATGTATTGGGATTTTCGCTTAAGCCGACCTTGGACAGCAGCTCGCGTGTGCCGACAATAGTCTCTTTCCAATCAATCACGCCGCCGCTGGCGCGTTCGTTGCCCAGATAAATATTTTCCGCAATCGAGAGATACGGGATCAGTGCCAGCTCCTGATGGATAATGACAATACCCAATTCCTCGCTCTGCTTGATATCCTTGAACTCGCACGTTTTACCCTGGAAAACAATATCCCCTTCGTAGGTTCCATGCGGATATACACCGCTCAGTACCTTCATCAGCGTCGATTTGCCCGCACCGTTCTCACCGCACAGGGAATGGATTTCGCCTTCCTTGACCTTGAGATTTACATTTTCCAACGCCTTCACGCCGGGAAAGGTCTTGGTAATTCCCTTCATTTCCAAAATGATTCCAGTCATGGGATACGCTCCTTTCGGTTTGAATAGCCTGCTCTTATTTCAGTCCGATTTGCTCCTTGGTGTAATAATGACTGCCGACAATATCCTTCTCGACATTCGTCCGATCCACCGAGATCGGATCAAGCAAATAAGCAGGAACTACTTTTATTCCGTTGTTATACGATTTGGCATCATTCACTTCCGCTTGCTTGCCCTGTAAAATGCTGTTGGCCATCACTACCGTTTGCTCAGCCAGCTTGCGGGTATCCTTGAACACGGTTTGCGTCTGCTCCCCGGCCACAATCGACTTGATCGAAGCCAGCTCCGCATCCTGCCCCGTAATGATCGGCAGCGGCTTGTTCGCTGTTCCGTAGCCAACCCCTTTGAGGGATGAAATAATGCCTATGCTGATTCCGTCATATGGAGATAACACCGCGTCCAGATTCGCTCCCGAATAGTAGGCGCTCAGCAGATTATCCATTCGCGACTGGGCCAAAGCTCCATCCCACCGCAGCGTAGCGATCTGCGCCATCGTCATTTGCTTGCTGCGCACAACCAGTTTTCCGGAATCGATGTATGGCTTGAGGACAGACATCGCGCCGTTAAAGAAGAAATACGCGTTGTTGTCATCCGGCGAACCGCCGAACAGCTCTACATTGAAGGGGCCTTTGCCTTCTTTGAGTCCCAGCTTTTTCTCAATATATGACGCCTGTAACACGCCCACCTTAAAATTGTCGAAGGTCGCATAATACGTCAGATACGGCGTGTTCCGAATCAGACGGTCATAGGAAATGACCTGAATCCTCCGGTCGTGCGCCTTCTGGATTACATCCGTCAGTGTGTTCCCATCCACGGATGCAACCACCATGACATTCACGCCCTTGGTAATCATATTTTCAATTTGGGCAATCTGGTTTTCCACCACGTCCTCGGCGTACTGTAAATCTGTTTTATAGCCTTGCTCTTGAAACAGCCGGACCATATTCTCTCCGTCCCCTACCCAACGCTCGGACGATTTGGTCGGCATGGAAATGCCCACATAACCTTTTTCCTTGCTGCCCGTTCCACTCTCCGCCAAATTACAGGCCGAAAGCATCAAGGCCAAAACCAGAAGCCAGACGACAACAGCTCCTTTTTTCATATGAAGTTCCCCTTTCCTCATGTGATGCGGGTCATTTTGAAGGTAAGTGCTGATTAGAGTAGAGATGAGATAGCGCTTACATAAGTGAGGCAACGAGTGCCTCTCCTTTTTTTATGTGCAACCACATGGTATCATTCCAAGCCGGGAAAGGTCTTTGCTGGTTTTGAACTTTTTTTATAAAATTTTAACCTTTGTGTGGGGGGGAGTGATTTGAGGAGGAATAAAGATTGTCGGGAGATCGCTCATATATTTTGAAAACACAAAAAGACTTTAGCCTGCTCACGATTGGCAAAGTCTCAATTTGTAGAACCATTAAATCCGCTATCTAAAGAGTTCACACTTTTATTGACAATTCACCAATGACAGGTTCGTGTGGGTCAATAATGTTAGTTATACCTATTAGATAAGAAAATTGGCTTATTTTCTCGTCTTGCGGTGTCAAATTCCAGGCGTACCAGTTGACTGGATTATGAGCGTGTTGAAGCAAGTATGGCGATTTCTCAGTGATGATGTGGAAATATTATTACAGTTCTGATTTTTAATTTATCTCTTCTTTAATCAATTCCGTCTAGCATCCCTCATTTTTGTTTCTTTTTTTCAAAGAGCTTAACTTGTTAATTACATTATTTGAACCTCATGTTTTGAATAGTTCCACATCGCGTTGGAAATAATGAGTGAATTCCTTAATAAAAGAGACAGGAATTTCCGTTTAATCAGTGGTAATAATAACCTAAACCAATAATAAATGGGGTTAAAGCAACGTGAAGAGTAAAATCATTGTTTTCCTTAATAATAATGCGGTTGTATGGAAAACCCCATTAGCTGCAGCACTGTCATGGGAGTTCGCGAAATGGGCTGGATCTAGCCATCCTTACTTGGCTCCGCTTACGGTCATATTGTCCATCCAAATGACGGTTAGCAAGTCCATGCAATTTGCTTGGCAGCGTATCATAGGTACGATTGCTGGCGTCCTTTTCACAGTGACTATAGCTCCCTATGTTGGCTTAAGCGGTTGGAGCATCGGGTTACTGCTCTTTGTTGGGGCTATCATTGTTGCACGGTTGAAATTAGATCATGCTATTATGATCCAGGTTGCGCTTAGCATTTTATTAGTAATGTACTTTCAAAGCAAGATGCCCAGCTATCCGTTTGACCGCATCCGAGATACTATTATCGGAGCTGCCGTCGCGGTACTGATCCAGATGCTGATTTTCCCTCCCGACTCCATTAATAAAGCCAAAAAAAAGATGATCCATTTCGCGGACCATTTAACCAAGCATTTATTTAACACCGCACAATGGGTAGAACGCGGTTGCTCCTCGAGTGAAGCTCTAACGATGAAAGAAGAATTGCAAACCTTATTCCAAGAACTTCATCAAGCGACAACTGAATTGGATAAGGCGAACCAAAGTTTGAATTACAACCCGCTCGCTCAAAAAAAGGTCAGTACGTTGAATCAGTTGACCCTGCAAATGGATCAGCTCCGGTTAGGCTATGCGAATCTTTCTGACATGATACGAGTTTTTATGAAATGGTCCGAAAGCGGCAATTTTGTGAAAGAAGATCAACGGATTTGGGCCGATCACTTGAATAAAATAGCGGCGCTTGTAAAGGAGTGGAAAAAAATACTGGATGCTCCAGACACGCTCCTCCTTGATCCGAATGCTTTCACCCTGCAAATCAAAGCGCCTTCTCATTTGAAGAATTATCAGTACCCGCTTGCTTTATATATGAATGCCGAACAAGTCGTTCAAGATTTCAAAAAGCCTATTTTCTCCAATAAAGATATATAATCTTCTTCTGTATCCACATCCATGAACAAGTCCGGGTTTTCGAAGTCGATACAAATTCCCGATCTGTCCTGACGAATCAATTGTCTGGCCCCCTGGTCTCCTTGTAATCGCAAGAGGTCCGGATACATTTGATGCCCAAAGATAACCGGCGGCCTTGGCAAACCATCGTAACTCGAAGCCACGTAATCAACACTGCTGTCGTTCGCCTGATCCGTTTTATAACGTTTAAGCAGTTCATTGATCATTTCGGTAGTGATTAAAGGTTGATCCGCCAAAAAAAACATCACGGCTGTAGTTTCCATCGAAATTGCAGCCTGTATACCGCACCGCAGGGAATATGCCTGCCCCAAACGGGCTTCAGGGCAGTAAATCACGGACCATTTTTGATTGATCGGCTCCTCGTAGAATGCGCTATCCATCCAATCCGCTTCAGCATCACCAGATATGATCCAAACATAATCCAACCAGGAATTCAAAGCCGCAGCCAATGCATAACTCCCTAAACTCATAGGACCCAGCGTTAGTCGGAGTTTATCCGAACCCATTCGGGTACTTTGACCTGCAGCTAAATAGACGCCAATAATACTATTCTGTCTCATGGGTAACAGCTTGTCGTCTCCTATTTTTTCTATACGTATATATTAAATCTGCGAGAATGCTCACTGCGATTTCCATCGGTCCTTCCGCGCCAATCGCGATTCCTACGGGAGAGTGCAAATTCACCGGAATCGGATCGCCGTTTAGTAAGCGTTCCATTCTATGTTTCGAACCCAAAACACCGAGATAACAAAGCTGCCGCTCAGAAAGAAAACGAATCAGTTGCTGATCTCTCCTAAAATTATGGGTCATCACAACTGCATAATCGTTAGATGTAGAATGTATCATCGATACCGTTTCCTCCGGAAACCCCAATAAAAGAGTTTCCACATCCGGGAAATAACTTCGATCGCACAAAACGGGTCTCCAGTCGAAGACGATGACAGAAAAACCAGTATCTGCCGCAAATGCTGCAAGTGGTCTGGCATCCGGTCCCGCACCAAAAATCAGCAAACGCGGTTTAGGATAATAAGTATGGACGAAAACATTCGATTGCATGGAAGAAACAACCTTCATACCGCTCCTACGCGATTCCTCGGACGCTGTCAAATCCAATAGAACCTGTGGAAATCCTCCCCTCCATTCTCCGAATAGCTGCCGATTCCCGGTCACAAAAACATAATCGGAAACCGACCGATCCGAGCTGATTTTTTTGATGAGCATGACCTCGGTCTGGTGATCCAGATAATCCTTTAAAGTACATAGATGATCCAAGAATACATCATCTACGGGTTCCATCGTCACATGAATAACGCCGCCGCACCCCGGTTCTTCCCCCCAGGATAGCGGGTCTGATGATTGCATGTCGAACACAAAGCCGCAAGAAACGCCTGTCTCCAAAATTTCCGGTACACGGGCCGCAAGATCCACCTCCAAGCAGCCTGCACTTAGTACCCCTATTTGCAAACCGTCTTCAAAAAATAGCATGGAGGTTCCTTCTTTACGGTAGGCGCTCCCTTCCACATGAGTAATCGTTGCGAGCACGCTTCGTTGGTCGTTACATTGGATGGCTTCTAGAATACGATGAATTTCTTCCAAGCCTGCCCTCCTCCTTTAACTCCCATAGGATGTCGGTTCCGCAGCGTTATTCGACGTAAAGACAGTCTTCACTGCTTCGTGAATTTCTTCATAGGACATGCACCTGCAAATGTTGGATTCTAACCATATCCTGATTGTTTCTTCATTCGCATCCGGATGAACATTCAACAAACCATGACAGTTCATAATAAAGCCGGGTGTACAGTAGCCGCATTGGAACGCCTGTTTTTGAACAAAGGCTTTCAGCACCGGTGAATGGATCAAACCTTCGATCGTTGTTATATGCTGTCCATCGGCTTCCACGGCGAGCATGATACATGATTTTATAGGCAGCCTGTTTACTAATATGGTACAAGATCCGCAATCGCCATTGTCACAACCGGATTTGCTTCCCGTTAACCCGAGACTTTCTCGAAGAACATATAAGAGTGTATCCGCAGCCCTAACCCTAATCGTTCTCCGTTCACCGTTAACTAGGAATTCTACCGGATAAAGAGTGGTATCAAAAGATGGCATGCTTCACCTTCCTTCCAACATGCTTACAACTTCAATCATCGTTTGTTTGAGCACAAATTCCCGATAAGCGGCGGATCCTTCCGTATTAGTCAGAACCGGAGCCGGAAGCTTACCGATTGCCTCTTCGATTTTTACCTCTAGGGATAACGTTGGGTTGTTCAACACTTGTTCGATTTCAATGGATCGGAAAGGAAATGCACAAACGCCGCTATATGCAGTGCGTATCTGATTATCTTTCTTAAGAGCAGACAACGTGACGAGGGGATAGCCAACGTTACCGATCTGCCGTTTTTTTAAATGAACGAACGGCAACGATAAATATTCGCGGTCTGTAATGATTTGCACAAGAAATTCTCCGCTTTCTAGTCTGATCTGTTCTAAGAAAACCTGATGAATAGAAACCTCTTTCATCCCTTCCAGTCCTGCTATAATCATGCGACTATTTGCCAACAATAGCGGGAGTACGGCCTCCCTGTAATAAATTTTGCCGCAAATGTTCCCCCCGATCGTGATTTTATTTCGAGCCGTTTGGTCGGCAACTCCTTGTGACGTTTCGCTGAGCAGCGGAAACGGATTTATCTCGGATAAAGCCGATAACGTGACGCAAGATCCAATAACCAGGTTATTCTTATGGAAGTCAATTACGTTGCACTCCGGAATGGACTTCAAATCAACAACGGCTCGCGGTTGAATGGAGTTCATTCGGGCCCATGTGATTATTTCCGTTCCACCGGAAAAATACATCGGTCTCTTCCCTTGTGTAAGCAGATGTCGGAATAATTCCACAGCCTCCAGAACGGAAGATGGTTTATAATATTCAAAATCAAACGGAATCATGAACCGTCCTCCAGATCGATTCCGGCGTTAGAGGCAGCTGATTGAATCCTACGCCGGCAGCGGTCGACAAACTGTTCGCCAATGCCGCAGGCATGCCAATCACGCCATGCTCACCGATTCCGCGCAATCCGTAAGGCGCTTCCAAATGCGGCGTCTCGATGAAATCAACGAAGTACTCCGGTTGCTCCCCATACCGAATCAGCTTATATGTTCGCAGTTGCGGATTTAATAGGATACCTCTATGATCGAACAGAAAAACCTCCCGACTAGCAAGACCCAACCCCATGCTCATGCCCCCTGTAATCTGACTACGGGCGAATTCTGGGTTAATCACCTTTCCGGCATCAATGACCGTCGCCGCTTTAACGATTTTATATGTGTAATCCCTTGTATTCAATTCCACTTCAACCGCCTGTGCGCCTACTGTCCATTCCGGACCGGGATTCCCTTTACCGGTTTCAGGATCCAGCTTTGTTAGATTACGCATCGTGTAGCTCCCGCGTCCGATCACCTGACCTCCGATTGTATTCCCGTTCGGGAACTTGTACCCGCTGGCGATTTTTTCAACTTCTATCCCGATATCGGAACGATTCTTTAAGTAAACCCTTCCACCTCCGACATCCAACTCGGCCGGCGAGCACTCCAGCGCAATTGAAGCTGTGTTTTTTAGCTGTTCGATGGCATCATCAGCCGCCTTCAGAATTGCATTGCCAACTAAAAAGGTGCTGCGGCTCGCCACCGTTTTCCAATGCTGGGGATCGGTTTCAGTATTCACTTCCGTTGAAATATGGATCATCCGGTCATCCATACGCAACCGTTCGGCCAACAATTGAGTAAGCGCCGTCCTCGTACCTTGACCGATTTCCACTGCACCGCAAAGTAGATTAACGCTTCCGTCGGAATTAAATATAACAATGGCTCCCGCCCCGGCGTCTGTTGGCGTATTCGAATTTTTCCAGAAACAGCATACTCCTTTTGCCTTGATCAGGTGGCCATTGATTTCTATGATGGGCCGGTCGTCCCAATGGATTAACGTTTTCAATTTTGCAATACACATGGGCAAATCACCCACATTGCTTCTATCCAGCAAAGTTTGTGTCGGGGTCGTATCCCCCGGCCCAATCGCATTATGAAAACGAAACTCCAAAGGATCCATGTGCACTTGATTCGCTAATAAATCCATGGCTCTTTCGATAGCGAACGTCAACTCCGGGTGACCGAATCCTCGAAATGAAGTTGAATAAGGGTGATTCGTATACATACATAATGAGTCGCAATGAACGTTATCGATTCGATAAGGCCCTGTGCAATCAGTGGCTCCCGCCCGGCTCATAACCACTCCCCGATCCGAATAGGCTCCACCATCAAACAAATGTAGAATTTCCACGGCGGTAATTTTCCCTTCATCGGTACATCCAAGTTTGATTCTGGCATCCAACCCAATATGGACCGGTGAAGAGATCATATCCTGCTCCCTGGAATTAACTAATTTCACTGCCATCCCACCAACGGCACTGGAAGCCAAAAAAGTAAGAAATTCCATTTGAATGGCGGCTTTTCCGCCAAAACTTCCTCCGACCAAAGGAGTATGGACAATGACTTTATGAAGCGGAATTTGAAAAGACTGACTGATTGCCCTTCGGATAATATAGGGTGATTGTGAAGCGGAATAGATGATCACTTTTCCGTCTGGTAAAATCTCCGCTTTACTGCACCGTAATTCCATCGCGGCGTGATCCGATTGCGGTAAAGTTACATGGACTTCAATGGTATGATCGCTATTCTTCCATCCTTCCTCCATATTCCCTTTGCGAATTTTGGTTCGGTTAGCGATGTTTGTTCCCGGCTCTGGGTAAACCTCTTCGTGCCGCTTGTACGCGGCAAGATGTTCGTGAATGATCGGAGCATCTTTCTGATAGGCTTCAATTGGGGAATGGACAACTGGTAAAAGCTCATATTCTACCTTGATCCGAAGAGATGCCATCTCTGCAATATATTCCTGTTCCGCGACAACAAGGGCGACAGGTTCACCATAATATCTCACTTTGTCAATTGCGATTGGTGGCCGGTCTTCCAACGGTGACCCCGTCAAAACCGGAAAATATTCTCCGGTTATGACCGCTCGTACGCCCGGTATTTTCCAGGCCTCTGACGAATCAATCGATTTTATTTTGGCGTGAGCATGAGGACTTACCGCTATTTTGGCATGTAAAAGACCCGGGCTTGAGGTATCATCCACATATTTAGCAGTCCCTGTAACTTTTTCCCATATTTCTTTTCTCGGAATGCTTTTTCCAACCGCTAGACCGATCATGGGCCCCTCCTTTGTTTTCGAATTGCCCTGCAGCGTTTCGTCTAGTCAGGGTGGGACAAGGGATTTTTATACACGAGAGGCTATTCGAATTTTTATTTATTCAATTTCCCCATATCCTATATATATCCAGGACTTCTTGTCCTTATTATCAAAAGTTAGTTTTACCCATTGAAAGGTAAAAAGACACTAACGAGGGGTTAGTGTCTTAGTGGTATGAACCACGAATATATTTAGCCTACGACAGTGCCAACATCGCGTTCATATCCTCTTCGGCGGTAGTAATCAACTTTAATCCAAAAAGCTCTACCAACGCATCCAGCACGCCGGACGAGAAGAATTCGGGCGGCTTCGGTCCGATGCGAATGTCCTGAATGCCGAGACTGAACAAGCCCAGCAGGATGGCGACCGCTTTTTGCTCAAACCAAGACAGCACGATTTCACTTATTTGACTGTTCAAGGCGAAGACAACGTAGGATAAACGAAGTTTGAGGGATTGAGATTGAAGGGAATCGGAAATAATTTCAGCAATAACATGAGTAGAATTCACCGACGTGTCACCAATGAAACATGGTATTATTTTACACAAAATAGCAATATCCAATAGATAGGAAGACAGGCTTGTTATCACGCTTCGCGATTTCAAAAGCCTCTTCTGACCACGGAAACCAGTTCACCGGATTATGTGCATGCTGCAGCAAATAAGGCGACTTTTCCTTGGCTAATCTATTGGATACTTTTTGAGTTGTCATGGGGCATCACCTCTTTTCGTGCTGGGTTTGGGTAAAGAGATTTTTGTTTGGAAGTTCTCTCAAATAAATATCATCCAGAATAACCGTGATAAATACTCGGTATCAGCAATGTGTGACGTCCTGCAAATCGCAAGAAGTACGTTTTACTATGAAGCATGCGAACCGTCGCCGGAAGACGAGGTGACCACAGCCATTGTGGACATTTTTCGGAAAAATCGAAAAGCATACGGCACCCGAAAAATCAAAGCGAAGCTTCATGAGCGAGAACTCATCGTTTCCAGACGTCGAATCGGCCGTGTCATGAAAGAACAGGGACTGGTTTCAACCTACACCGTAGCACAGTATAAGCCGCATAAAACCGCTTGTAATGAAGCGGCCACCACCAATACACTGAATCGCAAGTTAACCAGACGGAGAGTAAACGAGTAGTGGTCAGTGATCTAACCTCTGTGAAGGTTCGCAACGAATGGCACTATATATGCGTGCTGATTGATCTGTACAATCGAGAAATTATTGGTCATAGTGCTGGCCCCCATAAGGATGCAGCGCTGGTTTCCCGTGCCTTTGCGACCGTGGAAGGCGATCTGCGTCAGATTCAGTGGTTTCATACTGACCGTGGCAGCGAGTTTAAAAATCAAAGGATGGACGAGCTGTTAGAGACGTTTGAAATCGGTCGATCGCTAAGTGCGAAAGGGTGTCCGTATGACAACGCCGTGGCCGAAGCCACTTATAAGATCATGAAAACAGAGTTCGTGAACCATATGAACTTTCAGAGTCTCTGTCACTTGGAGTTAGAGC
>NZ_JBSQBM010000014.1:0-185432 GCF_059417685.1 Paenibacillus sp. LT-B23 | reverse complement strand
TTGCGGTCCTTGGATTCCTCGATCGGTTCCTAAAAGTTCGTCAGATACTAACCGATGGGCAGGTACTAATTGCCCCAAAGCATCTTTACCCCAAACAGAAATTTGAGTTTCATTCTCTGCTGGTCCGCTAGTGGTAAAAACGAATTCAAATGCGTCTACATTTGCAAAGAAATTCCTCGTTATAACCGCATTTGGTCCCACTACCACTAATTGTTGTACATATAATGTTCTGCTGCCATTTAAAATAAAACCCTCGATCAAAACAATAGAAGAATTTATAGAATCTCGGTTATCCATTTTTACTGTGACTAGTTGGGTGGGTCTGACTCCTAGAACAGGATCGTTTGCAATAGGTCCAGTAGATAATACTGCCATTTGGATACTCCCTCCTTTCTAGTAAAATCAAGCTTTTTTTGTGAACAAGATACTTTCTCAAGACCCTGCTCCCTCTATTTTATGTCTCAACCATTTGTTACGATTGTGATTCTATCTCTGTACATATGTTGAGTTTTAAGACTTTAATTGCTCATCCGCAACAATGCGCTGAACATCAATGATTTCACCACTCCCGTTTCTTCCCCACACTGAAATATCAGTACTTTCTTCTGCAGGACCGCTTGTGGTAAAAACGAATTCATATGCGTCGAAGTTCGCTACATAATTTTTCGTAGTAACTGCATTGGGGGCTAATACTATTTCTTCTAGTACATACAATGTTCGTAAACTGTTTAAAAAGTATCCCTGAATTAAAGTAGTTGAAGAATTGACTAAATCGCGGTTAATTATTTTTACGGTAACCTGTTGGATCGGCCTGACCCCACTAACAGGACTATTCTCAATAGGTCCAGTTGATAATACTGCCATTAAGTTGATGTCTCCTTTACTATTTATTAACTACAAATCCATATAATTATATAAAAATACTATATATTGAACTTGGAAAATCTATAGTTGGGTTCGATCCTAAACATGGGATTATTTAGATTTAAATCCACTATATTATTTTATAGTTCAATCTATATAGAACAGAATAGGGATTACTGTAGCTTCATTTATCATATTAATAATCTGTTACACATGACTGTTTGTTTGCCTATTAAAATTAAAATAGATATCTACTCATTCAATCCATTCAATCCATTCAATCCATTCAATCAAGCCTTATTAAATTCTGAGGATATTAAAGGTAGTGACCGAGCTTTAAGTAACTTATTAAAGCTGATTCATCAATATCATTTCCAACCATAAAAAAGGAAAAAAGGCACCCCAGAAAAAAAGGCGCCTTTATCCTTGTAGATCAATTTCAAATAAACTCCATTCTCTTGCAATCACGTTTACACAGAAACAGTGAAGTTATAATAGTTTTTTCACAAATGCCACTTGCACCAACAGTTCATGCTACAACACTCTAGCAGATTTATTTCTTAGTTTCTCAAATTGTTCCAACCTTTGCTTCTCATCCCATAAATAATGAAATCCCCATCTATTTGCTATGTCCCCTTCTCGCAGCCCTTGTTTTAAAGCCGAGAAACGTGAATTTATATAGTCAAATCCCAAGTATTTATAATGTAACAATAAAACATCATTATTGGATGGCTTTATGACGTTCCCTGTAGGTGAAGCAGTATGCCTGCCAGGACTGAAATTTATTTCTTGTATCGCATTTGGATTAAATATTTGAGGCTTATCGTACGTTTGACTTCTTACACCATTCCTTACCGTTTCATGTAATGGTTGATCGCTACTCGGAAAAAAATCAGAAACCATCTCATAACCATCAGGGACAATCAATGTTACCCCTTTAGAGGTGCATTCTTGCAGATATGCTCTAAGGTTAGGGTGATAGAAATGTTCATCTGCGTCACACACAATAACCCAGTCTGCCCTTCCTCTGCTTCCTTTCCAAAATTGATTGAATTTATCTTGTGCTGATTTCACAAGAGAATTACCTTCTATTTCGAATCTATCTATAACAACTTTGGGATTTTCCCTTAACATGGATACAGAATTATCAGTTGAGCCATTATCGAAAATATAGTATTGATCCGCTATATTATCATAGTGCTTTAAAAAAAACGGGAGCATTTTTTCTTCATTCCAGCATAAAGCATATACATGTATTATCACGTGTTCTTCCCCTTTCACACTCAAAGCTTATGGATCGACTTGCTTGATAATATATGCAATTTATATTTGTAGGGTTCAAGTCGTGGAAGACGAGCTTTTCGATAAGCGAGTATGTGAAAGATGATAAACATAATGCTGAATTGCCGGATTAATCATTCTGATCGTAGCTATTATGGGAATCATTTTACCTCATTTGAAAATGTCGTCTTGAGTGTCAAACCTCCCCCGTTCGCCCCTGACACTCACGATATTGACTGGGCGTATACCCTGAATACTCCTTAAATTTCCGATAAAAAAAGCCCAGACTTTCGTATCCCACCTCGTATGCTATTTCGCTAATATTCTGGTTTGTATGGCGAAGTAGCGTCTCTGCGTACAGCATACGTTGGGTTTGAACAAGCTCCCGAAAGGTTTTGCCTGTCTGCTCTTTTAACAATTTCCCCAGATAATTAGTATTAAAATTAAATGCCGCCCCCAATTGGGGTAGCGTGCAATCCCGATAATGCTGCTCAATGTATTGCAAAATATCAATAATTGTTTTCACATAGGCTGCGCTGCCTCGGATGTTTCTCCCCACGTAACCAGACCATGCTTTTCCATCAATACCAATTCTGCTTGCGGATGATCGAGTACAACTTGGACAATCATCACCTCCCACCGCATACCGACGAATGGTGGTCTTTTATCGATTGGCATGAGCAGTTGGATAAGCAAATCCCTTCTCAAGCCATACTTATTTACACGTTAAAACGGGCCTTTCGATTGGCTAAACAGGTTGATCCTGACAAGCTTCCGTTCCTGAACCAGCGGTTGGAGGACGTTACGACCGCAACACTGGCCCAACTATGGGATGAAAAGCAAGGCTTCTTCGTCAGCGGTCCCAACCGCCAAATTTCGTGGGCCGGACAAATCTGGATGGCTTTGGCCGAGGTGCTGGATGCAGAGCAAAACGCAGCTCTCATTCAACGCTTGCTATCCGAGCAACCGGATATCGGCCTGACGACACCGTATATGCATCACTATTTGGTCGAAGCTTTGCTGATCACTCGTAAGTATAAGCTTTAAAATGCAATAAGGCCGTGCCAGAATCGGGTTGTGAGAACCTTTTTCGGCACGGCCTTACTATTTGATTAACTACTCGTCTGTTCGCATCACTTGGGCAAGCAGCTCATACGACCGCAGGCGCGCTTGATGATCATATATATGAGAAGTTGTAATCAGCTCATTGGCTCTCGTCTGATTCATTATAAAATCAAGCTTTTGCTTGACCGTATCAGGGCTACCGATTGCAGAATACCCCAACATATTGCCGCGAACCGCCTCCCTCTCCTGCTCACTCCAGAGCTTTTCCATGTCATCAACTGGTGGCTTTAGTTTCCCGCTCTGCCCGCGTATCACATTGAGGAATTGCTGTTCTTGTGAAGTGAAAAGCCACTGTGCCTCCTCATCAGAATCTGCAACAACCACATTGACGCCGACCATCACATACGGCTTATCCAGTGCCTTCGATGGACGGAAATTGCGATGATACAGTTCCAGAGCCTGTAGCAAATGAGCCGGGGCAAAGTGACTGGCAAACGCGAACGGCAACCCAAGCTGACCTGCCAACTGTGCGCTGAATCCGCTTGATCCCAGCAGCCAGATCGGTATATCCAGCCCTTCTCCCGGAACCGCCCGTACACCCGGAACTCCCCCTTTTAGCGCTGGATTGAAATAGGAACGCAGCTCATTTAATTGCTCCGGGAAATCTTCACCAGTGCTGTGCAGCCCTCGCCGTAGCGCCCTCATGGCAGGCTGATCTGTGCCTGGAGCCCTACCCAGTCCCAGATCAATCCGTCCCGGATACAGTGACTCTAACGTTCCGAACTGCTCTGCAATCATGAGCGGAGCATGATTAGCCAGCATGATGCCGCCTGAACCTACCCGAATCTTGTTGGTATGCGCAGCTACGTGCCCGATAACCAGTGAAGTAGCCGCGCTGGCCACCGCCTGCATGTTATGATGTTCCGCCAGCCAGTACCGGTGATATCCCCATTGCTCGGCATGCTGGGCAAGAGCAACGGTATCACGGAAGGAATCGGCAGGAGTGCCGCCCTCAATGACGGGTGCAAGGTCTAGTATAGATAGTGCAACGTTCCGAATAGTCATTTTTCAATGAACCTCCCTGTATTTGTATCGCTGGTGAAATGCTATATCACTGATGAAGTAAACGCCTGTCCCATTTCCTTCACCATCACATATAATCAGTAAAATAGCTGCACTGTCAGAGTATCGTTTTACGATTCCCCTCACCGCTTTAATTATTTGATATATCAATTGATATGTCAAATATAATAATGTGTCCCGTTATGAATTGCAAATGAATTAAATTTTTAATTTTTTTGAGAAATAGTTTACTTTTACGAAAAGCTCCTCTATCATTTACTTATATGGATAATCATTATCCACATTAGCCTGATTACAGATTTTGAATGTATAGAGGTGATGCTAATGCATATGAAAACAGGCGTCGAACAATCTGTCTACGCCCTCCTGCTACTCGCGATGCTGCCAGACAAAGCGGTTTTGCCAGGAGAGGCCATCAGCCAACAATTAGGTGCTTCGCCCACTTATTTTCATAAGCTGTTGCGAAAATTGGTCAGTTCTGATTTGATTACTTCTGTTCCCGGGATCAAAGGCGGGTTTAAATTAAAGAAAAAACCTGAGGATATTCGGGTATTTGATATTTATCTTGCGATCGAAGGACAACAGACACTCTATTCTTCCAGCGGTATTTACAACGACATGCTTGAATTAAAGGAAGAAGATCAGTGCTGCCTGCTGACAAATTTGATGGAAGAGGCAGAAGCGTCCTGGAAGGCAGTTCTGAAAAGGGAAACCATCGCATCATTATCCGCTGACTTTTATAAAGCAGGTTATGCTGCCAAAATTACTTCTTTGGAGAACTGGATTCAGGAAAAAATGGTTTTGTAAAGAATTTGAAATCACAGAAAGGATCATGAACATGAACGATTATTTAGTAAAAGCTCTTGCCTACAATAACCAGGTCCGGGCTTACGCCGTCAGAACGACGGGGACGGTAAGTGAAGCACAACGGCGTCATCATACCTGGCCCACGGCATCGGCTGCATTGGGACGCTCCATGACGGTCGGCGTCATGCTCGGGGCCATGCTTAAAGATGAGGATAAACTGACGATCAGGATTAACGGTGGCGGCCCCATTGGCACTATTCTTGTCGATACCAATGCCAAAGGGGAAGTTAGAGGTTATGTAAAAAATCCGCAAACCCATTTCGACCTTAATCATATAGGGAAATTAGATGTCGCCAGAGCAGTTGGAACAGATGGAGCGCTGATTGTATCCAAGGATATCGGATTAAAGCAGCCTTTTGTCGGACAAGTCCCTCTTATATCAGGTGAGCTGGGTGAGGACTTCACCTCATATCTGGTCCAATCCGAACAAATTCCTTCTTCTGTTGGAGCCGGGGTGATTGTCAATCCTGACAACTCTATTCAGGCGGCTGGCGGATTTATTATTCAGCTAATGCCGGGTACGCAGGAGGAGGTAATCAGTTTTATTGAGAGGCGCCTTGAGGCCATCCCGAGTATTTCCTCTATGGTCATGCAAGGACTGACGCCGGAGCAGATACTTGGACAGATTTTGGGAGAAGACAATATTAAAGTATTGGAAACCATGCCTGTGCAATTCCATTGCTCCTGCTCTGAGGAACGAGTTTCTAATGCCATTATCAGCTTAGGTAGTGAGGAAATCGCAGATATGATCCATACCGATGGACAGGCCGAAGCACATTGCCATTTTTGCAACGAGCATTATCATCTAACCAAAAAAGATCTCGAAGGCATGCTAGAAACGGCTATTTCATAATTGCAACAAGTCTATCCTGCAACATCGGTGCCTTGCTTCGCAGTGCCGGTACTAACCAAGGAAGAGACTAATCCTTGCTAAGCAAAATCTCCTAATAAGAGCTGTCCCCAAGGTAGTTTTAGCTACTAAGGGACAGCTCTTTTCCTTTCATTCGAGCCTTGTTGTCAATGTCAAGCCTCATCCACCCACCCCTGACACTCACGATATTGACTGGGCGTATAGCCTGTATAGCCTGAGTACTCCTTAAATTTCCGATAAAAAAAGCCCAGGCCTTCGTATCCCACCCCATACGCTATTTCGCTGATGCTGTGGTTCGTATGGCGAAGTAGCGTCTCCGCGTGCAGCATCCGTTGGGTTTGGACAAGCTCCCGAAAGGTTTTGCCTGTCTGCTCTTTAAGCAAATTCCCCAGATAATTAGCGTTAAAGCTAAACCCCACCCCCAATTGGGGTAGCGTGCAATCCCGATAATGCTGCTCAATGTATTGCAAAATATCAATAATGCTCGCTTTACCCGGCTTATGATCCAGCTCAAAATTCATATCCAGCTGATACACCCGCATCAGCTCGGTAAGCAGTAAAGGCACATAATGATTTGGCATCTGCTAAGCATAAACCTGGGGGGATAGAAATTCACACAGCATATTTTTAAAAATATACTGTACATTCTCATGCTGCTGGGAATGAAATAAAATATAACGGTTATGTCGTCAGTCCCGGGCTAACGCGTTAGCCAGAAAATCAGTCACAATACCCGTATTACTGAACCGTCCAAAAAAGTGGTTGAGAACGCTTCCATTTTCATAATCAAATTAACCAAAATATCATTTTCCCCAAGCGCGTAAATGCTGTGCGGAACATTCGTATCCAAAATACATATCTGCCCCTGCTCCAGCCTAATTTCCCTGCCGTCAATAACCTGCCTGCATTCCCCGGAATACATATAATTCATTTCAATAAAATCATGATTGTGTAAGGGCATGTCCACAAAACGATGGTGCTTGCTGATATAAATGGAACCACTATCAAAAAAATATTTGCCCTGCATTCGAAGAATCTCATGTCCTATTTCGCTTTCGGTAATATGAAGCCCTAGGGGTTCTAAATCGTTCACATTTTTCCCGGTGCGAATCTGTATTTCCTCTACAGCATTCAGGCTTCTGGGAAATTCATCCAATTGATGGTGGTTCATCGTTTTCCCTCCTGCTCTCTCCCAGATGTCATGCGATGAGATTGACAATAAACAAAAAAAGTCCCCCTGCGTCAATGCGTTGCATGTAAAAAAAAAATACTCCTAAAAAGGAGCTTGTGCGGAATGTACGTACTCAGGATCAGGGTATCCAAAAAGGATCTGACGGGTAAAAAAGCAGGACGCGGCGCCAAGGATGGCAAAATCTTTATCCACACTATACCGGACACCTGACACGCGTGCAATGTCTACTTTTCCAACCGGACATTCAAAAGCTGATCGTATCCGAATTGCTGGCGCGTAAACTCCTCCTTGCGCTGTTTTTCCAAAGCTTTCCCCCCCAATTCCCACGCTTCCTCCGGCTTCACTACAAATACACCATCGTCATCACCCAAAATGAGATCACCCGGATGTACGCTGACCCCAAACAGGCTAATCGGCGTATTCACCTCTCCCTCCAGTTCCAGTGTACGTGTAGTCAAGGCACTAACCCCTTTGGAAAAGACGGGAAATTGCAGCTGGTTCAAGACACTAACATCTGTGACACAACCGGAAACAATCACTCCAGCCAGTTGTTTTTTCATCGCCACATAAGCTCTGAATTCTCCCCAACAGGCTCTGGCATCATCACCCGACATATCGACAACAAGCACATCACCCGCTTGTGCCAATTCCAGTGCATGACGCACAGCGGTGGAGTCCAGATGGGGAAGCCTCACCGTAATTGCATTCCCCAGCAAACGAATGGGACGAAACAACGGCAGCGCCCCCTGCATACATCCAAAATCCGTGAAATGCCCAAGGGTAGAAGCACTAACATGCTGATAAAGCTCCAACAGCTCCTTCGTTACACCCTGTACCCGTGGTTGAATCCGAAACATACAAACCAGCTCCTTTCGTGATATAACCAAACTCACATTATGCATCTAGGAATCAAAGCAGGCGGAATGGCGCTTAGGCAAAATTTTCAGCTCACTATAGCCTAAGCATCGTAGCTCATACTTAGCTTGTACAATGTATCTTCGGACAAGTAGGGCAATAGCTGCCCTTTTCCTTCATCTGATAAAAATAGCAGCAGGTTTTGCGAACACGTACAGCTTTCACAGCCGCAGTGGGCGCAGCGGTTACCGATGTGGTTACAGGTATGGCCGCTCTCTCTGTACGGGGAGAGCCAAAATACCGAGCCAGCGGATTTTGCCGTTCACCAAACAAGTGAGCCGGAGCTTCACAGGTCAAATATTTAAAATCCTCTTCCGTACGCAACCGATCCCCGTTATTGAGCTCCTGCCGGATACGGTTTTCATATAGCGCATAAACATAGATGGCGGCGTTTTCCCATAATATCGTCCTTGGAATGGAAGCAACAGCGGACACAGATCGCCACACCGGGACCAAATGCTCTGCAAATACATGCCGGATGACGTGATCACGCCAAGCATGACGCTGCTCTAGACCGCTGTCTCCCCCATCCTCACCCTTCTTTCCGCTGTCATATTCCGTAACGAGCAGTCTGTTCAAATGCAACCTTGGAAGCCAGGTATCCTTGACAATAGCAGATTGAATCACACAATCGGCAATCTCGACTTCCAGCATCTTGTTATACACCGACATGGCATACAGAGCCGGGGACACGATCAAAAAACCGTACCGCTTCGCCAAAACAGAGGCCGTTACCTTGCGTGAAGAAAAATCATGTAGCCCTGCCAGCCGATCCAGATACATGGCGCATTGAGTTGCATCCAGCAAATCGACCACAGGTAGATCATACCGTCCGATTGGAGCTTGTTCACCACTGCTGTATATTCGCAATTTTTCCGTCAGATACGACCATTCCGCAGGCTCAAACGAAGACCCTTTGGCGTACAGCATCCATTTTCCTCCCCTTTCCATGAGGAATAAACATCGGTGTTCCGTACAAAGGATCAGGAATGACTTGGCAGCGCAGTTGGAATACCTTCTCCACCGTCTCTGCGGTCATGATTTCTTCCGGCTTTCCCTGCGCGTAAATGCGCTTATCGTATACCGCAACCATATGGTGCGCATAGCGACAAGCCAGATTCAGATCATGCAGCACCATGACAATGGTCCTCCCTTCTCGTTCATTCAGATCAAACAGAAGGTCCAAAATCTCAATTTGATGCGTCATGTCCAAATAGGTCGTCGGCTCATCCAGTAAGATCATATCCGTCCCCTGTGCCAAAGTCATGGAAATCCATGCTCGTTGACGCTGCCCGCCGGATAAGGAATCTACCGGACGATCTGCAAAAGTATCCAATTGCGTCGCTTGCAGCGCGTTTTGTACCTGTGCTTCATCCTCTGCCGACCACTGCTTCAGCCAGCTCTGATGTGGATATCTGCCCTGCTTGACCAACTGATACACTGTCAGTCCTTCCGGCGCTGACGGTCCCTGCGGCAAAATGGACAGCCTTTTGGCAATCTGCTTGGAGGGTAACTGGGCAATAGCCTGTCCATCCAGCAGCACCGCTCCCGCCGCAGGCTTCAATAGCCGCGCCATGGCACGCAAAATCGTCGATTTTCCACAGCCATTGCTGCCTACCAGCACCGTAATCTTTCCCTCCGGAATTTGCAGGTCCAGCTCTTGAATGACCGGGTCTGTCCCGTAGTTAATCATCAGGTCCTTTACCTCTAAACCCATGCAGCTTCCCTCCCTTTTATAAACTGCGAACTTAAGATCTTGTATATTCCATTTAAAAAAGAAAAACACCCATAAGTATTCAAAAAAATTCCAGCTCGGCTTTAATGCCGATTTCGGCGCTGGAGCAGCAAATACAGGAAAAACGGTGCGCCCACCCCTGCTGTAAAAATGCCTGCGGGAATATCAATCGGATAAAAAGCCGTACGGGCCAGCAAGTCGGCGAGATACACCAGCAATCCCCCTACCAGTGCTGACACCAGCGTCAGGCTACCCATAGAGCGGCCTACCCATCTGCGCGCAATATGCGGCGCGATTAAACCCACAAAACCAATTGCTCCCGCAACTGCTACGGCAGTTCCAGCAAGAATCACACTGAGCAGCAGCAACATCACACGATGCCGCTGCACCTCCACTCCCAAGCCGGTAGCCACATCATCCCCCAACTCCTGTGTGTTGAGGCTGCGTGAAAAATAGAGAACCAAAGGTGTGCAGATCACAACAGCGATCAGCATCGTATATACGTTATTCCATGATGCTCCATACACGCTGCCCGTCAGCCAAATATAAGCCTTGCCGGCTGTAAAGGACGAGCTCATGACCAGCATCAGCGTCGTAATCGAGCTCATGGCAGAAGCCAAACCAATCCCCACCAGCACCAGCCGGATTGGCGTCACTCCGTCCTTCCAGGCCAATATATACACAAGCAGCGATACGACCAGCGCTCCAGCGACAGCCGCCACAGGCAGCCATTGAATGCTCAAAACAGCTCCCCCGTAAGCAATGAATGTAACTGCCGCTACGGATGCTCCGCCTGTAATCCCGAGAATATCCGGGGATGCCAGCGGATTACGGATAATGCCCTGAAGCACCGCTCCCGCGATGCCCAGAGCCGCACCAACCAGCACTCCCGTAAGCGCTCGCGGAAACCGCAGCCTGTACAGAATAAAATCATAATCGCCTGAGCCACGCCCCCATATCGCTCGAAGCACTTCCCAAGGGTGCACATACGTATCTCCCCAGCCTACACTTATCACGCCAATGATCAGTAGCGCCAAGGCCAGTCCGCCCATGATCCATAGTGCTTTCTTTTCCAGCTGGATATGAAACCTGCCGCTCCTGCTGCGCAGCGTCACATAATGCTTCACATTCATGCCGTCTCTGCCAGTCCCATGCTTCAAATTCACACGCTTCATTTCCACGCCACCCCTTTACGGGCAATGTAGACGAAAAAGGGAACCCCGATCAAAGCTGTAATGACGCCAATCGGAATTTCCTGCGGCGAAATCAGCACTCTGGCTGCGGTATCCGCCGACACCAATAGCAAAGCACCCAGTACCGCCGAAAAAGGGGTAATCCAGCGGTAATCCGCACCAACCAAAGCACGCGCCACATGCGGAATGATCAGACCGACAAAGCCAATCGCCCCCGCAATAGCAACAGAGCATCCAGCCAGCACTACAATAATCAGGCCCATCACGCATTTTACCCATAAGATATTTTGCCCCAAGCCCTTCGCTACATCTTCCCCGGTCACAAGCAGATTCACCGCTCTCCCCATAAACATCGCCGAGATCCCAGCCACTAGCATAAAAGGAAATAAAGGCTGTAGCATCTCCAGCGAACGTCCGCTGACAGAGCCTGCCATCCAGAACAACACATTTTGCATCCCCGTTTCATTCATCACCAAAATAATTTGGATCATCGACATAAACAAAGCGTGAATGGCAGAGCCGGACAATACAATCTTGACTGGCGTCAAACCATCCCTGCCTAATGATCCGATGACGTACACCAGAACAGCCGCCAGTCCTGCGCCGATCAAGGCAAAGCCCATCAGAGACATCATGGACTCGACCGAAAACGCAACCGCTGCGATAGATACGAAGAACAAAGCACCCGCATTGATACCGAACGTACTGGGCGAACCCAACGGGTTGCGGGTAAGTGCCTGCATGAAGGCTCCTGCCATCGCCAAGCTCGCGCCTACAACAGCAGCAATAACCGTGCGCGGCAAACGTTCGGTATATATCAGCACATGCTCTACATTTTGAGCATCATAATGAAATAAGGAAGAAATCATAAAATTTGGATTAATTAGCGTTCTACCCATCAGTAGGCCAAGAGATAAAGCTCCTGTCAACAAAATCAGGCATACACCAAGTCCAGTCCATTTTCTTAAATTTGTCGTTAGCATCGTTGCATAGCCTCACTCTTCCAACAGCCTGGTACAACATAAAAGAAGGATGAGAGATATAACCCCTCACCCCTCTGCTATATTTCCGTTGTTCTTATTGTCATGTAGGTTTATGATTTCAGATCATAAATTCTATAAAGATCATCCAGCATCCGATTCGCGCTCAGATAACCTCCAGCCAAATTCCAGTTCACTTCGTCGACCTTAAAAATGCTATTTTTCTTGTATGCATCAAGGTTTTTCCATAGAGGATGACGGGTCCAGGCTTCAACATTTTTTTCAATCGCAGCCTGATCCTTACCGGAGTTAAATACGAACAATGTATCTGCATTCATATCGGGTATGCTTTCCTTGCTGTTGACTTTAACTCCCCACTGATCCCCTTCTTGTGCAGGAGGGCGGGTGAAGCCCAACTCTTTCAGAATTTTCCCGGCATAGCCCATATAATAAATACGTGCATGGTCCGCGCGGAAATTAACAATGGAGGCCTTGATCGGCAGACGGTCACCCATTTTCGTCCTGAAATCCGCTACACGCCGATCCCAATCCGCCAGCAATTGTGTTCCTTTGTCCTCCTGATTCAACACTTGTCCGATCAGTTTTACGGTTTCCTTCCACTCATATACTTCGTTGACGGCCACGGTAGGGGCAATTTCCGATAATTGCTGGTACGTCGCCTCGTTACGGAATCGGGTTGCAATGATGACATCCGGTTTCAGGTTATAAATCTCCTCCAGGCTCGGCTGTGTTTCCAACCCGACCGTGGGAATCCCTGCGAGATCCTTTTTTAAATAGTCATACACGGGCTCCGTTCCATGGGACTCCACAATCCCCACAGGCTTTATACCATAGGCGATCATAACATCGTTGGCTCCGTTATACAGTGTTACGACCCGCTTGGGTGTCCCCTTAATCTCGGTTTTACCCAACACATGCTCAATGGTACGCACCGAATCGGTTGAAGCCGCTCCCTGTGTATCCGTCGTTCCTTTATCCGTTCCAGTCGCTCCACTGGAATCCGCACTCTTACCCGCGCCTCCAGTGCCACAGCCTGATAAAAGCAGCAATACAACTATGAGCGCAATCCATATACTCCCCTTGCCTGAAGCTCGAAACATTTCTCTATTCCCCCTATTTAGATCGCCAATAATGATATTGATTCTCATTATTAATTATAGGGAGGGGAGCCATGATGAACATGGACGTTAGCGTCCTTTATTTGGACGAATCAGACAATAACAACGTGACTGTTTTGTCCAATAACAGGTCGTGAGACAATGAAGTATAGCATGTATACAGATGTCGGCTATCGCACATATAGTGTACGGCTCCGCTTTGTACCGCCTTCAGTTTCTGCCATTCAAGGGAGCGCCACAGAGCCAGACATTCCTGCTGAATCGTCTGTTCTTCACAGGCATTTCCATAGTGGCGGAAACAGGTCAATATGATGCGGTCCGCGTCATATTCAGCCAGATCGTCCACCGTCACCTCACGGTAATGGGCAATATCCTCCACTCCCGCAGGCATAGACAGCTTTAAATCCCCGTATAGCACCGTTCCCACATTCCGCTGTCCGTACACACACATTTTCTGGTTCCCCACTCCCAAGATTAGCACCGTCTCCCCACCGAGCTTTTGCCTGACCTTTCGGGAAATCGTTTCTGCTTTCGTTTCATATCGCTCCAGCCATTCCACCGCTTCCGCATCCTTGCCGACTATCCGGGCAATCGACTGAAAATGAGTACGCCAGTTTTGGAAAAAGGGTACGGTGACGGTGGGCGCAATCTGCTCGTACATTTTTTCCTTTTTGGACTTCTCAAAATCCCTGAACTCACAGGTTAAAATCAGATCCGGTCGGGCTGACATCAGCCTCTCCAGATCGGGCTGTACCTCACCCACCGAAATGGTATTGCGGAAGCCTTCGGTGACAGGATAAGCCTTGTTGATGACCGCCGCGTACGGCTCAATACCCAATGCAACCAAATGTCCGGTTAACAGATGCTTGAGCGAAGCGATTTTATCCGAATACCGGATTGTATTCACATAAGCTGAGGGAGAGCGTCCAGTCGCGGCTTTAAACTTGCGGCTAAAATAGAACTCATCGCTAAATCCGGCACCGTGAGCAATAGAACGAAAGGAATCACGAGTGAGCACAAGCGCCTGCTTCGCATGATTAATACGAATGTCCGTCAAATATTCCATCGGGCTTTTGCCAATCAATTTTTTGAACATACGCGAATAATAATCAGCGCTCATCCCTGCCAGCTCCGCCAGCTTGTCCCGCGTAATATCGGAAGCATAGTGCTGCTCCATATAATGGAGGGTCAACGTCACCGCCTGCTGCACATCGAGCTTCTGATCACGGCTCGTATGCTGGAACAAGGACATCAGCATTTCCTGAAATACAATGTTGGCCTTCATTTGGTCCCACACGCTATTACAATGATGCTTCCTCTTGATCTCCTCGACCATATCCATTACAAAACGAAAGTGGGAAATGATCCATTCATGTGGTCCAAGCGCTGGTGCGGGTATGTAACGGTCCGGCTCCCCGGACGGCTGTAATGCAAGAAAACGAATAATATAATAATCAACCGGAGCGCCGGACAGCATATGGAGCTTCAAGACTGCGCCGGGAGCGAGCATAAAGCCCTTTTGACGGTAAAGAGGATACGTCATTCCATCAATCGCTATATCCCCTTCGCCTTCATTGAACAATAATAAGGTATGAAAAGACGTTTCTTGCCGGGAGGAAGAGCGACCAGAGCACACATGCTGAATATCTTGCAGTTTATAAAGAAATGAAGTAAAAGATTGGTCTTGAGTATTCATTGCTCCCAGCCTTTCTATATATCGAGAATTATTCTCATTTATGTGAGAACTCATTTCATTATATATAGACTGGGTCGGATTTTGCAAAATGGAATTGCGTCAAGCTTATAAACGATCTACATTTTCAGAATGAGCAAGGTTCAAATGATGAAACGGGTTCTGTATACGGCTTTGACCAGATGGCATGCTGCCGGGTACACCGGACTGCTCCAGTAAAGGCTTAACCAGCAGCTTGAGCGGCCAGTCCGACTTTTCAAATAAAATATGCTCGATTTCCTGACGAACGGCAGCCTTGAAAGGCACGTGCTGAATTGCTTCTTCCAATTGATGCCTTAGTACAGACCACAGGGATGGCTCGTCTATGTTATAAACACCGGAAAGAGTATCTATAATGGCGTACAGGTTGACTTGAATACCAAGGGTTTGCAGGTAGAACAGCAATTTCTTCGGTGTTTCATTGTACAGACTGTTGGAATATCCGGGCCGGATTTGGTATTCAGGATCGGCAATCCCCTGCTCTGTCAGCCAGGGCAAATGCAGACGCACCGAGTCATGGTCACGCAGCAAAATGTGCTCGATCTTGCCATTTTTCCAAACCAGCACACAGTTTTGCCCATGGATTTCAGGCATGAGCCCGATCCGATACAAGCGCAGCATGATTTCAAAAAATGTCGAGCATACTTCACCGAACAGTTGTTTTACCGATTCTGCCGTGTCCGGAAGTCCACGCTCAGCGGCCCATTCCCGGAAAAAATGATGCTGGCTTGCGGCCAACGCAGACATGGGGATAAGGCGAACGGCCGGATCATGGATCAATTCATGCGGATAAATACGCGCCATCGCAGCCAGGTGCCGGGGTGGATCATCATACAGGCTGCCATTTTCCGGCATATAGGCCCACCAGGAGCCTTCATCGCATAAAAACAAGCGTTCCTGAAGCTGCGGGTCACGTGTCTTGGCTTGCTGCAACATGGCTTGTCCGCGATCCCCGTTAATCAGCTTCACCGCAGGAAGATAGCGGGATGCCCCCAGCGAAAATACGCCCAACGGGAGCTTCACGTAATTCGGACCGCCCTCCTTGGGAGACAACGAGCGCACAGATGAGGTTGCCTGAAAAGCTCCAGCCTTCACTTCCAGTGGAATCCATACTTTGCCCGCCTGCTCGGTATGCAAATGCTGAGGTAGCATATACGTGAGCTGCCACGGATGCACGGGGATTGCAATATAATCCGCAGCTAATCCGCGTTCCTGCATTTCCTGCTCTACTAGCTGACGCTCGGAAATGGACAGGAGAAGATCGTTCGGCTGCTGTCCATCGTATGGGCGCTGTGTGTCCGATTCGACTGCCGCTGCTACTGTTTCTGTGTCCGCAAAATGAGGCCCTTGTGCGATTCCCACTCCGGTCATCACCGCTTCCTTTCGGAGCGCTATCCAACTCAGTGCAATGTCTTGCCCAAATTCAGCGATATATTGGCGATAGTCGTCCTTGTTCAAGCCTGTTTTGGCCTTGGATGCGGGGTGAAATGGACGATCACGCAGCGAAGAATACTGCTCCAATCGTTGAAAAGCCTCCGAGGGCGATTTCTCCAGTATATTTTCATCCGTCAGTCCGCTATCCAGCGACCATGCGGTCTGTTCAATGGTTTGCTCCAGTAGCTGGACAAACCGTCCCACTCCCTCCTGTTGGCGGTATTCTTCATCCAGACATCTCTCAATCACACGCTGCATCAGCGTTACGGGGTGGAGCAATTCTGCACCAAATCCACCACCCTCTGGCCGCTGCCGAATTTCATACACATCACTCGACTGTAGATAGCGATAGGGTTGAACCACCGCAGCTTGTACGGGAAAAATAAGACTGTGCTGCTTCTCCCGATCCACCCACCAGCGGTAAAGGCTAATAGAACGGCCGTTTGGAGAGGTTTCCCCCTTTGGCTCAGCAATAGATTCAGGATCGGCAAAAGCAAATAGCTCGCCTAATTCGGGATGGACAGCAGTATAGTAGCTTTGCCATTGCGAAATAGACAACAGTTCAATATCGGTATGCTCCCAAAATCCTTCCGCCAGTAATATATTGATGAGATCCTGCATGACATGGTTTTCAGCCTGCTTTTTCTTCTGTAAAAGTGTTGTCTCTGCGGATGAAAGTACCGGGGTCGTGCTTGATGTGGATTTCATATGGATTATTCCCTCCTTAAATATTAGTGCTTTATGTTAGCTATATTTCCCTGTAGTCTCTGTAGCCGCTATAGCCTCCGCGCCCGTTGCACGATCCATATAGTAAAAATGCGGATGGGGATGGCTGAGAAAGTCATGATGGGAAATCGTCCAGCCATAGGCTCCCGCAATGTGGAACAGCAGAACATCCCCAATCCGCAAATGCTCTACATACACTTCATGCGCCAGCACATCCTTGGGCGTACAAAGCTCACCCGCGATGGTCACCGCTGTTTGTCGCCGCTCTGTTCGCGGAAAAGGATACTGCCAATCGTCAACAGCAATCACATCAAAAGGCTGGTTGTGCTGCCATGACACTGGCAATCGAAAATGATGCGTTCCCCCGCGAATAATGGCGTAATGCTGGTCATGATTTGTTTTGAGGTCGATCACTTCTGCCGCATAATACCCGCAGTGCGCCACCATATAGCGCCCGGACTCAAAAATGAGCTGGATGCCGGGCATGCGGTATTCCTCCCACACTTGATGTAATTCCTCTATAAAATCATCCCATTCGAACCTGCGCTCCAGATCGGTATACGAAATACCAAAGCCGCCGCCCGCGTTCAGATAGCGGATGGATAGCTCATACTCCTGAATCCAGCCCTGTACACACTGCAAATACGTAGCGACCATTCGTGCATGCAGCCGGGCATCCAGATTATTAGACAGAGAATGCATATGGAAACCCTCCAACTGTACATACGACAGACTTTGGGCCAGTCGGATCGCTTCTGGCACCTGAATTTCGTCGATACCAAACTGAGTGGGCCGACCGGACATCGTGATGCTCGCCTCCGGCAAGGTACGCCGCAAATTAATACGCAGCAAAATAGATACACGCTGTTGTCTGCGTTCCGCGATCCAGCCGATACGCTGCAACTCATGCAAACTTTCGGCATGAATCAGCATCACTTTCCACTCTAGCGCTTCCTCAATTTCGGAGTCCTTTTTCCCCGGACCTCCAAAAATAATCGGCACGTCGGCTGACACTTTGCGAATGGTCCGAATCTCTCCAATAGATGCAGCTTCGAAGCCCTTTACGATGGGGAGCAGGCTGGCGATCAATTGAGGATCAGGATTGGCTTTGACCGCGTAAAACAAACTGCAATCGTCGGGCAAGCTGCTCACACAACGTTGTGCCCGTTCTCTCAGTGCGCCCAGGTCATATATATATGCGCATACTGGCTGCTGCTCTCGCTCCCGTGTTTGCTGGATAAGCTTTTCCACATACGGAACGATCTGTCCTCCAGATAATGCTGTAACAAGCTGACTCATGTTCTTCCTCCTTTATGTTGAGAGCTAGCGTAGGTCAGACCTTCTTTTTTGCAAGGCGCGAAAAGCAATTCCACGCTCATCACCCAGTACGAAGGCATGAACCCCTTTTTCCACCCATACACTGTATTCCCCGTCCCTGCGCGGAATGGCGCAATACGGAATACCTGCTTGCTGTGAAGCTTCAAAGATCCGCTGTAGCCCTTCCTGTACAATCATTGCATCGGTCTGCCACGGCACCCCGTACGATTGGGACAAATCCGCTGCTCCTTCCAGCACCATTCCAATGCCCGGTACAGACAAAATATCCGCGATGCGTTTCACACCCAATCCGCTCTCAATCATGGGCACCAGCATAATCTGTTCATTAGCTCGCTTCATGTAGTCCACCAGATTTCCTTTGCCAAATGCAGCAGGTCTGCCGCTGTTCAGGCTTCGCTTGCCCTCCGGGCTGTATTTAGCAGCCTGAACCAGCATCTCCATCTGCTCCCTGCTCTCCACATGCGGAACAACGATCCCCTGCGCTCCGCTATCCAGTACGCGCAGTATTTCCTTCGCATCGACTTCAGGCACACGCACCAAGGGCGTGATTTGTGCGGCTTCCGCAGCACGGATCATATGCTCCACCGTCTCGGGATTGATCATGACATGCTCCATATCAATGATCACAAAGTCATATCCGGCATGTCCGATCATTTCGACCGTAAGCGCCGCCGGGATGGAAGCGATGAGGCCAACGACCTCCTGTCCTGTCCCCAGCTTCTCCTGAAGCCGATTTACAGTCAGCATGTCGGCTCCCGGTAGGCATACAGCGGATTCATTCCCGATTTGAAATGGAGGTCCTCATCCCCAAGCAGCCGCCGTTTCATCAATTCTTCAATCTGTACAGTCGGGGCAAACAAATCAAACAGACGGAATCGTTCCTCATGCTGAGGATGCTGGCGCTGATAATCATGAATGATCTGTGCGGACATTTCCCAAAAGCGCTGCTCGTCTAGCTGATAATGTTCGGCCAGGAACATCGCCAGCTCGGCGGCTGCAATAAAGAAAAAAGCATCGTAAGAAAAATCGCGCACATCGTCCGGATTGCTCGTTTTAATAAACGAATTGCGGTTAATCCGGGCATGACTTGGCGGCTCAGGATGAAGATCGGGGCATTTCTCCGGCTCTGTCAGATGCTTCACGGAAAACCGGACACCATCATGAAAATCCTTAAGCGCCACCCGTGTCGGTTGCCCGTTCCGGTGGATCAAAATGATATTCTGACCATGGGATTCCATGCCAATTCCATGCGCATACAGCATATGAATAATCGGCGATATCGTGGCCTCCAGCACACGCCGTGTCCATTCCACTACGCCGAATTGCTGTATCCACGGATCAATGAAGGGTACCCCGTTTTTTTGCACATAACATAGTCCGTTAAAAGGAATCGCATCCTCATCCGGCTGCAAATACCCGTGAATGCTTTCCCGCCAAACCGTCCCCAGTGAGCCGTAGGTTTTCGCCTGACGGTATTCGGGAAGCTGCTCATAGTCATACGTAATACCCAAAACCTCACGCAAAACAAAGAATCCCTGCTGAGCGGCGTATTCATCGTGTTCCAGCAACCCATGCAGCCAGTCCGTGATAAGCGCTCCGTTCAGCACCGTATGTCCAGCCATGATCCGGCTGGTCGAGGTGTTCGTAATGCTCAGCGACAGCTTCACATACGCGCGCTCCGGTGTCGTCCGGTTGGACCATGTGCGGATCGACTGCTGCGCCTGATACACATCACTCGCTTCACCGAGCCACACAATCCGCTGATTTGCCAGCTCTTGATGAAACCGGGGTAAAATGACCTGCTGCCATTGCCACGGGTGAACAGGCATGAGACGATAGGCTTCCGGTTGCTGACCGTAGCTGGTTAACAAGGCTTGGAAGCGTGCAACTTCGCTTTCTCCCAACTCTTGGCGAATAAATGCTCCATACTCAATCGCCTGCGACTGCCCTGCCCGACTATGGCTTTTGGCGATGGCTAGCCAAACAGGACGGAGTGGCTGCTTGAACTCGGGACCATACTGCTCATTGTCTGCCAGCGTAAAGCCGATTCTGGATTTGTAGCATGGATGGTAGGGATGCCCGTCCCCCAAATTGCCCTCCAGCTCATCATATCGACGCTGGTCATCCGCCAAAAATGGCGCGTTGAAAGAGCTTTGCGCCTGTACATCCTTTAGCAAGGTCTGCTCCAATTCCTCGATGAAGCGCTGGAGTCGTTCACCCTGCTGTGCGGCGCTGAGGACTTCATTTGCAAAATCAGCCAGCATGGCTGTCCTTTCGCTTCCGTCTGTCCCCACTCGTATGATTGGAACAGGAACCAGCCGAATGCGCCCAAAGCTGTTCATCTGTTTTCCGACAGAACGGTATTGGACAGGGCGACCTGTAATGTCCTTGCCGGACAATATAAAATGTTGATCGCTGTTATCCACGGAATCGCTGTACGTGTCATAAGGCAAAATTTCTTCATATAGCAATGCCTGAATCAGTTGGCGGATAATACGCTGCTCGACCTGCATAAAGGTATCCGAGCGGAGCGCCTGAATAAAGCGTTGAGTGGTCGAAGCATGGCTGGCGGGAGCTTTAGTAAGGCTGCTTGTGGAAAAGCTATGATTCGAAATGTTGGTTACAGACATGAAGTCACCTCACGAAAATGAATTGGATTAGGGATCGGGATAAACGACGGCGTATCCCCTCTGGACTGAAAACAGCTTGTAAAATTGGCTTTGGCAGGCAGTGTAGGTGCGGTCAATAAATCCTGGATATAGGCGGCTAGACGGGGGCAAGAATCAGCATCTTGCTTCCGTAATTGCTCCAATACCTTGCGTACCACCCTCCAATACTCCTGCTCACCGTGCTGCTCATGAACCGCAAGGGCATGAATCAATGCCCCCAAATGGTTAACAAAGAAATAATAACGGGTACGCATCCACGGCTCTTCTGCGCCGTACAATACGGGACTGTCCTCAGCAATCAGTGAACCCACCCATCCGGCTTCCTCGGCCTGTTCACGCACAATACTTACGCCCTCCAAATCCCGCACATAGTAGCATTCCGGCCATCCATCCTGTAGGGATAGAAGCGAATTTTGTACATGGGCTTCGAAGGCGATACCTTTCACCGCAAGCAAACGCAGCATAGGCACCATAGATATGTGAAGATACCGCTCCAGCCAAGCTAACAGGTCAGGCCGTTCTCCGTTTTTACTCGGGTAATTGTCCCGAATCACCCCGATAAGCCGCGGCTCCTGTTCACCCGGCAACGACTCCAGCAAGGAAGCCACTACATAGGTGGATTCAGGGTTCAGGTCCATCGGTCGATAAAGAACCGTAAACTGGTCAGACAATTGCTCCAGCTCGTGAATCGTCGCTGTTTCTCGTTCTGTTGCCGCCACGCTGTGCTCATGTCCTGCGTCATACTTTGCATCAGTCGTGGTGACCTGTGAAAGCTCTGCATCCTTAGCAGACTCTGGATTCTCCGTTCGCTTCGCTACCTCATTCGGCTGGAAGCATACGCGGCTGTATCCCGTTTCTGTCAGCACCTTGAAGGACTCGGATTGGATATGGGACGACCAGTCGGCTGAAAGCTCATGAATGACCTTCGCAGCATCCAAAGTACGCCGAGCCTGCTCCTGTGTATTGTCACGTACAAGATTGGTAATCCGCACATGCAGCGGCAGCTTATAGCCGTTTCCGGTTTTCAAATCCCATACTGTTCGTATCGAAGAAGTCGGATAAACGACAGGCCCTAGCACGCCCAAAGGAATCAACACCCGCTGACGTATCAAACCTTGAATGCAGGATTGTCGCAACACCTGCTCGGCCTGCCATGGATGCATGGGCAAAATGCGATATCGCGCCAACTCCTCTCCCCATTGACGCCGAGCATGGTGCCGCACAGACGGGTCAATGGCATTCCTGCGATGCTCTTCACCAATCCATTCCTCCTGCACGTTATCCTCATGAACCGCGAAATAATACAGCGGAAACGCCGCACCCATCTCGGGACTGTATAACGGAAGCTCATAATCGGCAAAACCCTCCGTGCTTTTCGGAAAAGGATGAAAAGGGTGTCCGATCAGCAAAGACTGCTCTGAGCGTACATACGTCAGGTGGGCTTCTGTACTTGAGAAAGACTTTGGCTTGCTCTCGCCTGTGATCTTCGTATGGTGATCCATAAAGAGCGTCATTTTGTGCATGCTGTTACGAATACGCTGCTTCATCTTTTGCTGCTCCTCTTCCCTTTGCTCGGGCTTGGCGTGATAGCTCATCTCGTCCAGCAGCCTTTGTATAACTCCATCCATCTCCAGGGGCCTGTACGTCCCGCCTTCTTCCACCTCGTACCAAGCACTCGCATACACATGTTGCCCGGTTGCAGAGAAATGGTGCAGGGTTCCCGCCAGTTGCAACCCGATCCGGGGTAAAATCACCTTTATTTTCGGTGCTTCCCCTTTGATCCTTGGGTCAAATTGCCGCGTTTCCCGCAGATAGCTGTTGACCAGGACCCGCAGTGTCGCTTGCTCCGCCCAGATCCTGCTTTTGGACAGTTCTCCAGCGATAGTGGAAATCTCCGTTGATTGTGTCAGCATGTATATTCTTTCTCTCCCTTCCTGTTCAAACCTGGGTGTAGCCGCAGATGCTTTCGCTTCCGGGGTATCACTGGATGTACGACGCGCTCCTTTTTTACGAAGAAAGTCAGGCGTCTTCAGGAAAAAAGCGGCGGGAATGGTGAGTAAAATCAATATACTCATCCCGATAAAGCCTTCCCTGATCGCTTGCAGCGTTCCCGTTTCCAGCGAATAGCCCACCACCAGAAGCTGAGCCTTGCGAACTTCAAAATAAATCGAAATCACAACCATTCCAAGTGAAGAGGTCAGTCTGCGCATCACATTATTGATTGCCGAGCCTTGGGCTACCAGCTCATCGGGGATTGCATTCAACCCGGCCGTTGTGGCAGGCATATTCGACAGACCCAGCCCAATTCCCCGTAGCATCATGAGGACGAAGATCATCCACAGCGGTGAATTCATCTGGAGCATACCGAGCATAGCCGTAGCGGCACATGTGATGATAAGTCCCGTGCTGATCATTCCTTTTGGCCCCTTGTGATCTAATTGCTTGCCCGCTATCGTGACAAACCACCCTGTACATATAGCGGAGGGCAAAAACACAAGTCCTGTCATCATGGCGTCATAGCCATACACATGTTGAACCAGCATCGGAACCAGAAAAATGCTGCCGAACATCGCAATCGCTTGTACACTCGCCACGATGACGCTCAAGCTGTAGGTCGGTATTTTGAAAATGTGCACATTCAGCAATGGCTGTTCCTTCACCAGCTCCATTCGCACAAACAGAACCAGCAAAGCCGCGCCTGCAAGGAAGAGTAGAATATGCAGCGGGGCAATCAGATCCGCAGCGGTCGTTGTTCTGCCCAGCGCAAACAGAATGACCCCCACCCCCAACGTAACCGTTATAAAACCGCTGCTGTCAAAGGTGCGCGACGGATTGCTACGTGCCGCTGTTAAATAACGCATCCCCAGTAGCAATCCCAGCAGTCCGGTTGGCACATTGATGAGGAAAAGCACCTGCCAGCTGCTTAGAGATAGCACGATTCCTCCCACCGTAGGCCCGAGCATCGGAGCCGCCATAATCGCAATCCCCCAGATTCCCGTAACCTTACCGCGTTCCTCCTTGGGAAAGGCTTCAAAAATCAGCGCCAGTGACAACGGAATCATCAGCCCGCCTGCCATCCCTTGCAGTCCCCGACAGAGAATGACAGCGGTAAGCCCCCACGATAACGAGCCGAGTAAGGCACCTGTGACAAAGAGCGCAAGTCCGCTCAGATATACTTTCTTTTTCCCAAAACGATCTGCCAGATATCCGGTTAAAGGCATCGTCATACCCATCGTGATTAGAAAAATAGTGATGAGCCAGCTCGCCGTAGCAGCGTTCGTATGAAATACTTTAATGAAGGACGGAATCGCCGGGTTGAGCGAACTGTTATTCAGCAAAACCGTAAAGGTGCCGAGCATCACCGTGATGACGACCTTCCACCGCTCGGGCACAGCACGTATGTTCATCCCTCGGCCTGCTTAACCATGACCGTGCTGCAACCCGGCATAGGCCACATGCACCGGAGTGGTCAAATCGAGCGTATGCAGAGGACGTTTGTGATCCAGCAGGTCCCTGATCGCTTCAATCACCACCGGATGATTATGACCGAGCGCTAAAGTTCCGGCCCCGGCCAGGCAGTCGTAATAGATTTTTCCATCCATATCCTTGACACGGATGCCTTCTGCTTCGGCGATGGCAATGGGGATACGGCAGGGGTAGGATCTGGCATTGGATTCCCGTGCAGCCTGGCTCTCTAGATAACGGGTGTTTTGCGAGATAGCAGTAGTAGCTTTTGGCAACTCGATCGCTCCTTTGATATTGATAATCATTTTCAATCAATTCACCTCCTTATTATATGGAATAAATATCCTGATGCCATGGACATTTAAGACCGGGTTTTGGACAAAAACTGTTTTTAATTCCTAAAATAGAATAAAAAACCACAATAAAAAATCGTCATTTCGACCATTTTCACTGTGGTTCTTTTGTATTTCTTCCCGACAGAATCAGGAGTACGGTGTTGTGTATGAAATTTTCGCTATAGCATCATGCAAATGGATGGATTCTTCATTTCGGCACTCCACCGTGAAGGCACGAACAGCCTCCAGCTTGACCAGATCGGCAGCAATCAGCCGCACCATATCTTCGACAAAACGCGGATTTTCGTACGCTTTTTCAGTTACTGCCTTCTCGTCCGGGCGCTTGAGCACCGGATGCAACGGAGCGCTGGCATTGGATTCTGCTGCATCCAGCAGCATGAGCTTCCAATCCTGCTCCAGCTTGTCTGGCTCATCTATATGCGCCTCCATCGTTACCACGCCCCGCTGATTGTGGGCACTATACTCGCTGATTTCCTTGGAGCACGGACACAAGGTGGTTACTGCCACCGTTAAGCCAACCATGGTACGACTCCCCCGTCCTGCCTCATAGCTAATTCGGATCAGCGCCTCGGCATGGTTCAGTCCCGTCTTTTCCAGCACAGGGGAGCGCCGTTCGTAGAACCAAGGGAACGATAACTCCAGCTCGGCCTGTTCCTGATTCATCCGCACAGCCAGACCTTCCGTAAAACGGGCCAGCTGTGCCAAATCCGTCGTTCCGCCCTGCTGCCGATATTCCTCCAAATGCTCTGTCAGACGGCTCATATTGATCCCTTTAGCCTCACGAATAAGCGAGGTTGTCAGCTTAAAGGTTCCGATGCTTACCTGTGACGAAGGGCTCAACCCCGCCTCCACGGTAATGGGATGCTTTACTCTGGCAATGCCCACCTGTTCAATGTCGAACAAATAGTTGCGTTTCTCATTTTGCAAATCAGACATGTGTTCCTTCGTGGTGGGTTTATCTCCCGGGATAGGGTCCACCGAACCGAACAGCCGATGGCGCTCTGCCTTGGAAGGCAGTTCCGGGGTTACTCTATCTTCTCTCACATTGATGACTCCTTCAATTATGATTTTCCAAGGTGACAGGATGCAAGCTTGCCATAGTTTCGCGGTTGCTTGTAATGATCCATAATGGTTGCCGATAAAGCTGTTTCAGCATTACACTATCTCCTTTTAATAGTAATAATTACGATTAATTTATATTACTACAAAAACACCTCAAGATAAACCTCGCTCCCCTCACAGCAACACAATTGAATAGCGTTCACTTATGAGCTAATGTAAGGGTAGAACTTTTTTTTCAGATAAAAAACGAACCCACAGGAGGTTGTTTCCTTGAGAAGTGAACATGTAATGCTTCATACCATTCTCGAATTTGCCCAAGAGGACGAACGGGTACGTGCCGTGATTATGAATGGTTCACGTGCCAATCCACATGCTCCACAGGATATATTTCAGGATTATGATATTGTCTTTCTCGTATCCTCCGTAGACAGCTTTGTTCAGGATCGTCGCTGGATCAACAGTTTTGGAGAATTGATTATCATGCAAACGCCCGATGAACACATAGAACCCGCTCCGACTTACCGTGATCGCTTTGCTTTCCTCATGCTATTCACGGACGGCAACCGCATTGATCTTACGCTCTATCCTGCGGATAACATCGCCAATTTGGAGCGAGACAGCTTAAGTGTGCTGCTACTGGATAAAGACGGACTTGTAGAACCTTTCCCACCGCCAAGCCTTCAAGATTATATAACAGTACCTCCAACTGCCCAAACCTTTGCAAACTCCTGTAACGAGTTCTGGTGGGTCAGTACCTATGTGGCTAAAGGATTATGGCGACGGGAACTTCCTTATGCCAAATTTATGTTGGATCGGCCTGTAAGAGATATGCTTCACTTGATGCTGGAATGGCATATTGGTATACGGACAGACTTCGCCGCAGATCCGGGTAAGCAGGGAAAATATTTCGAGCAGCACCTTGAGCCTGAACATTGGACTGCCTACGTCCAAACGTTTGCGGATGCAGATTATGAACATATGTGGCAGGCTCTTTTTAGGATGGGTGACTTATTCAGAGAAGTAGCCCTGGAGGTGGCGAATCATTATAGTTATGAATACCCGGCTCAGGACGATCAACGTGTTATACACTATCTCCATCACGTACAAGCTCTGCCAGCAGATGCGAAGGATATCTTTTAATGAAAAGACCAGTCAGACATAGTTTATATGTGCTGCTTTAGCAATTGCGCTGTTCGTTCCGGTTGCGAGATCGGAAAATGATGGGCTGCGGGAATATCCAGCGTGTGCAAGGAACGGAATGGCTCAGGCAGCTTATATATCTGATCCTTCACCCCCCACAGAATCGAAACTTTCTCCTTGGACCGTGCTTCGTATATTTGGGGGGCGAATTGGAAGCTATCCGACCTTGTTAACATGGCCAGCGTTTCCGCAGTCGTCTTTCTTACGCGCGGGGAACGCATTTCTTCAAGAACATACGTAATGTATGCTGGCGGGATATCTCCCAAGCTCTCAAAACATGTCTGCGAAAGCAATTGCTTTTGCAAGCCTGGCTCGCTGAGCCTGCCCAGCACACTCTCCGTAATTCGTGCACTCCTGTACCTAGGCGGAGCAGTATGCAATACAGGCTGCAACAGATGCAAGCTGCTGATGCGCTCAGGTACGCGTTCCCATACTTTAGCAGCCAGCAGTCCGCCGAAAGAATGACCTACAAGGCGGATCGGCGTTTCAAAAGTCCGAATGGCCTGTACTAACGATTCAATATGGCCTTCCAGTACATCCTCCTTATGATGGTATGGAGAGCGTCCAAAGCCGGGAAGATCCACCAGGCAAACCGAGGATTCAGGAAAATGTTCAGCCAGCGGTATCAAGCAATCTGCCCCGCTTAAAATACCGTGAACAAACACTATCGTTGGATTTTCATTTCTCGCCTTTTCCACCTTTCGCTCCAGTGTAGCTAAAGGCCCGCGCCTGCTGCGGACATATCCATCTGTTTCCGCATGGGAATGAATAATTCTAAAATCAAGATCGGTAATAACAAATGGGAAAGTGCTGGAATTCACCGCATGTGACAGCCCGGATTTATGGTGAATCCGCCGCGTTGCATCTAATGGGTAGTCCACATCCACGATAAAATCGAGTGATTCCTTCGGGATACCCAACTTTCGACCAAGTGGAGTACCCAGTATCTTGGATATCCAAGCGGGTGAAATCGAACCTAACGGTTTACGGACCCGAAGCTCCTTCGCCATATTCGTTCCCAGCTCTATCATCGTCGGGCTCTGTTGCCTTTCATCCATCAAGTAGTATGTTTCATTGGCAGGGCGCGGTTCCTTCGCAAGAGCGCTGATAAATTCGGCCGCATGATCTACGTGAACCAGTGGAAGCCAATGAGACTTCCCCCCGGGAACGAGACCCATGAGCTTGCGTGCTGTAGAAGCCACAAGAATGCCGAGTCCACCGGTTTGAGGCGTATCCCCATGCTCAGAGTCACCAATGACAACGCTCAAATGGATAACCGAAAGCGGAAACCCTTCCTTGTGCGCCCCCTGCCGAATATGCAAATCAGCCAGAAACTTCATACGCTCGTATGGAGGTGCTTGTTCCAATTGAGCGATGATAGGCTCCGGGGCATTCCAGTTATGATCATTAAAAGGGCTTTTGAACCCAACCAAATGGATAAAATGTCGTAGCCCCTTGCTCGCATGAATATGTGTAGCCAAAGTTAGCATTTCTTCTGCCGCTTGTAGAAAAGCCGCCCTCGCTTCCTCCTCTCCCAGCAAAATATCCATCGGACCTCCTGCGTGAATCACCACATCTGCGGTCTCAACCCGCTTTCTGTCAGAAGGATTCAGCCCCAGAGCGGGTATGCTTAAATCACCAATAACTGGTGTTAATTTCCCGGTATGCCAGGCTGTCTCCAAACCCATCTGCCTGCACATTCGTTCCCACTTCTGCTGCGAACGAACAAGGACGGTAACGGTATGTTCCTCCCGGGAAAGCTGCCGTAGTGCATGCATGCCGATAAAGCCTGTACCACCCGTGATGAAAATATGTGTCATGAATATAACCTGCCTTCTATATTTTAGTACCAATCAGTGCTAATGGTGATTAAAAAAAATCACTTTAACAGAAACGCTAAAGTAAATTTTAAATTTTCTAGTATGCTCGGGTCCTGGCTTGCATGTTGCAGAAAAAGTGCCCCCTCAATGGCCGAGACGATGAATTGGGCAGTCGACCTGGCAGGAAGTTCAGTCTGAATCTCTGATTTCTTCATTCCCTCGTTCAGCAACATCTCTACGGTGGTGATTTGGCTTTGGAAAAATTGGCTTACTTTATCCCGAAACAAGGGGTTATCCTGGGGCATCTGCGTATAAAGAGTAATAAATGGACAGCCGCCCAAACAATCTGTCTCTTGTTGTGTCAGCAGTTGAAGAAGGATTTCAAATCGTTCCTGAACAGACTGATCCTTACGCGAAGCAACCTCATAAATCATCTCGTTATATGTTTGAATCAGTTGATCCAGAATGGCTGAAAGCAACTCTTCCTTACTTTTAAAATAGTAGTAAATGTTCGTTTTGGATACGTTGCTTACAGCCACGATTTCATCCATACTTGTCGTATGATAGCCTCGGGTCAGGAACAATGAAGTGGCAGTGTGCAGAACAACATCCCGATTCGTCGTTTTATTTTTCTTCATCATATTTAGCACTATACGGTACTAATGAATGCTTGTCAAACTTCGCTTGATTAGGTCTGCCGAAATATTATTTTTCAGTCAGGACCCGATCACCGCTGCTCGCAGGCTGAGAGATCACCAAAAACTCAACATCCTCATTCGTTTCGTTAAACATTTGATGAGGGACCAAAGAAGGAACCTCACAGCCTTCCTGAGATCCTAATTCGATTCGTTCACCATCCACTTCAAGTATGGCTGTACCTGATAAAATAAAGAAGAATTGGCGTGCATGATGGTGATAATGTCTGACCTCGTGTGTATTCCCGGGCATACGCTCATGAATAATACTCAAATCTTTATTTTTCACCAAACGCCAACCATCACATTGATCTCCCCATATGTAATGTTCGGCATTATTTTTACTCATTTTCAAACTGAACCCCTCCTTTTACGATTACTGATTCATTTTAAGCCTGTATTCCTACGGCTACAATCTTATTTTCATCCAACAGAACGAACGTAAAAAAAGTCCGACTTACCGAACTATTTTTTTATATATCTGCCTCTATAATTTCCTCCAGCTTAATCCAGCTAAAATCCTCTTCCCCACGGGACAGCTTCACTTCCCGCCGACTCGTGTTAATCACCGTCACAAACCCGCACAGCTCCTCGTCATCAAATGGATTGAATACCCGCAGCGTAATGAGCTTCCGCTCGTTATAGGAAACGATGATCGCCTGCTCAATCTGCTGCATTTCCTGATCGTCCAATGTCGGCTTGCCGCGTCTCCCCTGCTCCTTCATCAGTCGCAAATAAGCATCCCGATGCTCAGGCAAGATCATGCGCGAGCTTTCCCATATGCCGTTCCCTTCAAGCTTTTTCCCCATCGTAAACGCCTCCTATGCTGTTCTCGTTACCGGATGCCATGCCAGTACCTGATCTAATCGAAAAACGCGTGGCTGTCCTGTCTGTAAACAGGTGGCCCGTATCAAACTGTTCTGCACACGATGCACCTCAATGCGCCGCTGAGACAGCTTGCCCTTCCGGTCCATATACACGATTTCCACGATCTGTCCCACGTATTTTTCCAGCATGCTCCTTCACTCCTTATCAGAACGTTTGTTTGTATTATATGCGAACATGTGTTTGATTATCAATGTTAAATAATCCCCTGAGAGAATGTGATGCTCTCAGGGGATTATTTAACACGCTTTGACATCAAAAAATGGATCTTCCCAATCGTAATTCCAGCCCATATGCAATAGAACATTATAGCATTAAACCCTATATCCTGGAACGTAGAATATTCCAAACCCCAATATATATGGGTTTTATAAACATTTATTTATAAATATAGGCATTAATGTTTAGACATTACTTTTCATTTTTTGTAGTCTTGGTAAGAAAATAAAATTTAAAGGAGTGTAATGATTATGAAATTTGTAAAGCTAACTTTATTCACGATGGTTTGGATGATGGTTTTCTTTTTTAGTACTAGCCACAGCATATATGCCGCGGCTACGGGGGACGTCCTTAATAAACCGGAAGAAGGATGGTCTCGTTATGAAGCGAATACGCCCGAGATCACCTATCTTGGTGGTAATTGGTTTCGTGATAATACCGGCCCAATAACCTGGACTTCTCCCTGGCAAAAATCTGGAACAAGTCTAAAGTTTAATTTTAAAGGTACTAAATTAAGATTAATTTCTACCACTTGGTGGTCTGGTTCTAGCAGCATTGATGTCATTATAGATGGTGTTAAGGTTGATAACTTTTCTTTGACTGGAAGTGACGTAGCAGCCCGTAAAATCATGTACGAAAAATTAAACTTGCCTCAAGGAGAGCACTCTGTTGAATTTGTAAATAATACACCCAACTATTTATTTATATATGCAATTGATACTGATGGGTCGTTACTTCCCTTTAAACCTGTCGAGGTAGCGCCAACTCCTGAACCGTCTGAACCAACTAAACCTTCCGAACCGTCTGAACCGTCAAAGCCCTCTGAACCATCCGAGCCCTCACAGCCGAGTGGTGACCGTGCAATTCTGGTTGTGACTATGGATAACGGGCTTGATAAAGAATTTGATATAAGCAAGAAGGAGCTAGCCTCTTTCATTCAGTGGTATGACGCTAAAGATGCCGGACGGGGTGCTTCCTTCTTCGCCATTGATAGACATACCAATAACAAGGGCCCTTTCAACAGCCGCAAAGACTATGTAATATTCAATAAAATTTTGACATTCGAAGTAAACGAATATTCATTTGAACCTCTCTCCAAAGAATTGGAGAGCTTCTCAAATCATCAGGACTCGTAACCTCGTCCCTCCTTGAAGGCTAGTTCCTAGCCTGATTGCGTTAGATTAAGATACGTTCTGCAAGGCTAGTTTCAATATATTAATAGCTGCATTTTCATCCCGATCTGCAACGTATCCGCAAGGACATTGATGGACACGAACAGCAAGTGATTTTTTGACGATTTCTCCGCAGTTGGAGCATCGCTGCGATGTGCCCGATGGATTCACTTGCACAACCTGACGACCGGCGCTTTCAGCCTTGTACGTCACGAATTGAATAAGTTGATTCCATCCGCTATCTGCAATGCTTTTGGCAAGATGATGGTTCTTGACCATCCCTTGTATATTCAAGTCCTCGAAGGTAATCAGTCCATATTTATTGATCAACTTTCGCGATTCTTTATGAGCGTAATCCTTACGTTGATTTGCTACTTTCTCATGGAGTCTGGCTAGGTCGCGTACAGCTTTACGCCGGCGGTTTGAACCACGCTTTTTCTTCGAGACCGCACGTTGCTTTCGTTTCAGCTTTTCTTCGCTTTTACGAAGAAATTTCGGTGACTCTATTCTCTCGCCATCTGATGTTACCGCAAGTTGGGACACGCCAAGGTCAATGCCAATCTGCTTTTCTGATGCTGGAAGGTGTTTGCTTTCGACTTCACAAGAAAAACAGGCGTAATATTTGCCATTCTTAACCATGATGGTACACGTCTTGATCGTTCCTTGCGGCTGCTGATGAAGTCGGATGCGTACATCACCGATTTTGGAAAGCACAAGTTGCTTTCCTTCTATGGAAAACCCACTCTGCGGGTAGGTAAAGGAGTTGTACTGGCTTTCAGGCTTGAATCTCGGAAAGCCCGCTTTCTCGCCATTTTTGACGCGGCGAAAAAAGGCTTGGTACGCCTTATCCAACCGCTCAACGACATTTTGAAGGACTTGGGAATGGACGTTTTTGAGTTCAGGTATGTACCTTTTCTCTCTGGCAACGTTGCTTTTTGCTCGTAATAGGTAAGACTCTGCCCCGTTTGCTCGTAAGCAGCGATTCGTTCGGCGAGCAAATGATTATAGAGGAGACGGCAACGTTCCAGCGCGAAATGAATGTACCCTTGCTCCTCTTTGGTTGGATATAGACGGAATTTATAGGTTCTCTGCATTAGCCGTCTCCTTTCTTTTGATTTTCGATGTATTTCTTTATGGCTTGTTCGGAGATAGAACCAATGGTTTCAATGAAAAAGCTGCTGTTCCAGAGGTGTCCACCCCATACAGTTCTTAATATTAAAAGAGTGGCAAGCCTCCAAGTGATAAGGGGCTTGCCATTTAACGTTCTGATTGGCAGGTGCATTGACCCACAATCGAGTAGATTGACTAGAATGTCTTTCCTCCAAATGAGGCTTACTGAAAATGGCGAAGAGGGCAGACTGATTGTCACAATGCGGCAACGGCCCCTTACTTCTCCAGAATTAAACCGCTGGTGCGGGATTAAAATTCGTAGGTGGACAGCTTAATATCCTCTTTATTCAAATCTTTCAGCGGATAGGCTAGGCCATTCCAATAAGTCAGAATATCAACAGGCTCGTTAGCACTATGCTCTTGTAACATAAGAGATAATTCAGGTAACAAATGCGGAAGCTGGTATGAGCTTGTTATAAAATGATACTCTTCCGGACTTTCACATTCTTCAGCTCTGTAAAAAACAAAGTAACCCTCGGTGTTGTCCCCGATGAGTACAATATAACGAGCAAGAAAAATAATTTCACCATTAGAAAAGGGAATGGAGTGTGTCGCATTAGGAATTAAATCCTTTTCCATCCCCTCTATACGCGCGGTAAGTTCACTGTTAAGAGCATCTATTCTTTCCCGTTGCTCGCTAATGAGCTGTTCATAGCTTACAGGGACAAGCCCTCCTTTCTTAATCGTAGTGATCAGTTCATCGATAAATACTTTTTGAGATAAAACCCGATTGCTCATCCTATTCATCTCCACATTCATTTAAATCACAACCCTCTTACTCATTTTCAAGATGCTTCATATTTATGTAAATTAAAATCTTATGTCATAGAAATGCTCTCTTGTTCGATTTATGGATTGCAGCCATCATCATGAATGGGTACGGTTAACCCGATTAATCAACTACCAAATATTTTTGTGATTGCGTTCACAACTCTCTCCATTTGAAATGGTTTAACAATAAAATCCTTTGCACCTGCCTGAAATGCTTTGATAATCGCTTCTTGCTGACCCAAAGCAGAGCACATTAAAATTTTAGCCTCGGGATCAAGCCCTATAATCTTTTCAACAGCCTCAAGTCCATCCATCTTGGGCATATTGATATCCATGGTGATTAAATCTGGACGAAGGTTCGAGTATTTCAAAACAGCATCATACCCATTTTCCGCCTCCGCAATAACAGAGTGACCCAAATCCAAAAAAATATCCTTAAGCACAGATCGCATAAATAAAGAATCGTCGACGACTATAATTGTTGCCAAGGTAATCTCTCCTGTCGTTTTATATATCATACTTCTTCATTCAGATGCTGACTGCTGAACAAAATGCATATCCAAGTTTCAATATCGGTGAAATAATAACTGAAGTTAATAGAAAAAATCTGTAAAAATAAAAACGCTACCATTGGATTACAAACGGAATTTCAAACTAGATACTATTGAATTAGTTTTCAAAACAGGTTTTCATAATGACGTAAATTATTCCTGTAGGGTGAAGATCATAAAGTACTAGGTATCCACTGGAACCTTAGTACTATATAAGCTGGACTTAAAAGTTCTCTATCGTGCCGTTCCGCAAACGGATGGTGCTTCACTTGTACAGCACCATTCCGCCTACTCCGTTTTCATGTGAATTTACGAACCCGTTTTGATTGACAATTTCTATTTCTTTAGGGATTTCTAGCTTTGGAATATGTAGCCTATATTATAATGTTTCAAATTCAAACCCCCCTATCATACCATGCATTACATCACAAGTAATCCAATCTAATGCATTTTTACTCAATAGCTTCATAACAATTTCTTGTATCTTTACAGGTATGTCTCCTGTTACACAAGATGCTAATTGAATAGATGCAGTGCTACGATCCTCCACGTAAAAACGATGCAAACCCGTTTGATAAATTCTCTCCACTCTTGCCAAATGAACAGCGCCAGTTAGAACATACATAGCATAGCCTGGCTTAATAAGATAAGCCTCACTCGTTTCATAATCAAGTTCTTCCTCTTCCCATACATGAACAATCACAATCTTCTCAAGCACAGCAATGTCTGACATGTTCTTCTCCTCTTTTCTAAAAAATTTTATTTAACCAGATCAAAACTTAACCTATAACCGAGCAAATGTAATTAACAATTCCTTTTGTTAAAAAAAGATTTTTATAAATATTATCGTTTAATATTTATCGTTAAACGATAAATCAATAATAAATATACACTCTTAGACGTTTATCGTCAAATGATTATTTCATAATGCTTACTAACAGGGTAAAATAATTGATAAGAGGTGATTATTTTTGGCGATAAGCATAAAGTTAGAAGAAACATTGGTCAAAGCAGGAATCACAAAAAATGCCTTGGCTCGCGAAGCAAAAGTTCGACCGAACTTAATTTACGATATGTGCGATGGTAAGACAAAACGCATAGATTTGGAAACATTAAGTCATATTCTCGACACATTAGAAGAACTTACAGGTCAGAGACATAACCTGAGCGATGTTCTGGAATATATCCCACGCAACGAAAAAAACGATCACACTCCTGTCTAATGGAGATAGATCGTTTTTTTATGCTCTACATATAGAGATAACTGCTTATAGTAATAAGTAAATATAATAATATCACAGCTTTTTTATAGCTAAATCCATGTTTCAATGACTTTTTCGGTGTGAAATCCACTTTTTTTAACAATGGAATGACTTATTTAAGTATATTCCTCACCTCTTGATGTGCAGATTATCCCCTAAAAACAGCTTTATACAAGCTTTCTTATAAACAAATATAATAATAAAGTTGTAAAATACGACTGACAAGTGTACAATAAAATTAACAAAAAAAAGAAACCAAAGTGTCGCAAAGGCGCCACGGCTTCTTTAAGGTTTTTGCGAAAATAACCGCTTCCCTACCAAGAGCGCGGTTATTTTCTTTTATTTCTATATGTCTGAATCAAGCTAATTATAGAGAGGGTTACGGACAGCAGTTTTACCACTGGCTCTACATACTTCAGAACAATTGTTAACTGCTCTAAAAAGTACGACATGGTTTCGTTGATATTCATCATATCGACCTCCATGCCGTGCGCCTTTGCTCGTTTCATCATATATTATATTCACAAAAAAATCTAATTTTTCAATTTTATATTTTACTAAGGCTCTGATTGTCAAAAGTATATTCAATACTAACGTTATCTGACTGGTGATTTTGGCACGAAAAAAACTTACTCCTACTCAAAGTTCAGGTCTAGATAAGCTTGTAAAAAATACAAACAGGCTGCTAACTCCGCCATTAAATCGTGATAGTCCGTTATTTGGTATTTATTTATTATTGTGTATTTATAACTTGAACTCGAAAGATGCACATTAAAACGAAGTAGCTGGAATGGTGCTGTACAAGCGAAGCGGTCGCTTTTGTCCCCGGATTTCTATCCTCATTATAGGCTTTATTCAAGAAATCCGGGGGCGGGGGCGATGGGAAGCACCATCCAGATGCGCAGTGGCACGATAGGTAACTTTTGAGTTCGGCTTATATAGACATAAAAAACTGACACCGGAGTCGTTCCAATGTCAGTTTACAGTCTTATTCATTCAGGGCCTTTTTCAAAGCCTCCATGTTGTTTTTCATAACGCCAAGGTAGTCGAGGTTCTTCTGCTTGTCTTCATCCGTCAGTCCTTCGAGCGGGTTCAGTACATCGGTTTTTGCACCGATTTCAGTAGCTACAGTCTCAGCAACCTTCGGATCAACAAGGGTTTCAAAGAAAATCGTTTTAACATTATTCTCTTTGGCAAATTTGATAATACCCGCCAGCTTGTCCGGTGTAGGCTCTTGCTCCGGAGATAATCCAGCAATTGGTACTTGGGTCAGGCCATATTGCTTAGCCAAATAACCAAAAGCAGCATGCTGCGTAATAAAGTCTTTACGTTTTACATCTTTCAGACCTGTTTTGAACTCGGTATCCAGCTCTTTCAGCTTGGCGATGTAAGCATCAGCATTTTTCTCATAATCAGCTTTGTTTGCAGAATCTGCAGAGATAAGACCCGCTTTAATGGACTCTACTTCCTTTTGGGCCAAGACTGGATCAAGCCATACATGAGGGTCCAGCACATGATCGTGAGCATGGCCTTCCTCTGCGTGCGCTTCTCCTTCTTCCTCAGCAGTACCTTCCATCAGGTTCAGCCCTTTGCTTGCTTCAACCACAACACGCTTGTCGTTAGACGCGCTGCTCAAAGCCTGCTCTGCCCAGCCTTCCACGATACCGTTATATACAAAAACGTCGGCATCCTTCACCTGTGCCATATCTTTGGCGCTTGGCTCCCAGTCATGCGGCTCCGCACCAGCAGGAATCAGTGCGGTTACAACAGCATGATCTCCAGCGACCTGCTTTGTAAACTCATACATCGGATAAAAAGTGGTAACCACTTTCAGCTTTTTGCCACTGTCCGTCGTTTGTGCCTGATTCGGCTCGGTTTGGGGAGTATTGGTAGCTGTATTATCAGATTTGGCTCCGCAGCCGGACAAAATAAGTACCAGCCCCGCAGACAATACAAATGATTTTTTGAACCATGTATTCATATTCATAACTCCTTTATCTGTTGGTTTTTTATAAAATCACTGGCGTGCTGCATTCTTCTGCCGGGAAGCCTGCTGTTTACCCAGTTTGCGGACCAGCTTTTGAATACCGATTCCCACGATCAGGAATAATAACAGCACCATGGCAATCGTCCCCCCTGGGGGTGTACTCAGTTCATACGAAGCAGTTAAACCCGAAAATACCCCGATCAATGCAGTCACCATAGATATCCAGATGGCTGCGGCAAAGCTCGGTGCAATTCGAATCGCCAATGCAGCCGGTAACACGATCAGTGAGGAGACAAGCAACACACCGACAATCGGCATTGCAGCGGCTACAATCATCCCTGTCAAAATGCTAAACGCAAATGAAATGGATTTGACAGGAAGGCCGTTTGTCTTCGCCGTTTCTTCATCAAAGGTAATCTGATACAAAGGACGCCGGAATACGAAAAAGAAAATACCCCCGATCACAGCCACTGCGATCATCAACATCAGCTCTGTCTGATTAACCGCCACCACTGAACCGAACAAATAAGCGGAAAATCCTTTATTAATACTCTGATTCAGGTTCATTAAAATAACAGCCGTCGATAGGCCGCCTACCATAATAATGGCCACAGAAATCTCACTGTACGTTTTATAAGACCTGCGGACGTATTCAACGATAATCGCTCCGATTATAGCTACGATAAAACCAGTTATCGTCGGATTAATGCCCAGATAGGCACCCGCTGCCACCCCTGCCAGCGATACATGGGATAGCATGTCCGCCATCAGAGCCTGACGCCGCAGCATCAGGTACACTCCAAGCACCGAGGCCAGCAGTGCAATTACCCCACCGGCACAAAATGCCCGCTGCATGAAGTCGTAGTGCAGCATTTCCATCCGCCATCTTCCTTCCTCTCAAGCTCAATAATACGATCCAGATAATGTTGCACTTCCGATAATCCATGGGTAACCATGACTACGGTTCTTCCATATTCCTTAACCTGCTGATTCATCAGATCGTAGAAGTGATGACGGCTTTCTTGATCCATTCCGGTCGTGGGCTCATCCAAAATGAGCAAATCCGATTCCTGCGCGAGCGCTCGTGCCACACAAATGCGCTGCTTCTGTCCACCGGACAGCTCGCCGATTTTACGATGACGCAAATCCCACATACCTACCTGACGAAGCGCCTGCTCTGTCAGATCATGATCCTCGGGCCGCATACGGCGCAACCACGAGCCATGAGTGTATCTTCCGGAACGGACAAACTCCAGAATGGTACTTGGAAATCCACCATTAAAAGCAGCAATTTGCTGCGATACGAATCCGACAACAAGCTTCTTACCCTCACCTGTACGGTCGGACATAAACACCTTGCCCTTCCATGGTTGAAGCAAACCGAGCAACAACTTGAGCATTGTCGATTTGGAAGCCCCATTCGGCCCGGTAATGGCCACAAATTCGCCAGAAAAAATTTCAACATTGGCATCCACCAGATTAGGAACGTCCCCGTAGCCAAATGTAACTTGTTCCAGTGAGGCTAATAACATGACGCAAATCTCCCTTTCCTTTAAAAAGCCTGGAGCCATCTGAACGATTTACCTCCGCGCAGATTCTCCAGGTCGTTTATTCTCATGAAACCATCTACCGTAATTATTACGATTTGATAATAAAAAAACAAGCGTTTGATAAACGTAACCTTTACGCATTAGCAAGTTTAACAGTTTAGGAAAGGTTCGTCAATGTTTTGCAAGTCTTTTGTTCGTTTACTTTACTTTGTCCGGGTATAGGCCGGAAGCCAAGGTTTTCAGCGCAATCGGCGCACGCACCCCTTCAGCCGCTGCGGACAAAGGCAGCACTACAAATCGTTTGTTTTTGATCGCTTCCACACCAGCCAGCGCGGGCTTGCTTAGCAGCAGCTTTTCTTTGTCCGCCAGCGAGGTATCTCCATAATCCAGAATCACAATCACGTCAGGATTACGCTTCACGACTTCTTCCCAGCTTACCTCGGCAAAGCTTTTGTCCACATCATCAAAAATATTTTTAGCTTTCACACTTTTAATCAGCGAGGTCAAATAGTTGTTGGCAGCCGTAAAGGGCTTGTCTTCGCCGCTGTCATATACAAATACCTTTGGCGCTTTTTCTACAGTACCGATCTGAGTCTGAATGGATTCCACTTGTTCACGGATACTGCCTACCAGCTTTTTCGCACGGTCCTCCACCCGGAAAATACGTCCAATATTTAGTATGTCCTGATATACGCCTTCTAATGTGGGACCCGGCTTGTTTGATGATTCCTGTACATAGGTCGGCACGCCCTGTTTGTCAAGCTCCTCACGGGAACCGAGATTTTTGTCGTTAAAGGCACTCTTCCAGCCCGCATAGGCAAAATCCGGCGCAGCGGCCATAAATACCTCTTTGGACGGATACTGCTTGGCCAACACTGGGATTTTATCATATTGAGCTTTATATTCCGGTAAAATGCTATCGTCCAAGTAGGCCGTGCCCACCATGGAGGACTCCAGTCCAAGCGCTAGCATAACCTCCGTCGCGTGCTGATTTAGTGTAATCGCACGTTTGGGCGCTTCGGGAAATACCATTTTAACACCCATATTTTCAAGCTCTACGGATGCTTCCTTTGTCGCCGATTGCGATGCAGCAGGCTGCTGCTCAGTTGCGAATGAACCGGATTTATGAGCCGTGTTCCCGGCTCCGCAGGCTGACAACAACAGCACCATCGCCAATACGAGCATGACAAGCGATATTGAGGATTTTCTATGTTTTTTCATATGCTCTGCTCCTTTTTCATTCAACATAGGTAAAATGACAATAGCTGCATTCTGTTAACGTCATAGATTGTCTCCTCTCCTGAGGGAATCCGGTAAAAAGGTAATACTCGGCTTCCCGGTTTTTGGATGAATGAAGATTTCTGTCTCTACCCCAAATACGCTACGCAGCAGGTCCGGCTGAAGCACATCCTCCGTTATGCCTGAGGCCACTACCTTGCCCTCTTTTAATACATAAATTCGGTCACAATACAATGCCGCCAAATTCAAATCATGCAACGCAGCCAGTGTGGTTACCTGTAGCGCTTTGACCAAATCCAGAATTTGTAGCTGATACCGGATATCCAGATGATTCGTCGGCTCATCCAAAATGAGAAATTTGGCCTGTCCGGCCAAGGCTCTGGCGATCAATACGCGCTGCTTTTCACCGCCGGACAAGGTGGCAAAGCCATGATCCGCCTGAGCATCCATGCCTACGTGCTCCAGCGCTTGCTCGACCAGCTCATGATCGAAGGCAGTGTCTGCTTCCAGTAGTTTCTTATGAGGATGGCGACCCATCAGTACGATGTCCCGTACTGAAAAATCAAACGCTTGGGGGGCGTCCTGACTCACCACTGCCATTTGCCGGGCCGTTTCCTTGTACTTCATCCGCAGCATATCCCGGCCATCCAGCGTAACCCAACCGCTGTCAGGCTTTAGCACACGGTACATGCTTTTGAGCAACGTCGATTTGCCGCTGCCGTTCGGACCGATCAGTCCGACCAGCTCCCCCGCTTTTACCTGGAGGCAGATGCCGTCAATCAGCCGTTTATCGTGAATACTGAAGGTCACGTGTTCGACTTCTATATTCATTTTTCTCCTCCAAACGAGTAGGAACTGCGCCGCAGCAGCCATACAAAGAAGGGTCCTCCACACACAGCCGTCACAATACCAATCGGCAACTCCTGGGGAGCCAGCACGAGCCGGGCACATACGTCTGCCCACACAACAAAGATAGCTCCCGCCAACAGGCTGACGGGGAGAACACGTCGATGATCCGATCCCACCATCAGCCTGATGATGTGCGGAACCATAAGCCCGACAAAGCCAATCGAGCCACTGACAGATACAACTGCCCCGGTTAAAAGGGATGCCACGACAACCAGTAATACCCGGAATGCCTGTACATTCACACCAAGCGTTACCGCGGCCTCTTCACCTGTGAGCAAAGCATTCAGCGCCCGATATCGGGTAAGCAGGACAGCCGTTCCAGCCGCTATAATGAGGCTTGGAATGAAAAGCGTGTCCCATTGCGCCCCTGCCAGACTTCCCATCATCCAATACATTGCATCACGAATACCTTTTTCATTCGGGGCCATCGTGACGATAAAGTTGGTCACAGCCGACAGCATCATGGAAACCGCCACCCCTGCCAACAGCAAGCGGGTCGTCGATATCCGCCCAGCCACACGGGCCAATGCGAATACCATGAGCATGGCAGCAAGCGAGCCTATAAAAGCAGATAAAGGCAACGCAAGTCGTCCGAGAAAGCCGAAAGCCCCAAACACAATCACCAGCGTCGCTGTCACCGAAGCCCCGGACGAGACCCCCAAAATATAAGGATCAGCTAACGAATTACGAATTAAGGCCTGAATAGCCGCACCTGTAACAGCAAGTCCTGCTCCTACGACGACACCTAGCAGCACGCGCGGAAAGCGAATTTCCCAGACGATATATTGCTCCGGCTTTGTCCATGTCACAGGTATCCATTGATCCAGCCAGGGAAGATGGGACAGCGCAATTCGCCATACGGTTCCCGGTGCGACGGCCACGGGGCCAAGCATGACCGCAAGTGTGACCGACAGTACCAACCCGGCAGTCAGCAGCAGCAGAATCGTTGTAAATCGCCAAGCAGGCTTTCCAGCTACGTTAGCGCGAGAATTATGTTTTGACGGATAAACCCTGCTCGTTCCTGACGTCATGAACCAGTCAGTGGCTTTTCGGCCATTTCCAACTTTCTCAAACGTTCTTCGATCTCGAAAGCAGAGAAATTCTCGCCCATAACAACCGCTACATCGTTCACCTGCTTTTGCGGGCGAATCGGAATGATTTCCAGCTCCCGGTAGGCAAACTGGAACATCATCTGACCCTCTGATTCCAGAAAACGCACAATTCCCTTGGCTCGGTAAATTTCAGCAGGCAAACTGCGGAACAACTGTTCAAACTCGGAGCGTGGCACAGGTTGTCCAAAGAAATGCGTATGAACAACTACATGGTCGTAGGAATGATAATGCTCCCCATGTTCGTGGTCATGATCGTGCTCATGGTGATGGTCTGCATGGTCATCATGAGCGTGAGCGTGCAGATGATTTTCCGAATGATGATGATCATTTCCGCTATCGGCTGTGGACTCCTTTTGCCGCGAAACGTCCATACGATCCTCTCCCTGAATGGAGAAAAAAGTATCCGCGTCCACGTCGCTCCGTTGCGTACTCACCGTCAGCGCATACGGATTTAATTCTTTTACGAGGGCCTGTACCTTCTGCAACTCCTCCGCAGCCAATAAATCGGTCTTGTTAATAATCAGCTTGGAAGCGCATCGTAGCTGATCCTGCATCAAGCGATGTGACTTGCTTCTCTCGTTACCCGAGGCAAAATCCAGAAATTGACGCGCATCCACCACCGTAATAACGGATTGTAAAATCATTGAGGAATAGATGGAGGCATCTGTCACCGCATCTACAATTTCCATCGGATTAGCCACTCCGGTACATTCAACGATAATCACGTCCGGCTTATATTCCTCGGCAAGATTCATCAGCTCCACGCCTAAATCTCCGCGAATGGTACAGCATATGCAACCACTAAGCATTTCCTTCATGGGAGCCTGACCGTTCACCAAACTGCCGTCCAAATTAACATCACCCAACTCATTCATCAAAATAGCCGGCTTGAGCCCCTGCCCTTTATAATAAGCCAGCGCATGCTGAAGAAGAGTTGTTTTACCGCTGCCCAGAAATCCGGATAAAACAACAATCGGTATCATAAAATCCTCCTTGTCTTTACAACGTTTTAATAAGGATCGTACCGTAAAAATTTCCTTCTTGCAATCCTTTATCGGATTTTAATCGTAATAATTACTAATAATTTGACTTTCTAAATGCCAGAGTTCTATAATTTGCTTAGGCTTTACTTTAAAATTCCAATTTGGAGGTTATTCCATTGACTATAGTAGAAGATCCACGGATTCCTGTTACCCTTTTGACCGGCTTTTTAGGGGCTGGAAAAACAACGCTGTTAAACCACGTGCTGACTGCCGATCATGGCCAGAAAATTGCCGTTATTGTGAATGAATTTGGCGAGGTGGGCATAGACAATCAACTAGTGATAGGTGCCGACGAAGAAATATTTGAAATGAACAACGGTTGCATCTGCTGTACGGTACGCAGTGATTTGATTGACATTTTGCGCGGATTGCTGGATGCAAAATTCGGTGAAACAGAGCGAAAAATTGACTTTGACCGGGTGCTCATTGAAACGACAGGTCTTGCCGATCCTGCTCCTGTGGCGCAGACCTTTTTTGTAGATGAGATCGTATCGAACTTTTTCAAGCTGGATTCCATCGTAACAGTCGTGGATGCTAAGCATGCTGGGCAACACTTGGATGAGGGACATGAGGCTCAGGAACAGGTTGCCTTTGCGGACGTGCTATTGCTTAACAAAGTTGATCTGGTAGAACCGGAAGATCTGGTTCGGTTGGAAAATCGACTTATTCGTATGAATCCGCACGCCAAAATCTATCGTACCGAGCAATCCGCCATTCAAATGGACCATGTGCTGGGGCTAAATGCATTTGACTTGGATAAAAAGCTGGAAATTGAACCCGGCTTTCTGGAAGAAGAGCATCATGATCATGACGACGACGTATTCTCCATTGCGCTCACAGAAGATCGTCCGCTGGATTTGGACAAGGTCAACGAATTTATTAATGAGTGGCTTGTCGAGCACGGTCCTGACACCTTCCGTTATAAAGGCATTCTGAATTTGCACAATGTCAGCAAACGCGTCATCTTTCAAGGTGTTCATATGCTGTTCGGCACACAGACAGACCGAGCCTGGAAAGAGGATGAGCCGCGCCGCAGTGAAATCGTCATTATCGGCCGAAACCTGGACGAGCAATGGTTCCGCAGCAACTTTGCTTCCTGTGTAGCCGTGTAGCTCACATTCCCATTGAGCACAAAGAACCTCCAATCCCACGGAGCTGTGAGATTCGGAGTTTTTTTGCATAGACAGCTTCTTCCTCCATAGATACAGGCTCTTTTCCCGCTCCCGCTATTTTCAGAAAATGATTCCCCAAATGCAGGTCAACCGAGGCGGGCTGAATCTGCATGTCATGCAGGGGTGATTCAAGCACGATTCAGCGGTCATGTTTGTCCCATTGCAGGCATAGGATGTAGACGAGAACCCTTATTCCCAAGGAGACGTAGAATGAAAAACAGTACGCTGTTGAAGATGCTGCCTTTTATGATTCCGTTTGCCTTTCTCATCCCTGTGCTTGTTACGCTATCTCCCCGGTGGCTTCGTTCGTTAGATATGAGTCAGCTACAGCCGTTAAAAACGGTATTTATGGGTATTTTTCTGGAAGCCGTCCCGTTTCTCCTTATCGGTGTGCTCGTTTCATCCCTTTTGCAATGGCTCGTACCGGAAACATGGATTCGCAAAATAGCACCTGCGCATCCTGTGCCAGGTGTTCTGCTGGCCTCCTTGCTGGGTCTACTGTTTCCCATCTGTGAATGCGGTATGATCCCTGTCGTTCGCCAATTGATGCTCAAGGGAATGCCTGCCTATATGGGCATCACCTTTATTTTAAGCGGGCCGATTATCAATCCTGTGGTGCTGGCTGCGACGATGATGGCGTTTCCTTCCCATCCCGAGGTCACTGCCGTTCGAATGGGGCTGGCCTTTGTCGTTTCTGCGATCATCGGGCTGGTCGTGTATGCCTTTGTGCGTGTGCATCCGCTCAAACGGTCGTTGCTCTCTTTTAACCAGCAAAAACAGAACAACCAGACTCATCGGCATAATCGCACATGGCGGGGCTTTTTTGTACATGCTGGCGACGAGTTTTTGGACATGAGTAAATATCTCATTATCGGTGCGTTGCTGACAGCCTGCATCCAGACCTTTATCCCGCGTGATGAAATGCTTTCGTTAAGCGGTGGAACGGCTGGCTCGTACGCCTTTATGATGGGCTTTGCCTACGTCCTGTCGCTATGCTCCACCTCCGATGCCTTCGTCGCTACTGCTTTTTCGCATACCTTTACACTGGGGCCGCTGGCATCCTTTCTTGTGCTTGGCCCGATGCTGGATTTCAAAGGCACGCTCATGCTGCTAAGCACCTTCCGCACCAAATTTGTCGCCGTCCTGTGCTTGCTCATTGTTTCGCTTGTCCTGGTGGGCTCTATAGCTGCTGAATGGTTGTTGGGGAGGTGATTACGAACGTGAATTCAACCTTTAGTATCCGCTGGCAGTATGGCATGCGCTCCTTGCTCATGATTGGATTGGCTGTGTATATCATCACATCGAGTCAATCGAATTCCCTTCATTACTACTTGGCTCCGCAAATGCAAAAGCTGCTCCTGCTCTGCCCCGTACCCCTGCTGTTTATCGCCTTGGCTATGGCGTGGCACGGCATAGCCGGGGAGCAGGAAGGCGAGGATTTATGTGATTGTGAGCATCCGTTGCCACAAAGCTGGGTCAAAAAAACACTTGTATACGGAATGCTGCTCATTCCGCTGCTATTCGGTTCTCTGCTGCCCAATCAGGCGCTCGGCAGTGACATGGCGGCCAAAAAAGGCATGTCCTTCACGTATCCCAACCCGGATATCCGGCGCAAAACAGATATACAGACCACAAAAGCACCGGAAGTCTCTATGTTATCAACCGCATCTTCTACTCCAGCTTCACTCCCTTCAGGGGGAAAATGGAGTCAGGAAACGCTGGATAAGCTGTTCGTTCCACCTGATAAATACAACGTAGAATTTGCCGAGCTGGCGAAACGTCTGTACCAGCAGCCGACCATACAGATCAAACCGGAGATTTTTTCCGAAACCATTGGAGCCATCGAATTGTATAAGCCCGCTTTTGAAGGAAAAAAAGTGCAGGTGACAGGCTTTGTCTATAAAGACGGCAGCTTGCCGGGCAATGGTCTGTTTGCGGTAGGAAGGTTCCTCGTTATGTGCTGTACTGCCGATGCCATGCCTTTCGGGATCATCGTCCAATCAAAGAAGGCACCATCCTTTGGCAAGGATACGTGGGTGACTATTGAAGGAACATTACATGCCACACAAAAAGGCAATGTACCCGTACTCGAAATTCGATCCGAGAAAATAACCGCTGTCGCGCAGCCGGAATCCCCCTATGTTTATACTCAGGCCGACTCGGTAGCCACCTTTGATCGCTTGAATGCAGCACACTAAACTTATTAAGGAGGAAGAATGATGAACAAGGTTCCTGTGATTTTAATCAGCGGTTTTCTTGGAAGTGGCAAAACAACACTACTTCTGCGCCTGTTGGCACATACCCGCCAAATTCCGATCCGTCCCGCTGTATTAATGAACGAAATGGGTGAATACGATGTAGATGGTGCCATCATTTCTGAAGAAATGCCTGACGTATCGGTCGAGGGACTGCTGGAGGGCTGCATTTGTTGCAGCAAAAGAAATGAACTGGCAGGCGCTCTGCACGCCCTGCTCAGTCAGGAGCCGGATCTGATCTTCATGGAAACCACCGGGGTAGCCAACCCTGAGCAAGTGCTGGAGGAGCTTCGTTCCCCGCTGCTGGCAGATCGGCTGTATCTGGTTCACAGCATCAGTGTTGTGGACGCTGAGCTTTTTCACGAATACAACAGCCGCTTCACCGCGGATAAGGAGCTGGTTCGAACCCTGCATGGGCAGCTTCGCACCGCAGACTTCATTGTGGTGAACAAGACGGATGCCGCAAGTAGCCATAAAGTGACGAAGGTCGTCAAGAGCATCCGCAAGCTCAACGATACGGCCAAGCTGCAAACCGCTGAATATAGCCGGGTTGACCTCGAACCACTGCTAGAGCCTGTTCTGGCTTCCGTATCCGTTGCCGCAAAACCTGTACAGGTAACTCAACCCACATCAGCACAGACGCAGCGAATCGATGCAGCCGCAGCGTCCATCCCTGTTTCCTCCAAAAGTATCGGACGACCTGGCAATATCTCCAGAAGTACGGCATTCAAAGTCATTTCTACGCACAGTCATAGCCATAACCACGATGCCAACCAACCCCATTCGTTTTCCCGTCTAGAGAGCTTAACACTGCATCAATATTCTCCACAGCCGCTGGAAAAGAAACGATTGGAAAGTTTCCTGACCGGGCTTGGTTCCTCGCTGCTTCGGGCAAAAGGCTATTGCGTGCTTCCGCACGAAGGTACAATGCTTTTGCAATATTCAGGCAGTCACCTGGAGTGGCAACCCACTGCGCTCCCCGTGAGCCAGGGGTATGTCACGCTCATTGGGGAGCAGCTTGACAAAGCATCCATTGCCGACCAATGGGAGCAGTGCTTTATTTCGCTTTAACAGACAGGTCTGGATTAAGACAAAAAAAACCTCCTGCAGATGCGAGGCCACTGAAAAAGTCCTAAAAAGACAACTTTCTTGATTTTTTTAAAGAAGGTTGTCTTTTTTTCGTTATACTGAAGGTACCCTAACCAAGGCTGGTGATTCGCATGCTTCCGGAGCAGCAAACCTTCATTCTGAGTCCCTATACGGAGCTCTATCAAATTCTCATTCCCCAGGAGCATGTACTGCGGAAAATGAATGAACTCGTAGACTTTCATTTTATCTATGAGGAGCTTCAACATACGTACTGCCAGAACAACGGTCGCCCAGCGGTAGACCCCGTGCGGATGTTTAAATATCTGCTGCTCAAATGCATGCATGACTTGTCCGATGTGGATCTCGTGGAACGAACTAAAACGGACCTTGCTTTTAAGTTTTTTCTACATATGGCTCCAGAAGAAAACGTGATCGATCCCAGCCTGTTAACCAAATTCCGCAAGTTGCGTTTGGGCGGAACCGACCTGCTGGATTTGTTGATCGGAAAAGCCGTGGAGCTTGCTGTGGCTCAAGGCGTTCTTCTCAGCACTTCCGTGATTGTAGATGCGACGCATACCCAAGCGCGCTACAGCCAAAAATCACCACAGGAGGTTCTGCGCACACGTTCCAAACAGTTGCGTAAAGCCATGTATGCTCACGATGAATCCATGAAAGACGTCTTCCCTTCCAAGCCCACAACCGATGTGTTAGAAAATGAGTTGAACTACTGCCAAAAACTCATGCACGTGATTGAACAGGACGGTCGTTTTACGGGCCTTCCGAGTGTATCCGAAAAGCTGAACATGTTAAAAGAAACCGTGGAGGACGATTTGGAACAACTTCAGATGTCCACCGATCCAGACGCCAAAGTCGGCCACAAAAGTGCAGATCATTCCTTTTTTGGCTACAAAACGCATCTGGCGATGAGTGAAGAAGGTATTATAACAGCAGCCGTCGTGACCACAGGAGAGAAACCGGACGGAAAGCAGTTGAAGCAGTTGGTGGAACAGAGTCAACGGGCAGGAATGAATGTCAAAACGGTAATTGGAGACATGGCCTACTCGGAGAAAGATAATTTAATCTACACGACCCAAGAAGAGATTGCGCTGATTTCCCGGTTAAATCCGTTGGTCACCCAAGGCAACCGAAAGAAAGAAGATGAATTTGAGTTTAATAAAGATGCAGGAATATATGTATGCAAAGCAGGACATCTGGCAATTCGGCGAGCCAGACAGGGGAAGAAGAACCAGGGCAAAAATCAAGTGGATACGTACTATTTTGATGTAGAGAAATGCAAGCGATGTCCCTTACGTGAAGGATGTTACAAAGAAGGCGCGAAGAGCAAAACCTACTCAGTGAGTCTCAAGAGCCACGAACATCTGGAACAGTTAGCTTTTCAAGAAAGCGATGAGTTTAAGGAAAAGGCCAAAGAACGATACAAGATTGAGGCCAAACATAGTGAATTGAAGCACAGACACGGGTACGATGTTGCATCGTCCTCGGGTCTGCAAAGTATGCAATTGCAAGGAGCCATGGCCATGTTCACGGTTAATTTGAAACGAATATTGAAGCTCATGGGCAGTAAGAACAAGGAATGAGAGGTAAGGAAGGACGAAAAAACAACAGCGATCCTCCAATTTTTCGGAGGATCGCTGTTGTTTTTTCTACTTTCTCACGGTGTAAATACAGGAAACCAAGTTTTTCAGTGGCCTCGCAGATGCAAGAGGTTTTTTTAAAAAGCGATGTTCACGAATTATTTGTATAATCCGTGAGCATAACGCACGTCTTGTTTTAAAGGTTATATTTTTTGTTAAAGCGATCCACACGTCCACCGATATCCACGTTTCTTTGTTTACCAGTGAAGAACGGGTGGGAAGCGGAGCTGGTATCTACACGGATAACCGGGTATGTGTTGCCGTCTTCCCATTCCATCGTTTCTTGGGAATACTTAGTGGAAGCACTCAGGAAAGAGAATCCACAGCTAGGGTCCAAAAAGATAACTTTGTTCAATGTTGGATGAAGATCTTTTTTCATATTATTCACCTAAGCTTTCATATCATTTTTATTGGTTCAAACTCAAACGTACTGGCGCAATACTCCATCAGTTGGCAAAAGGAACGGTTATGTCCCAGAAAAAAAGACGACAGATCGTAACGGTTGCGCTCAAGTTCGTAAACGACAAGCAAACGATGCCGCATATATCGCATCGCCCATTGCACGAACGCCCCCGATCTTTCGTCAGCCTTCATCGTTATATAAGCATATAGTGAATGGTCTTCCGGCTCGTCCCAAATGCTGACACCAGCACAGGAGAATTCGGTAGCCACGTGCTTTCGATTCAAAAGGCAAAGCGTACCATACAGCTCGGCATCTATCGTACAGCTATGAAAAAAGGCCGTTTGCTTAGGTGCAAGCTTTATCTTTGGACGCTCTATCCACTGGACTAATTCAAGTTTTCGCCGGTTCCATAACGCAGGCTTTTGCAAACTTAACACGATTTCTTCATCATGAAGTGGAGAGACCATGCCATGGCTCCTTTCATGAAGCCCTGTACTCAGTAGAATTCAGGCTCCGTTCAGGATGCAAAACAATTCAGGTTGCTATGTAGCAAGCCCCAAATTATCTAGTTTCACGATGGATCGTGTACTTTTTCAGACGCGGAGAGTATTTTTTCATTTCAAGACGCTCCGGATGATTTCTTTTGTTCTTGGTTGTTGTATAGTTGCGGTCACCAGATTCGGTGCATGCCAAGGTAACAATTACGCGCATTTCTCTTCCTCCTTAAATGGAATACATGGTATACAATTACAATAGTAATTTTTACGATTAGTTCTATTTTATAATTCATGGTGCTCTTTGTCAACCTTTGACTGACGGTTTATCGCTTCTTCTACTGTATTCCAGCGATTACGGTACTGTGCCAGCTTCGGATGAAGTTCTAATGGTTCAGTCGAAAGTACCAATCTGATATTTCTGATCCATTCATCGAACGAGGCATAGGATGCGCACAAATTAGCAGTTTCAGGACTCATATACAGAAAAAGCGGGCGAGTATACTTTTCCGCCAGAAAACGGATTGCTGCTTCAATCGGCGTATACTTTTTGCGTTTACCTTCCCAGCTCTCAATTACGACAGCACTCAAAGCCTGTTCCCGCTGCCACTCCCCAAGGTCGTCCACCCGCTTGTAATACGAGCGAACCGGCTGCTTCCACATTCTTCTGACTGTTTCCTCATGTAACGGGTATAGTACCAGCTTTTTAAAGGATAACGCAACTCCTGTTTTAGCAAAAAGCTCCAGTTCCCTGGCTGTAATCTGCTCAAACGTATCATAATAGATCATAGTCCCTTTATGCGTCTCGACTGGAGGCTCATAGCCATAGGGTACATATTGAAGGTTTCTTGTCATGCCGGACACTCCATCCTTCCGTAGATGAACTTTTCCTTCTATATTATACCCTTGTTTTGGCATGAGTTTGCATAAAATGTTTATCCTTGCTGGGCAGCAGTCGTATTGCGGCGTGGGCCCCGGCGAAACTGCAAAGCATAAAGTCCCATGGTTGTGAGCGCAATCAGCGCAAGAACCGTAAATATATTGCTAAAATTGAACACCTGCACGTTGGTTACGACAGGATTCAGATGAAAGGTAGACGAGGTATCTAGCGTTTTACCCAAAATACTGGTCGTCACTGCACCGGAAATAAAATTCAGCAGAGACAGCAGCCCCATTCCAACACCAATCTGATCCCTCGACAAGGTACGGGAAATCGTGTTAGACATGGCAATCTGCATGAAGGTCTGGCCCACGTTGCCGAAAATGAGCAAAAATAAAATGAGATACGGAGACGCACCCACAAAGGTAGACAAGCTGACAAAGCAGATAAACATAAGCGTAACTGCTGTGTAGACTAGAAATGAATTTCCTTTGCTATCGGCCAAACGCCCTCCCCTTTTACCAAGCAACGCCGACGCAATGGCAGCGGGAAACATAATCAATCCAATCGTTGCAGGCGTAAGCTGATTGAGACTGTTCAGAAACTGCGGTGCCAGGTATGGCAGCCCAAAACTGACCCCTGCTCCCAAAAAGGCGATAAACAATCCGTAAGAATATTGCTTGTTGCGGAACAGCTTGGGCTGAATGAATGGATCTTTAGCGGTGGCGATCCGCCATATAAACAGAGCAAACAGCACAATACCGACCAGAAAAAATATAATACTACTTTGCGAAATGGAAAGTAGTAAGAAGGCTACCGTTCCGCCCAGCAGCAATCCACCCAGAAAATCAAATTTCTGATTCTCTCCCCGCTGGTCGTCCAAATATTTGCGAAAGAACGGCAAGGCGATAAGCGGCAGCATGGAAATAACGAACAAAAAGCGCCAGCTTGCAAAGCCTGTAATCAAACCGGATATAATCGGAGCCAGTGCCGTACCCAGGGCCAAGCCAATTGCTGTAACGCCCAAGGCGCGTCCTCTTTTTTCAGCAGAGAAATAACGGACAGGAACGATCATAGCCGTTGCCGGGATGACAGCAGCCCCTGCGGCCTGAAGCAAACGAGCTACAATCAGCATCCAAAATTGATTGGCCAACAGACCAATAAGCGAACCTAACGCAAAAAAGATAATCCCAAACGTCAGTAAATCCTTAAGGCGGTATTTATCCGCCAACTTACCGTAGGTCACTGAGCCAACCGCATACACAATCATATAACCGGTTAACAGCCAGCTCACATCGGAAGCACTAATATGAAACTCCTCGCGAATCACAGGCATGACTACATTAAACATAAAGGCATTCATCACTGAAAAAACAAGTGTGAAGGCCAACACACGCATAAGCTTATCCGCATTGGGGTAAGTTTGTTCTTTTACCATCTGGTCTCTCCCTCTCCTGAAAAAACTATCTATGCTGCAGAGTTTTCTATAGCCACTCTCAGTCGGATGATGCTTCCCATCGCCACCGCTTCGCTTTGTACAACACCATCCCGCCTACTCCGTTTTGATGTTCACTTTTCAAGTTCAGCTTATACAGGAATTTTCTCTATATATCCATTCAAACACGGGCGTTCGCAGGACGGTAATCGTGAAGTATTTTTTTCAAAAGACCTCGAAGAGCCTCTAACTCCCCCACAGATAACGTTTCACCTACCGAACCTTTAACTTTCTCAACCGTATGCTCAGCTATCTTGTGAATTTTCAAGCCTTCCTCAGTCAAATAAATCTGCTTCATACGCGCATCTTGCGGGTGATTTTTGCGTACTGCCCAATTTTTCTTAACGATCCCGTTTACCAGGCTGGTGACGCTTGATTTATCTATAAGCAGCAGCTTTTCCAAATCCGTATTGGTCACTCCAGGCGACATTGCCAGTATATAAAGCGTCTGCGATTGCGGGGAGGTAAGCCCCAAAGGACGCAACGCCGTCTCAATCTCGCGCCGGACTGTAGTGAAAATCCATTTAATTAAATACATCGTACTCTCTTCCTCCCAGGGAAGACAAACGGGATACACCTCACTTCCCATGTGGTTGCTAACCTCAATAATCATTGGATTTTAATAGTTTGAATTCCAACTAATTTTAAACAGTCGCCTATCTAGTGTCAATACTTTAGTCGTTTTTAAGTACATTTTCTAGTTAAACTTATTTAAAATTTTATGTATAGCAAAAAGACGAGCCCAGTAAGGGAAGCCCGTCTCTTTGCTTGTTGGTTCAAATATAATTGCTTGTACATGAGAAACCATTGGAAAACGGCTTAGTCTGCGGTTTTCACTTGAACCAGCGGGTACTCTTTTCCATCCACCGTTACTGTACTGGCATCGTCTAGCTCCAGCCGTTGCCAAATGGTCAGCAGTGTGCGATAAGGATACTGCTTCAAGTCATACTCGGTTGACGCGTTAAAATCGGTCCCGGTTCCATTGGCTGCTGCGCCGTTCCCCTCCGCAGGAGTGCCCAATGTCGTGCCTGCGCCCGATTCCCCTGTCACCGTTCCGGCCAGATCAGCGCTGTTCCCGCTGGATGTACCGCCCCCAGCCGTTGAACCACTGCCAGTGGTCCCCCCTGTTGTCGCACTGCCGGTCTTCGTGTCACCAGATTGTCCAGTGTTGGCTTTGCTAGCTGCTTCCTTGCCATTCTGTTCAATCAACGTAAAATTTTCGTATAAGTGCTCCTGTTGATCCGCACCTACAATGACGAGCTTTTTAGGCTTAAACGTCGCCTGCTCCGTTGAATTTTGAAAAGCGAACAACAGCTTGACCATTTTCGTAGTCGCCTTGGTGTTAGGTACATGAGTCACAATCACCGTAGGCTCTTCCTTTACGGGCACTTTAGGCTCCACTACAGGTTGCTGCACTTGCTTGGGTGTAGTGACAGGCGCAGGCGCAGCGGCATCAGAACCGATAACACCTGCTGCCTTCAGGCCTCCTAGCGTGCCAGCAATGACGACAAGCACGATTCCGGAAATCACCCCGCCCTTTCGGAAACGACGAAGCGTTTTGACTAAAGACGTATCCGTCTCACGCTTCACTGTCAGATAGAAATTTTTAAAGACAGGCTTCGCGGGTTCAAAATATTCACGCCACAGCGTTTTTTTATGCAGCCCTTCGCGTCCTTCCTTCTGGAAGAACAAAAGCAACGCACGTCGATAGGCTGGTTCAAAGCCGCCCCGTGGCGTAGCAAATTCAGCCTGGCCCTCCGACCAGCGAATAAAACGGTACATCGTATCGTTATCCTTCGCCCATTTGCGGATCGAGCTAACCAATCGAGCAAAATCCAGTATTCCTTCGCCCGTGCCATCGGAACGATAAAAGGCAGGCAGCAGACGGGCAAAATGGCCCTCCGCAAGCTGCTGGGGCAGCCAGCTGTAAGCCCAGTCCTGCACCTTTTCCACTTCGCCCGGCTCCAGACCGTCCAGCACTGACGGTTCCGGGTTCTCCGTGCTAAACCAATCGTAAGCCGCAATCAATCGCACCGCTTGTCCCTTGAGCGGAGCCGGCAGCTTCCCGACCCACTGCACCAAATCAGGCCGAGTAAAGAACGGAATCTGTACGACCTGATCAGGTGAGATTTCCTTTAGCTCCACTTCGGTAAGCAAATACCGATCCGACGCTTCCTGCAAGCGTTCCGTTAACCCGGATTGCTCCAGTGGAGAGAGTTTGCCCCCCATAGAGCTACTTTTCCATTGCTGCAATCGTAGATGAATAGAAGCCACAGCCTCTACCGGCTTTCTTTCGGCACGCAGTCTACCCATCAATGCGGACTCAGCTAAAAGCTGAAAATCAGCATTCGACGATACTTCAATATATCGACTACCCCATTCATGCACGACAGCCAGCAAGCCCTTCACATCCGGTGTTCTTTTCATCTGACTGTCCATGTAGGGAATGAATAGCATCTTCGTGAGCGCCGGATTACCCAGCACCTTCGTAAAATACGCCTTGCCCAATGAAGGATTTTCTTCAATCGTATGATAAATAAAAGTGACAGCTTCCGTATTTCTGGCGGTATAGGCGTTATTCAGCGAGCGGATCAAATACTCCACCAACCGATTCTCGCTGCTACGAGCGTGAACTTTGTAGTAATCCTTGAAGCAGTCGACCAGACCCACGTCAGGAATATATCCATCCTTCACCCGATCAAATTCATGATCAAAAAACGACAGAAACAAGTCATTCAGCCGCATTTTACGTGGCAACACATCGGGAGAAGACAAATAATCAGTCAAGCTTCTCAGCACGGAAATTCGCCGTTCGTTATATAGAGCCCGCTCTCCCTGCTCTATTCTGTACAGCGTAATGAGCTCGTGATAGCTGGATAGCGTCAGATCACGCCCCGCCTCCATGCCAGTCAGCATCTGCTCGGCAAATTTGAAAAAATCGTCCGGCGTCCCCCCATTCAGCAACGTACGGGTAATCCAGTCAAAATACGGCTGTCTCACCTGCTCTGCATCCACATTGAGTATCCGGCCACTGTTAGTAAGGTCAAATACAAAATCCTTTTCCACATTCCGATCACCAGGACGCAAACTGAAAGGCTCAACAAACATCAAATGAATGCCTTTTCTGCTGTGCGGCTCCTTCGCGTATGTAAGAAATCCGAGTCTGTTGCGAAATGCATAAGGCAGCGCCGCATACAACACACCCAGCAACAGCTTGGCTGCAGATGCCACCGCTTCTGAAGGAACATTCAATGCTATATATACCTTTTTACGTCCTGTCGCGGACATCATAACTGCATATAGAATCTGCTTGAAAACTTCTTCGCTGAGCTGCAATTGAGACAGCACCGCTGACGGATCAACAGATGGAAATACGCTCCCACCCGGCAGACGCTCCAATTCCGGCAATTCCGTTCCTTGCTCAATATCGTAAGTATCGACAAAAGATGTGTTCAGCCACTGCTTGTAATCAGACGGAGATTCACCATGCCCGCCTGGAATCACATAATTGTGCGTAAAAAAGGCGCTCCGCAACCCGGTAAAATCCGCTGCCTTGTAGATACTGCGTCCTAGCACCACATCTCCGGACTCCGTCCGTACCAGATGCATGGCTTCCGGGTAGACGCTCTCCTGCTTCTCGCCACGCGCCGTTAAAGCAGCAGGCGCATCATACACACACAAGGGATGCAGCACCTTTTTAATAAAGGTAGTGTCCAGCCCCTTGGAATTTGCCACCGTATCGAAGCCTTCCGTTGAACGGAAAATACCACGCCGTTCCCGTGTGTACATCTGCTGCTGTATCAAATGAGAGGTAGAATTACTCACTGTGATTCTCTCCCCTCAATGTACTTCAGCTTGTAGAGCAGCCAAATGAAGGGCTCATCCACACGGATCGGACTAACCAGCCCTTGCAGCTTTTGATCTACCGGATTGCTGCCCAAGGCGGAAACCGCAAAATAGGCCGTATCTGTAAAATACACATCCATCGTGCCCTTGAACGGCTTATCCACCTTTTCAATGAACCGCCGAACCTCGCCATCAATGTTCGCAAACTCATCCAAATCCATATACTTCCGGTGCTCCATCGGATTAAAGATATTGCTGTTCGTCTTGATGTACGTGCCTTCTTCATCTGCCAGCGCAGTGAGCATGTCACTTTTGGTCAGAACAACGGCGGTTGGAATGTCCGTTTTCCCCTTTTCCTGATACGCGATAAAATCACCGAACATCGTAAGTACGACGTCACGCGGCTCATCATATTGCGAAACCCATTCACCCGGCTTGTCGCCGATGTTAATCTTGATACGCTCCCGAATAGAACGGATTTGCAGCGGATCGACCATAAACAGAATGCCCGCTGAATTTTTAATATGCTGCCCGTGCAGACCCAGATAGTCCTGATCGACCATCCCCTCACCGGCGACATCAAAAAACACCAGCGTCAGTGGCGGTTTTTCCTCATCCTTAAACACAAACTGGAAGATAAAAGGCTCCTGCATCTTTTCTTTCTGTGTAGAGGTCAGCAGATCCCCACGCTCAAACAACGGTTCCTCATACATCGTACGGAACTTGCGGCTGATCTCCGCATTCAACGGCATGCAAGCCGCATCAAAATGATCGGCCGTAACATGCTGCAACGTATGAATCAGGGAGGTCATGTAGACAGATTTGCCCGCCTGCGAAGCCCCAATAATCGAAATAATATTACTTGGCACCTTACCAGCGGTCACTGGCAGTTCGTTATGGCAATGTGGACACAATCTGCGACGTGTAAGCTCGCCGTAACGATCCGTCAGACCTGTCAGTACATGATCCGAGTACAAACGATGTTCCTCAGGAACATCAAGAGGGTGAAGAATAGCTTCCATATCATGTACACTGTCCAAGCCAAAGCGCTCCCGATATTTGTTCAGCAGCTCATCCTCGCCCAAAGCATAATCCTCGTCATCCTCACGGTGATGGGAAGCGCGGAATACAACTTCTTCCGGGGAAAATTTACTAAAGCAATAAGGGCACACAATATCATAAAATAACGGCCTTGGTGCTGCCTGTGGCTTTCTTCTGAATAAATTGCTAAGAAAACTCATCGGTTGCGGCCTCCTTTCATTCAGGGACTAATTCATATACCGTGCCATATTTCTGACCGTCCGTAAAAAACAGCCGCACATATTCATCTCCGCCTACTTCCACAGCGGGCAACACATTCCGTCCCGCTGCAAACGGTGCCGTGAACGGGTACAAGGTCCCATCCTCCCGATCCGCCGGATAGCCACCACGCTTTTTCACATAGCAAAGCGCCTCCTGCGGAACAGGAACTTCAGCCGTCACCTGAATCTGCACCGTTTTGCGGCTGCGAAACCAGCTTTTTTTGTGGTGAACTGCATATCTGATTTTAGCTTTGCCCGTGCTCAGTTCCAGCCGGTTAGCTCCATTCTGCTGACGGATCACAAAAGTATCTCCGGCCTCCCGCACAGCCGGATACACGGTATACCGCACGCGTCCAATGCCATCGATCCGGTCGCGGTAACTGCCAGCAGCTTTGTACTCCTCACGTGTGAAGAGCTTAAGGCTTGAAAAAGGCGGCAAAGCTTCGGCATCTTCCTGCCTGTTCACACCCGGATCGGCTAATTGTTTCGCAATATATACCACGGCTGCTCCTTCCGGCCACTGCCAGCGAAGCACAACCCGGTTATCGTCAATTTTGTGGCTCAGCTCCGAAATAACAGGATCACCGGGCTGTGCATCCCTATACTGCATAAGTTCCAGCCTCCTGTTCTAAAATCCACTGCTTCGTCGATTGCGTGGCGGGCCTTCCGGTGCGCCTCTCCGGCGACCCGAAGGCGTGCCGGGGTTTCCTCCACCGGAAGAACGGCGAGTATTTTCCGCAATCGGCAGAACGAGCGAGAAGACGGCGATCAGGGCTGCCAATACGAGCGCTGCCACCAAACGAATCAGCAAATCACCGATGGGCGAGCCGGACAGGCCCTTTTCCAAAATAAAGCCAGCCAGCAATCCGGCTGGAATCCCGCCTATCGCGAAATTCCGTGCCAGAAAACGGTTATCGAACATCAGGCCGAGCGCCAATCCCAGCAGTACTCCAATAATTACCAGCGCGGTTACACGGTAAATGGCAAAATACAAACTGTCCGCATACTCACCTGTTCGCTCCGTTACCAGTGTACGGTCGCCGATTTTGTCATAAATTTTACCAAACGCCTGAGTAAGACCTTGCGCATTCGCCACATTGAAGTAAGTTCCACCCGTCATTTGGGCAATATTTTGCAATAATGCTATACCATCAGATTCAGCGAGCTTCAGACCGATTGTATTAATCGGAATCTGCCGGGCGATATAAGGAGCCAATGCTGTCTGGCTATCCAGATCACTAAAGCCGTCAGACAGCATAATAACGAGAGAGCCCTTTTCCGCATTACCCTGAGTTTCGATTTCCTTGATGGTTTCATCCAAAGCAAGACCGATTTCTGTGCCGCCTGTCATTAAGGTCTGCATGCTGTCGATCTTGGCATAAACGGCCTGCTTCTCCGCATCTGTGCCAATCGGGGTAAACGGCTGAACCAACTGCGCAGTGGACTCAAAGGAAACGATGGCTACCCGCTTGTCTCCATCCATTTGGCCAATTAGACTCTTGGCGGCTGTCAGACGTTCATTGTCAGGATCTGTTTGCTGCATACTCCCGGAATTATCAATGACGAGCACGAGATCCTGTACACTTTTGCGACCTTCGGGGTTTACCTGGTAGCCCAGCTCCAGCAGCAGCCCTGCCACGAACAGCATCACCAGCGTAGCAGGGACCAGCAGCTTCCAGGACAACCCGGAGTACCGCTGCCGCCATGACGACCCGTTCAGTTGTGGAGAAATCCATTCGCCGATAAGGCATCCCAGGCCAATACACAGCGCCATGATACCAAAATACAGCCCAATCACGATGATATGCGGCCAGTGGCCTATCAATTTGTTAAGAATCAGCTCTCCAATGATGAAGCCCACTACGGCGCCCAGCAAGCCGAACAGCAGCAGGAGAACATTAAATTTACGCTGCTTCATAAGAATCGTTGCTTCCTTCCATAATTAAAGTAGGAGGAATTTGCAAATTCCTCGTAGGATTACCGTGTTGCTACCGCAGTTCCGGCAGCCGATCCGCGTTGATCCCGTGAAACACGAAACCATTCGCGATATATGTCTCATAATACGTCTTGCCGTTGCGGTAGACCATCAGATCCTCCAGATGGAAACCACCCATCAAATGAAGCTTTTCTACCCCGCTGCTGCGACGCTCATGCACAAACCCCAGCTTGTAAATGCGCGAGGTAATATCCACATCCAGCGCATACGGGAGAAATTCGCCTTCGTAGTCACCAAAGAAATACTTTTCCTCATACCGATGCTCATGAGTGTAATCCAGCAAACGCACGTTAATGCCGCCGTTTTCCTCCAGCGTTTGGTACAATTTTTTAAATAGCTCATCCTTTGGAACGACCAACCGATTTTCATAGGCAGCAGCCACATTCGCCCGCCGCAGCAATTCTTCCTCGAATGTCTGGTTAAACGGCTGTGCGCTGAGGATCAGGGTGCGGCAAGTCTGTGTGAGTCGATCCACCAGCTTTGACGGACCTCCATCCAGCAAATTGGACACAGGACCCATATGCCGTACATCGAAGAATACAGATTTACCCCGCTTGGTTTCCAGCTCTTGCATGACATCTTCCGTCACACGCTCGTAATACTCAAACAGGTTTTGGCCCGTGTAGCTGTCAGCCTGACGGACGCTGTCCGTTGCAGCCTGATGCAGATCACGCTCCAAATTGGCAAGCTGTACAGTAATATGTTTCGCCTGCATATGCCACTTTTCAAGAGCCAGCTCATAACGGCGAAATAGCTCCAGATCCGTTTGAATCCGCAGCATGTGCAGTTTGTGCCCATAGACCGTCTCGGTCAGGTAACGGATCAAGCTGCGCACATTATGTTTATCCATCAGCGGTAAGCGTTGAAAAGGCTGATCCTCCACTCGTCCGCTATACAGGGCATCCAGCTCGGCAGCGCTGACCTGCAAATCATTGGACGTATCGCGAATCAGTCCCCGAATGGCGGTAAGCACATTCCCGGTCTTATTCTCATCCGTCCAGTCCGTAAGCTCGAACAAACCGATCTCAGGGTGCTCCTTGGCCGATTCGTTCACAGCCGTTTGCAGACGTAATTCCGCCTGAAAATCCCCCAATCGTTTGTGTACGATCCGTTCACAATTATCACGGAAAAAGGCTTCACAGCCCTGTCCGAACAAGGCTTCCTCCGCCTCGCGCAGTGTCATCCGCTTCAACGAGCCGTAGCTGGCTCCGCTGGTCATGAGGGCGCTCATGTCGGTAATGGCCTCATTTCCAGGAACGAGGTCATTACGTGTGCGGCCGCGCTCGGTAGCATCCAGACCGAAATAATCCAGTTTATCGCGTATATCCCATTCCTGCTCTGTTCTCATACGCGCCAGCAGCTTCACATAAAAGTGATACAGCACCGTAAGCGCAATCGACTCATTAGGGCGCTTTACCCGGGAAAATCCGGCCGACACATAGCCCTGCCGCCCGGATTCCGTCATGATGTTGTTTTTAAACGATGTATTGTTGTATCCCCCATCCTGTGACCGATAGGAATCCCCCGCCTGATAACGATTTTTAAGAAGCTGAATGTGGCAAATGATATCACAGCTTTCCCGCAGGCTATTCGGCACCGTTACACCGCGTTCGTTCTTGTCGGACAGTACATAGACAAGATCGAACAACGGCGACGGAGCATGAGATACAGGAATGGTCAGTTTGTCCTCGGTCATATGCAGTGGTGCCGTGAACGTATAATCCGGACTTTGGATATAGTCCAGCTCCCGCATAAAAGCGACTGACGTTGCGCTGCTGTAGCCATATTGGGCTGCCTGATCGCTTTCGCTGACCAATACGTACAGATCCATCTGTACCGACTTAAAGGACTGCGCAAAAATGTATTCCGCCAACAGCGTAATCTCGGGAACCAATACATTCATGGGATCATCCGCTGTCGTCAGGATCGACAGATGGACACGCTCGAACGAGGAATACAAGCGACCGTAATCTGCCAAGTGCCCACTAGCCCGGCGCAACGCGGCGTTAAGCTCAATCAACTGCGATTCATGTGTATAAAAAGCCTGATGCAAATCACGGCGCCCGGTTTTGTGGTTGCTTTCCTCCGGTACCGCTACTGTATGGACAATGGCATCCATCGAACGGTCAACAGCGGCATGATCCTCCTGCGAGCGGATGTGGATGTACGTTACCCCCGTACTGTTATCCCACTTGGTCCGGTTGATATCTGCAATGGTGTTCATCGCCGGGCTCATACGGTCACCGATAAAAAGAAACACGGACGGGAAATGGATGCTGCTGCGTCCATCCCCACTACCGATTAATTGGTCCTCTGCGACTGCATAGTCAGCCGCATAACGTAACAGCTGCTCTCTCATACTTTACTTCAACTTTCTGCGGATATCGTTTAGTTTACCGGACATTTGAGCGTAGAACGCATAGAGTTCCGCTCCGTTAGCCAGCTCCACCTTTTCATATTCCAATTGATTTCGGGCTTCGGTGTAGATTGCAGCCAGTTCATCCAGCTTCGTCAGCAACGGCGTAATATCCTCGGACGAAGTCAGGACAGCATCACGGCGATCCGCCTTACGCATCAGAGCTGCATATTTTTTCTCTTCCAGACCACGGAAGTTCGTAAATACTTCAAACTCCACGTAATTGCGGCTCTTCATGACATTGGCAAACGGCTCCCAAGCCTCTTCCTCTTCGTCACGGTCATAGACGTACAAAGCGCCTTTCTTCGTAATCGTATCGGTATAGAGTGCCTGAATGAACTGATCCAGCCATTTTTCCTCATCCTGATATTTGCCCAGCAAGGCTTCCAGCTCGGCGGCCTTCGCTTCAATTTGAGTATATTTCGCCAGCTCTTCACGAACCACCTGCGTTAACTCCGGTGAACGGATCAGGTTTTCTTTCGCCATCTCTTCATTGATGCTGCCAAAGATGTCCTTGCTTCCCGTCTGTTCCAGCCCTTCAGCCAGCAGACGTTTCAGCTCGGACCATGCTCTCTTTACCTCGCCCAGATTCGGCTTGGATTCCTGCAAACGCATATCGTAGCCTGCCAGCAGACCGTTCAGATCCAGGGCACGTGAACGCAGCACGGTAAAGCGGCTGCTCGTATTCTGGTCGACATCCTTTTCACGGATCACACCAAGGGACTTGGCACGGTCGAAGTCATTACGAATGCGGGCATTGTAGGCTTGCACACGCGAATTGACATACGTTTCGCCCCAGGATTTTTCAGGAATCGGCGACGGCAGATTCGTCCAGTTGTTTTGGCCTGTTTGCACCAGATGACGGCCAATACCTTCGCGGTCGAGAATCGTTTTTTCATAGCTTTCTTCATACACCTTGAGCGGCGTATAAACAAACAACGGCACACCATTGCGCGTATTGAGCCAGAAAATCCGGTTACGGACTTCGCTCTCTTTAATTGTAAAGTGTGATTTACCAATGGCATTATTTTGATAATTGCGAACGCCTTTCAGAATATTAGGCGACTGCACCGGAACTGAGACAAAACCCCATGACGGGAAATACAGGTTACCGGAGCTATTGCTCAGATGGAACACAGGCACAGCTTCTTCATCCAGCTTGCTTGCAATATAGCGCTCCACGAATTTTTCAATGGCCTCATCCTGCCCGTATTTCATCACGAGGAAATCCTCCATCGAACGGGTAATCAGATCACCGAACTTGTCGGTCAGGAAGTTGGAGATGGAACTAATGATGTCGATATCCTGATCCTTCACCCATTGATCTGAATTTTCTAACAACTCTTGGGCAAAATCACGAATCAGATCATCACCGTTGCGATTATCCAGCAACTTGGTTACGACTTCGGAAATATCCGGTACACTGACCAGATTCCAATAGTACGTCTTGTTGCCTCTATGATCGGACTGTTCTTCGCCGTTGATCAGCAGATCGCCATTCTTCTCGAAAATTGCGCTCAGCGCGTTCAAAATTTCAGTAAATACATTATAAATGCGGCTGTTTTCCTTATTCAGCAGATCATACAGGTCTTCATAAAATTCAATAAGCTGCTCTGTACGCTCCACATCGGCCCGAAGCCAGTATTCATTGATTTTCGCTTCAATGTACGCATTTTTCTTTTTATCCTTGGACACGAATGCGCTCTTGGCATCGCCCAGCTTTTCATCCGCCTGTTCACGCGCCCATTCAATATCCGTAGGGATACGATGCAGTGATTCACGCAGCGTCTCAATGTACGAAAGCAGCATTTTCAGCAAGCTAAAGCCTTTTTCCGTATAAATCATACGGGATACATAGAACGGCCCTTGCTCGGGATGCAGGAACATCCGGCGAATTTGGTCGGTAAACTGCCCGGTAATTTCACCCGGAAGCTGCTTCTTCGCCTTGATATATTCCTCACGAGCACGGGTCAGGAACGTCTGCTCCAGCTCTGTGTCCATATTAACGACTTGCATTTTGACCACATTGTTGTAGCTTAGTCGTTCACTGTTTTCAAAGCCCGGCAGCGGTTCAGGAACACGAGATTCAAAGTTTTTGATCATGCTGTCCAGATCGACACCCAGCTTGCGAGCAAACTTCTCGACATCCTCTTGATTCGGTGATTGCTCGAACATTTTGGACATTTTGCCAAACATCCGGTAGGCCAGGTATGTTGTCATTTCCTCCATCGGCAGTACCGCTGAGGAAGCCCCGATAATATTGTAATCGTAGTTGGCAGGATATGCCTTGTTCATTTGTGCAATATTGGTACGTATGTTGCTGATATAGTCATGAATGGCAAACTCTTCGCCTGACTGCTTTTCCTCACTCGCCATAAAGTTGGTGATGTTCTCGGCGGTGACATTCATGCAGTAATCATAGGCATTTTCCAGTAGCTTGCCTTCTGTATTCGTCGCTGAAATGAGATGACACAGATTAAATGGCGGCAACGGTGAATTTACGGTCAAAATGTTGCCATACTGCTGTTTGAACCGTTCACTGCGGCTGTCCACATTCATCCAGTAATCCAGCTCTTTCAGCGCAGCATAGCCGTTCTTTTTAATATATTCACGTGTATGCTCGCTTAAGCTTTTGTTCGCCAGATTAATGTCCGGCGTAAACAAATACCCTAATGTATTTACGCGGTCTACACCTGCGGAGCCGTAATCGCGCTCAATAATCCCACGGACGATATACGAGATATCGAGGAAGGTACCGCTCCCCGTACCGCCGGACAAACCGGACAGGAGGAACACCATCAGCTTCTTATTGGTGCCTTCAGACAGGGTTTTGATTTTCTTATCAATGCTTTGCACGACTTGATTGATTTTGGTGAACAACAGCAAACGTCCAGCCTGACGCACCCCTGCGGCCCCGTTCATGCCATCGGTAATGCTCAGCTCAGGTGATAGCCAATCCGTAATGTATGGCTCCAAAATGCTGCGGTTTTGCAGCAAGCCACCGATTTCCGCATTGGACAGCAGAACAAACTCATTGATCGGGTCCAGCCCAATCCCTTTATATTTTTTGTTGCGATCCTGTTCATTTGTTTCAAAAGCAAGAAATTCCACGTTGTCCGGCTTCTCGCTTTTTTTCTTGGAAATCGGATCTGCTGGCAGCTTGAATCTGCGGTTAATCTGATATTTCAAGCGGAGGAGGGCATCGATTCCCGTCCCTCCGAGTCCGATAATTAAAATGGGATTGTCAATGGTATCAACCCTGATTTTATCGCTTACGATCCCTCCACCGAGTGATACGTCTAATTGCTGGATATGCTCTCTGACTACTGGTTTCATAGATTTGACCTCCTAGGGTTCGTTTAGCTGTTTACTGAAATGAATTCCAGCAAAATGGTTTTGTCCACGCTTGCCAGTGGGATCGTCAGACGATCGCCGTTTTTCAGTTCAAAACCACTGCCTGTATCTACAGCGCGTCCGGATTTTTCAATCGTAATCTCCGGAGTGCTGCGCACAATGATGCGGTCCTGATTGGCTGGCGTGAACACCACCTTATCGGTTCCGGCAAATTCCGGTGCCAGTTGCAGCAACTGGTGCAGATTGAATTTGCCCCGGAAGGTGTTCAGCTTTTTGTATTGCGGATACGTTTTTTCACCGGTATTTTCGTCCCGAATCTCCAGAACGATTTGTCCGACAAAGCCGCGGTTGGCTTTTTTGACAGCCTTCCAGATAAAGTAGGCTGCAATCAGCAGAACGATCAGTCCCACCCCCAAAAGAATGAGGGGTAGCAGTTTGGACTTCTCGGCAGGTGCTGCCGGCGCCGTCGTAGTACCGTTATTCGTGCCACTGCCCGCCGCAGCCTTGGCACTGATGGTCACAGGCTGGGTTTCACGGTAGAAGCTCTTTTCCTCTGCTCTGACGGTTAGTTCATAGTCATGCTCATCCGGTATCGTGTACGAGCCGGTAAAAGCGTCCCCCTCATTCTTCAACGGAACCTCATTCGTTGTACCGGAATCGAGGTCCTTGACCTTCAGAACTGCATTCATATTTGCATACAGTTCCTGATCCTGAAGTTGCTGATTGTTACTCGTCAGATAGGAACGAATTTGGACTGCGTCACCTTTTTTGTAAGCTTTGGCAGGCGGTGCATCCAGTTTCAGTTCCAAATCATAGTTGAATACCAGATTAATATCAATCTGATCCTGCCGGACTCCCTTGACCTGAAGCTTCCAGTCGCCAGCCACAGGCTTGAGCAGCTTAATCAGCGAGTAGCTTTTCGACTTGGACAACAGTACATCACTTGAAGGAATCGGCTTGGTATTGCCCGACGGGTCTATCAGTCTCGCATCCACCGGCTTGGAGGACATAATCGAAATGTTAGCCTCCAGCACGCTATCGTTCGGTACGGTTACTGTAACGTCCTGATAGTTGCCGTTAGCCGTAATGGACTGCAAGGGAACAACCTTCAGCTTCAAATTGCTGGCGAAAATTTCACTCAAAATGTTCGGCAGATCATCCGCCGAGCTAGTAATAAAGGATTTACCGCCCGTTTGCTGCGCAATGTCTGCGAGCTTGTTTTTATTCAGTTTTCCGTCTGCATTCAAACCGATGGTGTAGATTGGAACGCCGCTATTTTTAGCTTCGGCCACAGCCTTCGCCATATCCTGATCGGACTGGCTTTCAGTTCTGCCCGTCGTTTTATTTAAATCGTTGTTACCATCGGCCAGCATGACGATCATAGGCGCATGTCCCGCTGTTTTGCCATCCTTCAAAATTCGGATCGCTTCCTTGACACCTACGGAGGTGTCAGTATACGCCCCCCGGTTCAGCCCGTCAATGAACGACTTCAGTTCCTGCTTGTCCGCTTCGGACGTAATATTAAGCAAAGCCTTCTCGCGTTGTACGACATCCGTATACGCTACAATGCCCACCTTGTCATTTTGCGTCGAAAGCATATCAATGAACATTTTCATGGCTTCATTGCCAATTTTGCCTGGATCACTGGTGTTCATGGAATTACTCACATCGACGACCAGCACCGCATCCACCTTGGAGGCGGAGGTTGAAGCGGCATTCGCCGTCTGCGGCTGCCATGCCGAAATTGAGGTCATGATCATTGCACATATGATTCCGATGACCAAAAACCATTTTCTGTCTCTACTAAACATCGCCTGTACCCCTTTGCCGATTAGTTCTCATCCTAAATTACAGTTGTACTCCCCTACTATTAAATTATAATGAGTTTTACATGAGAGCCAGCTGAAAATGATGCCCGAATAGCCTGAATACAGCCAAGAAGTCTATTATACCGCGGGATTTTACCAATATCCTGCAGTAATGATATAATTATACCCCAACGAGGGCAATTGGGCACCAGCCTTCTCCTTTATACGACAAAAATGACAGAAGCGAAACCCGCCCTTGTAAAATATCGCTGTAAAAATCTGAGCAGAAAGAGGAAGTACACTATGATCTCATACGGATGTTTGGCGATTTTGTTTCTTTTTGTCGCCATCAAATTAATCACTTACACTATACATAAAAAACGCGCTCCCTCGATTACGCAAATGAACACTGAGCTTCTAGCCCTGCTGAACCGGAGAAGTGATCGCAATGAGTAGTTCCAAGCAGCCTGTACAATTTCGTCCGTTTACCCATACCGAGCATGCGTACCAAAAGCTGCGGATCTGCAAACGATGCGGACAGTTCACTGCCCTATGGGAGAAGGAATGTACGTCATGCGGTCGCGATGCGCTGGTGCCTGTAGAGCAATATGCCAACCGCAAAGCCAAGCTTTATTTCCGCAAGGACCTCGCCTTCGGCATCGCGCTGCTGGCCGCCGCCGTCTTTTTCGGTCATTCAACCCAGCAAATGCTCCTGTGCGGTATCGTCGGCGCGCTTCTCCTGCTACCCTTGGTACTTCTACAGCAGCGTATTCGTCCCTATGAGCAGCACAGGCAGCTTATACGCCTGTTCAGAGGCCGCATAGGGCAGATTAAAGAGGGCCTGAACATCAATCATAAAAACGCGGTTGCCCTGCGACAGCTCAGCGAACGTGTCTCCTATGAAATGCTGCGTGAGATTGCCGTACTTATTCACAACGACCGGATAAGGCTCCAACAAGTCGCCTTGCTGCAATCTTTTGTTCTCCGCAAGGATATGGAGCTAACGCTCGACCCTCTCCTGATCAAAAGCTTTGAACCGCTTATGGTCAGATATATCGGAGAGATTGCGAGATTAAATCGCGAGCTAATTAAGGATCGAACGTTCCGTTACGTCACCTTTTATGAGCGCCGCATTCTGGAAATGGCAGGAGGCGAGGATATTCTTGTCCGTGTTGCCAGCGCGGCAGTCCGTAAAAAGCGCTATGTGGTCACGCACGCCGGTTTTATTTCCAGATATGTGCGCAAACTGCCGAAGGAACGAGTCCAGCGTTTATATCATATCATTCAGGAGAATCCTTATGAACCCTTTGGCGATTTGGCCGATGAGGTCAAGATCGTATACCTGATGGAGCAGTATAAAAACTGATCTGTCCTAACACCCTTCTATATATGACGTCATTACCATGACAAAGCACTGCAATGAAGCAGCAAAAAAAACCGTCAGGATCGCCTGGTTGGTATCATCCCCTTCAAATAGACACTCTTAAAAGACCTTGTGTGTTACCATGAGGGTATGAGTGAACCTGGAGGGGATTTTCGTATGGCTAACCAACTCAAAGTTTGGGTGAAGAAGGTTCGAAATGCTGAACCGTTCGATTGGCGCAAGGGTTCATCCAGCCCGATGAAGGGGCGTACACGTACCTCCTTTTCCAGTATCAAAGAAGAACGAGATTACTTGATAGCTCAGGGGTAGACTACTTAAAAAGCGATATTCAATTCTGGTAACGGAGCGAAGCTCAGCGGTTTCAGGATAAACTCAAAAAGCGCCCCGATCGAGTATCGGCACGCGCTTGCAGCTTAGCTTTTTTCATTCGTCTACTTGACAGGGGTATGACTACTCAAGGATTCATTTTATTCCTCTTGGTACAAACTTGTTTTTATTAAGATTCAGGCAAGCTCTGTCCTCCGTCGATAATAATTGTTTGTCCCGTGATGAAGCCAGCCTCCTTAGAGGCAAGAAATGCAACTGCATGTCCCATTTCTTCAACGGTTCCAAACCGTTTCAATGGAATAGCTGGAAGCATGGTTTCAATGTATTCTGGGAGGGTTTGTATCATTTCAGTCATTGTATTACCGGGCATGATCGCATTGATTGTAATACCAAACGGAGCTAACTCAAGCGCTGCACTGCGAATAAAACCGAGTTGGGCAGCCTTACTGGCACCGTAATGCGACCATCCTACAAATCCTGTCGCCGGCCCCGTAATCGAAGATGTTAACACCACTCTTCCATATTCAGCTTTTTTTAAGAATGGCAGACAGGCCTGTACAGAAAATAAAGCTCCACGCACATTAGTATTCATCACGCTATCCCATTCTTCAGCAACCATTCCTTCAATTGTAGTCATAGGGGCAATACCTGAGTTAGCACACAACACATCAATGCCGCTAAAGGCCACCGATACTGAATGTGCCATCATTTCCATAGAAGATCGATCCGTGACATCACCTCTAAAGCCTTGCGCGTATCCACCGGATGCTCTGATTTCGGCAGCGCATATCTCGGCCTCATCTAGGTTACGAGAAATAATGGCTACTTTAGCTCCCTTTTCAGCAAAGACTTTGGCGATTCCTTTACCAATCCCCTTACTCGAACCAGTTACAATAACCGACTTGTTTTCAAATGAATTTTCCATTATGTTTTCCCTCCTTCGGAGAGAGAGCATTCGCTCTCTAAATAGATCAAAAAAATTATCTTATAATAATATTAATAGATTGCATGACTAGATTAATCTTTTCCTGTGCACTTAATGTGCCTTTCCCTGGACAGAAGAAGGATTCAAAACGTTTATGATGATATTCAGAGACTAATGAATAAAGAAACAACATAAGATAATTACCAATGAAAAAGGTCAGCAAGTTATCATCTAACTGTGTATAGAGTTCATTTCGACACTTTCCATCTTCAACAACGCACCTAAGATATTTACTGACTTCTACCTCAAACTTCTCTGAAGCTTCTGCAGCGAATACAGTGTGTGAACTGGAACCTAAGTCAGCATAAATAGTCAAATAGTCTTTATAATTTTCTGCTAATTTCTCAATAGCGTGTAGGAGCAGTTTTATCGCTAATACTGTATTATTATTTGATGCATAGATTGTAACAATCTCATTAACCATCAAGTCTGCACATCGATCTAACACTCCAAAAAATAAATATTCCTTGTTTTTGGAATATTTGTAAATCGCACCGTTGGAAAATTGGGCCTCTTCACAAATTTGCAGAATACTTGCTGCATGATATCCATCCCGTGCAAAAATTTTTGCTGCAGCATCCAATACCCTCTCTTGACGATCTACATTAAGTTTTACAAAAGCTTGTAACATTGTCTCTCATAGGTCCTCCTTCCTCATACTTCGAGCCCACATTGATAATATTCACATTTTTAGCTTTGTCAATAAAGTGGACGCACAAGGCTACTTCCATATCTCGACATGGTTGAGCTCTTTTGAAGGAGTTTTGATTTGTCTCACGTTAAGGGGTCAGTCCCCCTCCCCAACTACGGGCGTTTTTTTATTTTAGGATTATCGTGTCTAATTAGCTGTCTTCTTTATTGACCTTGCAGCTTGTGGAACGCATATTTATTAGAAGTAAAATTAAAAGCACGTACACCCTTGCTGTCATACACGATAATATCCTTGTTCAAATACGGGTGCAGACCGTTAAAATAACCGGGCATAATCAGTCTGCGCGTGAACAGGTTTTTACCTAGCATGCGGGAAGAATTTGTCGCCACAACAAGCATTTGTTGGCTTGTGGACCACGGGGCAGGCTGGATATACGAAAGGCAATACTCGCCTGCCGTAAAATCGCCGTCCAGTATATACCCTTTTTCCGTACAGGTGATCTGCAAATGGGCTTGATGCCGCTGAAGCAGCTCATGTCTGGACAAGCCCGAGATGATACAGATAACGTTACTGTCAGCCAACTCTTCCTCCGAAATAGCATGAGAAGCCACAACAGGATAATGAACACCGATATACGGATTCCAGGTTGCTGTGCGTGGGCTGGCCAAAGCCTTCGCCGTCCGTTTTACCGCCTGCTCTTCTTCGGGTGTAGCATAGCTGGACGGAAGGACAATGTGCAGGCGCCCCATATAAACGTCGAGCACTCCCATACCATGGCCAGAAGGATTCCGACCTGCGCTTTTTAACCTGAACGTTGCCGTTTCGTCATCCGTTTCTTTTCCAGAACTCCCATACGTTTCTCTACCCCGTTCAGCAATCAATCGATATTCAGGTGAGGGGCGTTTCCGCGACTCTATTTTAACAAAGCGAAAGCGGTTATATTCTAGTAAATCCAACACGAAAACCCGTGCTCCAATACGGACATGGACAAGCTCCAATGGTACGATCTCATGTGAGAGGTGAATAATAAATTCATCGACGTGGACGGCTCTAACATCCAGTTTACCCGTTTTGCTCAATTCACCGTACAGTTCGGCGTATTCCTCTGTTTCATCTACTTGCGTCAGCTCCAGCCAATAAGCCCGGTTATGTCTCCCCCGTTCCGTTCGGTAGGCAATACGCTGAGGTACCATCACTCTCTTCCATTGCATAAGCCAGCTCAGTACACCGTCCAAAAGCCTCAGTTCATGCGTGTCCCAATGGTTGGCATACCGTTCCACTACTCCTTTATAATGGTCGGATGAAAGGTCGGTTTCAGGAGCCGTATAAGCTTGCGCAAACAAGTAATCCTGATCTCCAACCACATTGAATATGGGCATATTCAGTAAGTTCATCAGATGCTTCGGATGCGGTGCGCCAGCAATGACAGCAATAGCCGCAAAACGCGAAGGATACGCCTGTGCCATCGCCCAGGCAGCGTATGCGCCGTTAGAATAGCCCGTCAGATAGATTCGGTCTTCATCCACCCGGTACGCTTGCAGAATGACATCCAGCGCCTCCAAAAAAGCGGCTTCGCCAATGTAACTGCCCAGCGTAACTCCACGGCACGAAAAAGTGACGAATATCGCTTCTTCCTCCCAGCCCCGTCCAAAGCCCCGTTTTTGAAAATCCGGCAGACCCAGCTCATACCGTTTGCCCGGCATCAGGACGATCAGAGGATACTGCCGATCCGCCGAATAGTTTCGGGGAAGCTGTATCGTGTAGCGTTGAAGGCTGTGGTCCAAACGGGAGACAAAAAAGCCTTCGCCAATCCCGTCAGGGCACAAAAGGATGTTATCTTCCCGAGATGGACGCTGAGGCCGTTCCGTATACGCATGTGTGAAAATCCGTTTTAGCAGCTTGATATATTCCCGCACTATGCGATAATCCCAGATTTCAAAAGGGTCTTCCGGCAAAGCCGTTAACCTTTTCAGTTCCTCCAACAAGCCTTTTGCCTGTAAATTCCTCGCAGAGCCGGAAGCATCTATATTATAAGCTCGATTATACTGGTCGTACTCTTCTTGTAAGTCCTCCACAACCGCCGACAAAGGCCGCACAAGCATCGAGTACACAAAGTAATGCTCTCTTGCCTCACGGTCCTGATATGTAACCGTAAAATGCAGCATCCCCGTATTCCCGGTAACTTCCTCATTCCAGACATATTGCTGCTCCTGCTCCCAAACCGCTTGAAACCGATCCAGCAGCGTTCCCTCATCATTCGTTACCTCGACCCATAACGGCTGATCTTCAGGAAGATCTATACGATCCTTGCGCAGCAAATAAAACGAGACCGGACTGTCTTCTCCCTCCCTGCCAGCGGGTTTCTCCACCTCCAGCCATGCCATATGAAAACGTATATTGCGCTCTACGAATTCCTGATGCAGTTCCGCCACATCTACGCTGTCACACGTCTGAGTTCCACTGATCCGAATAGAGCGAGCTTCACCGGGAATAAAGGCTGCAACGACCACCACTGTATGATTACCTTCCTCCAGAACCAAGCGCAAAGGACCGGATTCCGCATATACCAATATGCCGTCCACCCAAATTTGTCCTGTTCCTTCAAACGGTCTGAAAATAACTTCCTGTGCTACCACGCAGCGGAGATTCGAAACCAGCAAAAGCCTTTCTTGCTCAGTCAAAGGCGGAAAGACACCTAAATTCAATTCGGCGTTTCGAGGGTCCAACTCAGTTAATAAACGGCACGCTACCTTTCCTCCAGCCGAAAGCTCCAGCCCTTCTTCATTACAAGCCCTTTCCAAATCCCATTCCTCAGGGGTAAAATGATCGGACCATGCCCTACCCACACCGCAATTTTCCGGCAGCTTGACCGGACCGACTGCATAAGCAGACGTCATACGAACCGGATAATCCAACAGCACAGTTGTCGCTTTTTCCAGATGCGTGAACCTCATAACATTCCCCCTCCAGGTTTTTGTTTCCTCAGAGACGTCGCGATAATATTCCGTTAACATTCATTTTAACTATATAAAGCTATTCGTTATCACCTTTGCGTACTCCTTTCTTCCTCCCAAAAAAAGAGGCTATTCTTAAAAAACAAAAAAACGAAGAAAGCAGAGTGCTTAACTTCGTTATTGAAAATTTCTATACTTATAAACCTGTTTTTAGCTGTCATGATTATTGCTATCTCTACTAGGGTATAGTATGTTTAGGAAGAAGTTACTATTTCCAAATGATGAGGAGGGAAAACAATGGAAAAGATGTGTATGGAAATGATGATGATGATGTGTATGGAAGACATGATGGCTAAAATGAAAAGCATGAACATGTGCATGGAAAAAATGTCGGATATGGATATGATGGACATGAACATGGATATGATGATGACTAAAATGCAAGAATGCGACGAAATGATGACGATGATGATGAAAATGATGCGCGACATGAAACAAACTTCAAAATAATTTCTTTGTATTGAGCATTATTTTTTAACTGATTTTCGCGAATTCTTGGCATTGCAGTTACAGCTGCATGCCTTTTTTTATCTAGTTTTGTTATATTTATTGGTATGCCGAACCCTTAATAATGTGCATAACTCGCTTGAATTTGCTTTTCTAACTTGATGCGTTCCAGCTTCAGTTCCCAAATCTGTTCGCTCCACGAATTTCTCTCTACCGAATTATTACTATTTCGTAAAAGATCAAACAACTCCAATAATCTATCGTTGATCTGGTCAAAATGCTGCCAAAGCGCATTGATTTCAGAATCTTTAGTCTCTCTGCCATTCTCCAGCAATTGATGCTGTAAGGCTTCTTTAAGCTCTTGCTGCCACTCTGTATCGTTCAATTGTTTCGCATAATTAAGTAGATCCAAATAGTCATCCACTTGCAGGTAGTTATGTGTTTTTATCAGTTGCATATTGTCTCTCTCCTTATGATGCACCCTATTACCAAGTATTATACTAGGTTATCTAGGGAAATCAATACCTTCTTCCACATTTTCAAAAAAAAAGAGGCGGCCTCAGCCACCCCTTACTTTTCAAATGATTCTTAGCCTTGCAATGCCGCCTGTAAGTCTTCGATTAAATCCTCAAGATCTTCAATTCCTACTGAGATCCGTACCAGTCCTTCAGTAATTCCCAATTCTGCGCGGCGTTCTACCGGAATAGATGCATGTGTCATGCGGGCCGGAACACTAATCAGACTTTCAACCGCTCCCAAACTCTCAGCCAGCGTAAAATATTTCAGTTTTTTCAGTAGTGCAACCGCGTTAGCATCGCTACCTACATCAAAGGAAATAATGCCGCCAAAGCCTTCGGCCTGAGTTTTGGACAGCTCGTGCTGCGCATGGCTTTCCAGTCCAGGATAGTACACTTTGCTAACCTTCGGATGTTTTTCCAAAAAGGCTGCAATTTCCTTCGCATTTTGCTCAATCGCTTCCATACGCAGACCCAATGTTTTAATACCGCGGATCAGTAACCAGGAATCATGCGGGCCGAGAATAGCACCAATGGCGTTTTGCAGAAAATGAAGCTGCTCTCCCAGCTCGTCGCTGTTCACAACAGCCAGACCAGCTACAACATCGCTGTGGCCGCCCAAATATTTGGTAGCCGAGTGAATGACGATATCGGCTCCAAGCGTAAGTGGTGTCTGCCAATATGGAGTGGCAAATGTATTGTCGACGATCAGCAACAGGTCATGCTTTTTCACCAGCTCCGAAACCGCACGGATATCCGTAACTTTCAGCAGCGGGTTCGTCGGCGTTTCTACATACAGTGCCTTCGTATTTGGTCGGATCGCTTTGGAGATGGCCTCCAGGTCGGTCGTATCCACAAAAGTAGCCTCTATGCCAATCCGGTTAAGCACCTTGCTTACAATACGGTAGGTGCCCCCGTATACATCATCGGTCAACAAAATATGATCCCCTGCATTAAACAGTGAAAATACCGCATGGATCGCCGCCATCCCCGAGCCGAAAGCAAAACCGCGTTTTCCTTCCTCCAGCTCCTTGATCAACTCTTCCAGCGCAAAGCGGGTCGGATTGCCTGTACGCGAATATTCGTAGCCCTTATGAACGCCAATTTCCTCTTGCTCATATGTGCTTACCTGATAAATAGGGACGTTAACTGCACCTGTATGCGGATCGGTAGGGAGGCCGCCGTGAATCAGCTTTGTTTTACGTTTCATTTTATATCCCGCCTTCATATATTTTTTTGCTCAGATAACGTTCACTGCTATCCGGGAAAATGGTGACGATATGTGCGCCATCCGCTGCGTTCTCTGCTTCCAGTAAAGCGGCATGTAATGCCGACCCGGAAGAACTGCCGACAAGAAGTCCTTCACGCGCTGCCAGCTCCTTGACACGGTCAAACGCATCGACGTCGCTAATCGTGTGAATGGCATTAAAATAACCCTTATCGATAAACTCAGGAATCAATTCCATACCAATCCCTTCCGTTTTATGCGAACCCGATTCTCCGCCGTTCAAAATGGAACCTTCCGGCTCCACGATTACGGTTTTAATGGATGTATTTTGTTCCCTAAGGTAACGCGAGGTTCCCATAAAGGTCCCCCCCGAACCTGCTCCTGCTACAAATACATCTACTTTTCCGTCCAGATCGTTCCAAATTTCCGGTCCCATCGTCGTGTAATAAGCCTCTGGATTATCCGGATTGCTGAATTGACGCGGCAAATAGGCATCTTGAAATTCAGCAGCCAGCTCCTTCGTTTTCTCGATGGCTCCCTTCATCCCCTCACTTGTCGGGGTATGAACGATACGTGCTCCCAGCGCCTTCATCAGATCCTGCTTTTCTTGACTGAACTTTTCAGGCACCGCAAAAATAACAGAAATATTATAATGGAGCGCTGCCATAGCAAGACCAATACCTGCGTTGCCTGCTGTGGCTTCAATTAAAGTTCCGCCAGGCTTCAACTGACCGGTTTTTAAGGCTTTTTCAATCAGAGCCTTGCCCACCCGGTCCTTCACGCTGCCGCCGGGGTTCATAAACTCCAGCTTGGCGAACAGACGAATCCCCTTCGGCAGAGAATAGCTGTGCAGTTCTACTAGCGGCGTGCGCCCGATTAATTCCAGCGTATTATGATATACATTCATGATTTCAAGCTCCTTTTAATGACGAATCCTAATAAACCAATGGTCAAAAAATACAGACCTATTGCCGGAGAAGCTCGCCGTCATCCCCCGAAAAAGCATAGTAATACGGTGTGTATTGGTGCAATAAGATTTTATGTTTATTTCAATCATTTGTCAAATGGCATCCTTCACAGCACCCACACCCCTAGCCTTCTTCCCCGATATGATAGATGGTGTGTTACACAATGCCTACAATTATAAGGGGGATTTCATATGGGAAAGCATTTCATTAAAATAGCTGCTGTGTATTTCGCCCTCGGTGCGCTGCTTAATATGATTATTGGCGTGTCGGGCGATTACAGCCTGTCCAGCGTTCAGTCTCATATTCATTTGCTCGGTTGGACGGCTCTCGGAATTATAGGTTTGATCTATGTCGCCTTTCCTGCGCTTTCGGTTACCGCACTGGCACGCGCCCATTTTTGGCTGCATAATATCGGCCTTCCGTTATTAGTATTAGCGATTGCAGGGAAAAAGTATGGGGTGCCTGATATTGGGATTTTGATCATCATAGGGTGGGTACTACTGGCGGCCGGGGTTCTGCTGTTTATGGTGAATGTATGGGACAAACTGCGCTGAGACAGACGAATATTTCTGGAATGAGCATGAAAAAAGGAGCCTGATCCATTACATCAGAACTCCTTTACATGCTTCGTTATACGGGGGCTATCACACCCAAGCGTTCTATTTCGTTACTTTACGGCTCCGTCCTGCACATGCTCTTTGCAGAAGCTCTCAACAGCCTGCAACTCATCCTCTTCCAATTCAAGCTCGATGTAACGGTTCGTTACTTTTTCAATCAGCTCGTATTTCAATATTCCTGTTTTCTCTTCGTCTACTAAATAAAGCGTGCGAATATACAGCCCGTTTTCGGTGTAAAGCTCGTCGTCCTCTTCAACCTCTACATCAATTATAAATTCATAACGCTGCCCACTCAAAATACCAAAAGCGTCTTTAATCTGATCTACCGTGTACGATGTAAAATTTAACATGTCTTCATTCCCTCCGGATTTCCTTCGATTACAGTGCATTCTACGCCCACAGGCAGTAGTTGTAAAACCTGTGTACGTACTTCTTGGCGGTTCAGATCCTGGCCCATGATGGAGATCCAGCCCCGATCATTTCGCGAGCGAATTAATCGCCCGATGCCTTGTCTGAGTCTGAGCGCCATGTGAGGCATATCTATCTCCATAAACGGATCTGTCGCATCCTTGCGCAGTGCCGTAAAAACCGGATCATTCGGAGGAAAAGGCAGCGACCAGATGATGACGTGCGACAGAGACGGGCCCGGAATATCCAGTCCTTCCCATAACGTAACAGCACACAAGACGCTTTCCTCATCATTTTGGAAAGATGAGATCAGATGGCTGATTTCAGCCGATCCTTCATATAAAAAACGAAAAGCAGACGCTTCACGGTAAGCCGCGAGACCCGTTCTGAATGCAACCAGTTCCTCCTGTGATGGAAACAGGATAAGCGCTCTTCCCTGCGATTTCTCCAGCAGGGCCAACGCTCTCTGGATTGGATCATGCCCCACCTGCAATGGATACAAGGCCGCTTGCATCTGGTCGTTGTAATCATACGGTGAAGCAACGGAAAACGTGAGCGGATTCTCAATACCGAGACTTTGCGCCATATAATCAAAGGAGTTCTCCACGGAAAGTGTAGCTGAGGAGAATACAATCGGTATATGCTGTGCAAATACCCGTTCTTTGAGAATCTCTTTTACCATCTTGGGCATAACCACAAGCGTTAATCCATCCTGATCCTCCATTACCCACGAAATCAGGAGTTCCGGGCGCTTAAACAAGGCCAACGCCGTCTGAATCATTTCCAGATGTTCTTCCACGATTTTGACCTGGTACTCATCCAGAGAGAATAACCCGCTTTCAAATACAAGCTCTTCTTCAATCGTGCCGATCAGATCGCCAAAGCGGTTTACCTCTCGAATCAGCGACTCATTCAAGGTAAACTCCTTGCGATTAGAACCCTGTACAGGCTGACTGTTCTTATCGAGCGCAGCGAACAAAACCTCACTTTGGGTTATCGCATCTTCAATCGTCATTGCCAGCGATTCTCGCACTTCCCCCTCTAGCAGACGGGTAATAATGGCCTCGAATTGAGCGTGCTTCAGTTTATAAGTAAGTGCATTCTGCGCCGCTGTCTCCAGCAGATGCCCTTCGTCAAAGACGATAGAACTGTGCTCTGGCAGTAACGGCAACTGGCCCTCACGCTTTCTCGCTTCATAGGTCCATACATGCTCCATATAAAAATCATGAGAGCAGATAACCAGATCCGCTGCTTTGCGGTAATGATCACGGGACAACGTCTGTCCACAACGATGCCGCTGATGGCAAACGAGACAATCTTGAAATACATCCCAGCCCAGTCTGCTCCACTGTCCGTCCGTTAGCTCGGGATACTCTTTGCGGTTCCCGTAAGGGGTAAAGGATTGTAGCGTATCCGGAAAATGGACAAAATCCGGCAGGTCCTGATAGATATCGCGGAACACATCCGCGTCATCATCCAATCCGCTTCGTACATTATCCAGCTTGTTCAGACAAATATACTGATCCGGCGACTTACCAAGTCGGGCATCAATCGTCAGGCTCAAATGCCGCGCCAGCTTAGCGATATCTCCCTCCGGTTTCACCAGTTGTTCAATCAACGACTCGTCCGCGCATGCGATAATCGCGGGCTTTCTCATGTACCGGGCATATGCAATAGCGTACAGGAGGTACACCAGCGTTTTGCCTGTGCCCACACCTGCTTCCGCGAAAATCGTTTTCTTTTCCTTATAGGCACGCTCCAACTGGAATGCCATATAAATTTGTTCATCCCGAACCTCAAAGCCGACTTCAGGCAAAACTTCATAAAATACATCCGCAATCCAGTCACTTGCCTGCTCAATAAACGGCTTGGACGGATCAAAGGCAAAAGGATAAGTAGTCAATCGGGCTGTGCCTCCAATTCGTTCATAATGTGCATCCTTTCATTATAACGCAAAACAAGCTAAAAAGAACATGGAAACTGTGCGAACAGCTTACATTTTTTTATTTCGACGTGAAATTCTATAATCGACAGGACACAGGGGTTCTGCTGTGTGAGGGCGCTGCGCGTAGGATTTGATCTTACAATCGCTACGCTTCTCCAGATTCAAATCCTCCGCTACGCTGCAAACGGCCATTATATTGGCATTTTGTGGAGAGAGCTAATAAAGAGATAGGAACCAAGGGAACTTTTCCTGGCAAAATGAAAAACAAAGAAACCGGCTAATGCTTCTCAGGCACTAGCTGGTTTCTTGTTTACATTTTGCTTCATCAAATCAGGAATTTGTTCCAGGAATCGTTTTCCAAATTTCGCTGTTCATCAATTCATGATATTCGTAGATACTGGAGATAAAGACGGATGCTGTTCATGTCGTTGCAGCTCTTTTTTATTCACAACCAAGGTTTTGGCACAGAAATCGTGTAATCCCTGTTTTCTTGGAGTAAAAGCAACAACGATATATATAATATGTGCAATCGCACCTGATATGGCTTTAACCCAATAACGCCCCGAAGCGTGCATGAACCCAAGTCGTTTTCCCTCCTCGTTCACGACAATTAGAGAAAACGCAAGCTTGCCCGGCGTTGCTTGTGCATTTGACGACTCCCAAAGCACACAATACAGCCACGGCACTATGAGCCAAAAGAGTAGCGGCCACAACATATATAATGCTTTTATGAAGCCAACCTCCTCCGTGTCCAGCAGGAATGGCATCGTGTAAAATACTCCGCTTACTAAAAGAACCATTACAATTAAAATAATCAGATCAATCAAAAATGCAGCCGTCCGTTTCCAAAACCCTCCGTATATCTGTTTTTCACTATCATTAGCAATTTCCATGGTGATGCATAACTCCTTTTTAAATGAGATTTATTTAGAACCCAATTTATCCCTTTGTCCAAGAAGTTATCATACGGATGCCTACCTTATTTGTCAATTTACGAATAAATTATCACAAATAAGTAATAAGACTTATGTCCATACATTAAAATGAAAAATTTTATAAGAGCAAGAGCTTATCTGCAATATTTTTGCTCTGATTCAATATGAATTAAACACAGCTATGCCCTCTCTCCTGCTAGAAGTAGTTCTTTAGCATCGAATTGCAATCAGCTATTCGGTTATAAAAAAACAGCGTATATGTAATTGAAAATTACATATACGCTGCCTTCACCGGCCCTACAAGGCTCCTACGCAAATAATAGTCCGGCCTGCCGTAGATTTTCCGCATCCCGATTCCCCGATAATCCCGAATTACACACTAAACAAGCCTTCTTCTCCACGCAGTTTTGCCAGTGCCTCGACAAAGAAATAATCGCCGTAGATGATGGGAACGTTAATGTATTTTTGCTCGGGATAGTGCACAGTTCCATTCATGAGCAGTCCCTCATGATCCTGCTCCCATGCTGTACATGTCTCATGCAAGCCCTTGAGAATGGATTCTGCTGCTGTCGTAAAATGCTCCGCACGCGTCGAGTATTTTGCCAGCTCCAGCAGGCCACTCGCTGCAATCGCAGCAGCAGACGAATCCCAAGCTTCACGGTGCCCCTCCTCCGCTCTAAAATCCCACACAGGCAGGCAAGCATCCCCCAGTTGGGACAGGAAAAAATCTGCCGTGTTCTCGGCCACCTTCAAATAACGCGAATCGCGTGTGTACCCGTACGAAAGCGTAAAACCGTACAAAGCCCATGCCGTGCCACGTGCCCAGGCAGAGCCGGGTGCAAACCCCTGTCCGCCGTGCTCGGCGTGTTTTTTTCCAATCTCCGGGTCGAACTCGACCACATGGGCAATCGAACCGTCAGCACGGACAAACTCACGCGCTACGGTATCGGCATGCTGTACAGCCAAAGCGGCAAAACGCGGGTCTCCGCTTTCCTTTGAAGCCCAATAGAGCAGAGGCAGATTCATCATACTGTCTATAATCGCTACGCCCCGCGTATCCATGTCCTTGGCGTGGAAATTCCAAGCGCGAATAAAACGGCCATTCACGTTAAAACGCGCAGCCAGCAGGTTAGCGGCTAACAGCCCACGTCTTCTGGATTCTGGATCTCCAGTCAACCGATGGGCTGCCACACCGCTCAACAGCCAAATAAAGCCAAGATCATGGTCTACGGCTTCACTGTTGTAGAGCACCTTTTCCAGACGTTCCTCGCACTGCTGTGCAATTCTGGCTGCTTCGCTATCAGGGCGCGCCCGATGTATCAGCCATAGCAAACCCGGATAAAAGCCGGCCGTCCACCATTCTTCCTCACGCTGATCATAACGTCCACCTTCTGCAACATGTGGAAAGGAGTTTCCCAGTCTTGCCGCCAAGGCAAGCGTTTTATCCAAAGCCAGCTCCCACGATTGTTCCAGCCATGCTTCTGTTTCAGTCATTGCTCTTCACTCTCCCTTTTCCACATGTTAAAAACTCTATTGTTCCGGCCTAATTTATGCCGGCAAATGAATGATAAAGGAAATACGACTACCCTCGCATTCCAAACGCGCTCCCTTGAGCAAACCATTCCGACAGGCCACAGAAGCCAGTTCTTCCGGCCACACAACATTCGTTCCTTCCGTTGCTGGAATAACCTCCAGGCTCGCACCTGCGTACTCCACCCGAATGCTTTCCTTCTCTTCACCTGTGGACATCACATGATGAATGGTACTGCGTTCCTGGCCGTCATAGGCCATTAAAGGAATAAGCGCCCCTACCGACTGAATATTGCCTTTAAGCTCATATGTCACTTCAATTTTGCCGGGTACCTGCCGATAATGCGTTCGAATTTCCCATACGCCCGGGAATGGACCCTTCCACAACAATGTAAAATCAGTCGCTCCGTTGGATGCGGAGCTTTGCTCCATCTGTACCGATCCTCCGCCGTCCAGCGGATCAATGCCTCCATCCCGGTCGAACTCCAGCGTGCCAGGAATGCCCTCCGACAGGCTGTGCCATTTCCCGTCCTCCGTTTGCCAGGCCGGGGAATAGCTGAGCGGGAAAATATCCCCTTCTGCAAAGCCCGTAAAGCCGCGGTCTGCATGCCCCGCCGAGGACGGACCGATGAGCGGCGGCAGCGTGGAACGCTGGATACGCGCGATGCCGGGAATATTGTACGGGTCATTGACCGATGTTTGCACAAGCATTTGCTGTCCATCTACGGTCGCAATGACGGTCTGGAACCAGCCGTCCGTTTCCAGCACTCGGCTGCCGATTTCCGCCGGAATTAAGGATGGTGAAATGCGCTCCACATCCGCTCCGTGCAAAAGTGTGTAAGCCAGTGCAGCGGCCGTCCACAGGCTGTAGCAGGTATGGTTCGAATACACCTCGAAGCCATGCCGCGCCTCGGACGAATAATGGTTGCGGACGATATGCAGCTTGCCTTCGTCGGTCTGCCAGCGGCCAATTGCCTGCCAGCACAGGTCCGCTGCCCGCCGGAATGCGCCTGCCAGCCCGTGCTCGCCCGCTGCAAAAGCCTGCTGCGCATGTGTCGTGAAAACGAAGGCCGCTGCCGCTTCGTTCCACTGATGCTGCGCGCTTCTTCCACGCGGCGGAATTTCCCCGTGTGGGGATAACGCCAGCAACGAACTGAGCGCCCCCTTGCGAAGATGGTCGCGCAGCTCAGTGGCGCAGCCGCCATCATATCCGCTTTCCAGCATCACTCCCAGATGAAAGCGTGTGACGATGTCGTAGGCGAAGGGGCTATTGGGCCGATCCAGCGGACCGTCCTCATACAAGCCCAATCCGGTAAAGCGCGGCAAATGATAACTGCGGATATACGTCTCCATCCATTCAGCATCCGCAGCAATTCCTTCCGCCGCACGCATAAACTCACCGGACATCATAATTGCGTTCCAGTTGATCATGCGGTTCGGATTTTTCATTTTGCTCATCGTAAAAATGTAGGTGTCTTCCGGCTGAATCCGGCTCAACTGCTGCTTCCATGCTGTGGCCTGCTCTGGCAGCAGGTTTTTGAGCAGCCGATACGCCCCCATCATCATGATCGGAAAAAAGTCCGGATGGTGATCCGGGGCCCTTTCCTCCACCACACATGCTATGCTATGTGTTAGAGCCGCCGCAGCGGATTCGAGCAAGTCATGCCGACCTTCTTTGACCAGTACCGCCGCTGCCAAAGCATAAGATGGAGTCGAGTAATACCGTTCACTATCAGAATGAGGGTCGATAATGGCCCCATTTTCATCCTGATGCGGAGTATAAGCACGAACCAGCTTTTCCAGCACGGCAAGCTTACGTTGGTGAGTCCAGCCGTCATCCACTCGATTCAGCCCGTTTTCCAACTGTTCATCCAACTGCTCTATAAATTCCTCCAGCTCCGTCTGCCAAGGATACACGCTGCCTGTATGCAGCTTATTCATCCTGTCTGCCTCCCATTCAAAATGAAGATTGATTTATGGTGAAAAATAGCTCACAATCCACGATTGTAGTGCCGCCACAGCGATCCGGGACCAGGCTTAACGATGTTTTGTAAAACACAAACGGTACCCCGTCATGATCCATATGCTGCGCAGCCTCTACCTCCAGACGCAGCAACCTGGCATCATAATCCAGCCTGACCAATGTATTCGCTCCCTTCCACTCCACGAAGCCCGTGCCCGTGTAAGGCTGAATACGGCTGATCAAGTTCTCTTGCACATCCCACGGCTGTATGCTCCCGTCCGAAGACGCTACAAACTCAAAATGATCTGTGACGGTAAGCCTCGCCCTCTCGTTTCCCTCCAATACATTCCAGACAAATGAGCGAGTGAACAGCGCCAATTCTTCTACGGGATACGCGGATGTCAAATCCAGCTTCAGCCTCGCCCCCGCCAGTGCCGCCCCTTGCTCTTCCAAGGCAATATCCAGCACAACCGCCTGTGCCTCCGCACCTGATTGCTGCATGGTCCCGTTAATGACAGGCACAGAATGACCACCGGAAGAAATGTTGATGATCGACTCTCGCCCCGGTGAAAAATAGGCTTTCGTATATAAGCCGGCTCCCAGATCACACAGCAGATTTTCGCCGCCGCCATGAAGGATAAAATGTCCCAGATCGTTATGATTGTGCGGTTCATCGTTATGTCCACCCTTAGATGAAAAGGCAAATATAGCGGCCTGTTCAACTGTCGGAGTTCCAGATATGCTGTGGCTGTGACTGCGGCACATCAACCACCCGAGTTGTGGCAAATAATCGACTACAGCCTCACTGTTCCCAAAGGCCAAAGGATCCGTCCAGACCAAATTGCGCAATACATGCGCCCAACGACGGCAAGGATCCTCCAGCAGACCCGGTACGCGGAATGGCAGTGTGGACGGTCGTCCTTGCAAAGCATTTACACGAGAGATGAGTCCGGAAGGAAGACGTTCGGTTTCGCTACTGTCCGAATAATTGGCGAAAACGCCGTCCGATAGATGAACCCGCTCCGCAAAGGCCGCTATTTGCCTAATCTTTTCCGAGCTGAGGATATCCACAGCACCTTCGGTAAGCTCACCCAGCATATCGGCAAAATAGATAAAATAGCCGAAGCCGTACACCCAGTAGCCAACACCCTCGGGACAGCCGCCGTCCTCCTTGTACCCTGCAAGAAAGCAATCCAGCGCACCTAGCATTTTCTCAATAGCCGCAGCTTGGCGCGGGTCATCTTCTGATAGCAGCAACACGGCGATTCCACAGCCGGAAGCGCATACAGCCGCCCAGTTGTGATCCGCTGTTTCCCATTGAAAGTGACGCGGCTCCCAAAATACAGGTTCTACAACACGCCGTTCTACCTCACCACGCACCTGAGCGACCACATGGCTATCCAGTTGCTCGCCGAGCAACAGTATGATTTCAGCCAGCGTTTGCGCGGTTTCGGAAGCGAATAAATCCACCTGCTGCCAAGGCGGCGTGACCGTATCCTCTTCCCTGACATGTGCAGGAAGTGCCCATGTATACTCCCCACAGATGTCCAACAGACCGCGTTCCACCTCTTTGATCCGCCAAGGCTCTGGCTCGGCAACGGCTGCCAGCACGAGGGCAACCAGTCGTCCACGCCGTTCAAAGTACACATCCTCATACGGCTTGCGCTCCCCTGTATTCGCAAATTGCCTGAACAGAGTCAACGGAAGCGTCGGCCATGATGTTTGCCGGTTATTCTCACAGACACGCTCAATATCCTTCCAAAGCCTGGTATATATCGGCTCAGAGACAGTCGCCCGCAGCCTTTTTGTCCACTCACGCCTTAAGCGTCGCCTTGCTGCATCCTGCACGCCGCCAGTCAGCACTGTGACGAGCTGCGAAGCAGGCCAAGCCTCCTTCAGAAGACTCATTTGCATTTCCTCCCCATGAGACACATTCATTTCGGCTTCTATTTTGTTAACGCTTTCATTGTATCTAACAATCACCCTAAATTCAAAGGGGTAGAAAAACAATACCGCAAAACACAAAAGAACCTCCAACCCACGTTGCTGTGGTCATGGAAGTTCTTGTTCTACTCTTTTGCCAGACTGAGTCCAGATTGGACTGGATTTATCGTTTCTAGACCTTTGGCTTTTCCGGTTTCCAGTTTTTAATCCCGTCATCCTCCAGAATACCAAGCGCGGCGTCTGAGATATTAGGATCACGTAACAAAGCATCCTCGACTCTGAATTTGATATCGTCCGCATCTGCCAGTGTCATTCCCGGTGTAAGCTCGATCAGCCCTTCTACGTGATAATAGCGTCCCTCCTGCAAAATACGCATTTGGTAAATATCCGTCACATGCGTATCTGCAAGAATAATGGAAGCCACGTGTTCTTCGATATCAGGGGGAGCAGATACCCCAATCAAGCCCACCATATTGTCGTAGCCGACCCGAAACGCAACGCCTACCATAAGACAGCCGATGAGAATACTCGATATTCCGTCAAGCAGTTTAAAATCTGTCAGCGATGTGACCACAACAGCCAGTAGGGCAAGCACACCACCCGTTGTTGCTACCAGATCCTCATAAAATACCAGACGAGTTGGCGGTGCAGCACGTCCCACATTGCGAAACGCAGAGGTGAAAATGCCGAACCCTTTCGCCTCAACTCTGGATTCATGCAGCACTTCCTTCATCGCTTTGCTCCATACAAAACCGTCAACCACCAGAGACAAAATCAGGACCACCACATTAATCCAAAATCCATGCGTGGATTCAGCCGGATGCTGCAACAAATGGATGCCTTCCAACGCGGTTTCATAGGCCATGATCGTTACAACAATAACAGCGACCATACAAAACAGGTTAATCACCCGTCCAAAACCGGTAGGAAAGCGCTTTGTCGGCTTTTTCTCTGCCAGCACGCTGCCCGCGAATACAAACACCTGGTTCACCGCATCTGCAATCGAATGCATCATCGTGGCAAACATGGAGCCGCTGCCTGTCAGGGCAAAAGCAATCCCCTTAATTAGCGCAATGCCGGTATTACCCAGCGCCGCCGAGCCCGAGGATTTGTTCCCCTTTTTCACCAGACTCCAAAATGAATCCTTTTTCTGCTGCTCAACCATCCTGTAGCTTTCCTCCTGAGGTATACATAATCCGATATCGCCACATTATGTAATCTTTTGTTATGTATTATTTTTAACCCGTCCATATTTTACCTAACCATACGGGGAGAAATCAATACAAACAGTAATATAAATGCCATAAAAAAGAATGCTCCACGTCATCCCATGACGCGAAGCATTCTATGCTTGCCCTTCTCCGATACATTGGATCAGGTTAAGAGCACGGATACCTTATTACCAACTGGCTTTCGTAACGCCTGGAATTTGGCCTTTATGAGCCAGTTCGCGGAACGCGATACGGGACAGCTTGAATTTGCGCAGGTAACCTCTCGGTCTGCCTGTCAGCTCGCAACGGCTTTTCAGGCGAGTCGGGGAAGAATCACGCGGAAGCTTCTGTAATGCTTCGTAGTCCCCTTTTGTTTTCAGTTCACGTCTCAGGTCTGCATATTTAGTTACAATTTCCTGACGTTTCTTCTCTTTTACTACTTTCGACTTCTTAGCCATGTAAAGCTCCTCCTTGTGATATATGCCAATCATGAAGGCTCTCCACCCCTGCCACTGGATGGACGAACACGGAAATGGACATGATTTTCATTTAAATAGTAATTGTTACGATTACTATTTAATATAACGCTGTTTCGGGTGAGTTGTCAACCCAATCTGATGTCCTATGAACATAATGGATTAAACTAACCGAATGAAAAAAAACAGCATTAGTCTGAAATTTGAACATAAAAGTTTCAGACTGCCGCCGCTATTGAGGTATCATCGTGTTATCATTGCTCTTTCGTAAATGAAAGAAATTAAATTTTAGAATAACGTTCTGATAGTTTCTTTTTATGAGAGTGAAATACTTCTTCTAAAGGAATATCATATTTATTCGCTATTACAATTAGGTTACCTAATACATCTCCTAATTCTTCAATAAGTTCCTGTTTGTTTTCTTCAAATGAGCCCTTTGATTCGTCAGGTCTATCTCTACCGATTTCCAAAGCTCTTATCGCTCGTGCCACCTCGCCCGTTTCTTCTGCTAAAAAGCCGATACGAATAAAAATATCTAACTCTGACCAGCCCCTGCTTTCATAGTAATCTTTTACCCACTCTTGGAACTCAGCAATATTCATTTTCATCAGCCTCCATTTTCATTTCTCAAGTTTATCAAATAATGAAAGTCAGATATAATATGATGGTGAAAATTTTACGAGGAGGCGTTACAAAGTGAAGAAAATAGCCGTTTTTTGTGGGTCAAGTAATGGAGCAGCCGATGTTTATAGAGAAGGTGCCAAATCCCTTGGTAGAGAATTGGTCAGACGCAATATCACGCTTGTTTATGGCGGGGCAAGTGTTGGCATCATGGGAGCTGTTGCGGATTCGGTTTTAGAAGCGGGTGGACATGTAATCGGCATCATACCAAGTTTTTTGGAAAACAGAGAAATCTCCCATAAGAACTTGTCAGAACTTATCATTGTAAACTCCATGCATGAGAGAAAAGCTAAAATGACTGAGTTGGCAGATGGCTTTATTGCCTTGCCAGGCGGGCCAGGAACGTTGGAAGAATTTTTTGAAATGTTCACATGGGCTCAACTAGGACTCCATAATAAACCTTGCGGACTCTTAAACATTAACTCTTTTTATGATCCTCTCGTTTCATTATTTAATCATATGTCAGCGGAGCAATTTCTGCATGAAAAATACCGTACAATGGCACTTGTGGATACAGACCCTAAGGGCTTACTTGACCAATTTAGTACATATGAACCGCCTACCCAGAAAACTTACATTATTGAAGAAAAACAAACCCGGTAACTTGTCGTATCCCGTCTAATATCAATATATTCATAACATCCAAAGAAGCCGCTGAAACAGCAGAACCGATCTAATATAGTGAACGGTCTGCCGTTTCAGCGGCTTTAAAAACTTGTGTCCCAGCTCTATTCATTCAGCCAAATGGCAAGCCACCCAATGATCTGGTCGAGCCTCACGATAGAGAGGCACTTCCTTGGAGCAGCGGTCAATCGCAAAGGGACAACGGGTATGGAACTTGCAGCCGGAAGGTGGATTAACCGGACTTGGGATATCCCCTTTGAGCAAAATCCGCTCTCTTTTTAGCTTCGGCACCGGGATCGGTACAGCCGACAGCAGCGCCTTCGTATACGGATGAAGCGGATTCCCGAACAGCTCGTCACGCGAAGCCGTTTCGACCATGGAGCCTAGATACATCACTCCTATGCGAGAACACAGATGCTCCACCACGCTCAAATCATGCGAGATGAACAAATACGTCAGCCCCCGCTCGGCCTGCAACTTGGAGAACAGGTTAATAATCTGCGCCTGAATGGACACGTCCAGCGCCGATACTGGCTCATCTGCGATGATCAGATCCGGCTGGAGCGCCAGCGCGCGGGCAATGCCGATCCGTTGGCGCTGCCCTCCCGAAAATTCATGCGGAAAACGGTCAATATGATACTCCGACAATCCGCATAGCTTGAGCACGTCCAGCACAATCTGCCGGACCTCCTCCTTCGTCGCTATACCGTGATCCAGCAACGCCTCCCCGATGGCATCTCCGATGCGCACGCGTGGGTTCAGCGAGCTGTACGGGTCCTGAAAGATCAGTTGGATTTTAGGACGAAGCTCCTGCATCCCTTTTGCGGATAGGCTGTGCAGATCGACGCCTTTGTATTTAATGGTGCCATCCGTCTTGTCTGTCAATCTGACAATCGTGCGGCCCACAGTGCTTTTGCCGCTGCCCGATTCGCCCACCAGACCGAAGGTTTCCCCCTGACGGATCGTAAAGCTGATATCATCCACCGCCCGCACATGCCCTGTGGTACGGTTCAAAAACCCGGACTTGACCGGAAAATACGTTTTTAAGCGGTCGATTTCCAGCAATGGCTCAGCCATGAACAACCGCCTCCTCATATAACCAGCAGGATGCCTTCTGCTGTGCTGAAACTTCTTTTAATACAGGCTCCTTCACGCGGCATATGTCCATGCAATGCCCGCAGCGGTCATGAAAATAGCAGGATGTGGTGAGCTCCATCGGATTAGGCACTTGCCCAGGAATGGAATACAGCTCCTTTTGCCGCTGGTTCAGCACGGGCTTGGATTTTAGCAATCCTTGCGTATAGGGATGCTTGGGATGATCAAATAGCTGTACCACTTCGCCTTCCTCAACAATCTTGCCTGCATACATCACAATCACGTAATCCGCCATTTCTGCAACAACGCCCAGATCATGGGTGATCAGCATCAGCGACATATTGGATTGGGCCTTGAATTCACGCAGCATGTCGAGGATTTGCGCCTGTATCGTCACGTCCAGCGCCGTAGTCGGCTCATCCGCAATGAGCAGCTTGGGTCCGCAGGACACGGCAATGGCAATCATAATGCGCTGTAGCATTCCGCCGCTCAGTTCATGCGGATAGCTTTTCATAATCTGCTCGGGTCGGGCAATGCCTACCTGTTCGATTAGCTCCAGCGCCCGCTTGTGCGCGTCCTTGCGCCCCATTTTCAAATGCTCGATCAGCGGTTCGGATAACTGTTCCCCAATGGTCATGACCGGATTCAGCGAGGACATCGGCTCCTGAAAAATCATAGATATCTCATGACCGCGAATCGTGCGCATCTCATTTCTGCTAAGCCCCAGCAGATCGGTATCCTCAAAGCGAATACTTCCGCCTGCCACTTTACCGCCGGGACTCTGGATCAAGCCCATGATTGACATCGCGGTAATGCTTTTGCCACAGCCTGATTCGCCGACAATGCATACCGTCTCGCCCGGCTTCACACGGAAGCTGACATTATCCACCGCCTTGACCGTGCCTTCTTCGGTATAAAAATGAGTGCTTAAATGCTCAATCGAAAGTAAATTGTTCATGGTGTATGATCACCTACCTCTTATGTTTCGGGTCAAGTACGTCCCGCAGTCCGTCACCAAAAATATTAATGGCGATGACCGTAGCAAAAATAGAAAGGCCGGGCGGTATCCACATCCAAGGACGCTGTTGAAAATCCAGCACATTGTTGGCCGCATCAATCATGTTGCCCCAAGTCGGTGTTGTAGGAAGCACACCAAGGCCGAAGAAACTAAGTACAGATTCACTCAGGATAGCTCCACCAATGTTCAAAGTGGCGATAACAATCAGTAATGGCATAATATTAGGAAATAGATGCTTGAACAGCTTGCGTCGGTTCGACAGTCCCAGCACTGTTGCAGCCTGCATAAATTCACGCTCCCGCAAACTAAGCATCTGACCTCTCACCATCCGCGCGATCCCCGGCCAATTGACCAGACTGAGCATCAGCATAACGATATACATACGTTGATCTGGCGGAACCTTCCAGTCAGACAACAGTGCGCCCATAATGAACAGCAGCGGCAAACTCGGAATGGTCAGCAGCAAATCAGCGATCCGCATAATGATCTGATCTGCAATTCCACGAAAATACGCCGATATGACGCCCAGCGTAGCTCCCAAAAAGACAGACAATACCATAGAAGCCAGTCCCACGGTGAGGGAAATTTGGCCTGCCTGCATCACGCGGGTCAGCACATCCCTTCCCAGCTTATCCGTTCCCAGCCAGTGATGAAGGTTCGGTGCCTTGTTCATGATTAATATATTCGTTTTGTTATCGGCATAGGGAGAAAATAACGGGCCGATAAAACAGAGCAAAAACATAAAAACAACGACGAGCAGCCCGGCCATAGCCAGCTTGTTTCTGAACAACTGCCGCAGCGCTTGCCGCCACATTGAAGATTTTGCAGCTATTCGCAGTCTACCGCTGCTTTTGCTCAAATTACTGCTAACGGATGACATTCCATAGCCCCCTCCTTACACCTTTACACGCGGGTCCGCGATACGATACAGAATATCGGACAGTAGTGTCCCCATGACGCTCAAAATAGCAATCAGCATCGTGAAGCCCATGAGCAGCGGGTAATCCCGAAGCGAAAAGGATAACATGTACAGCTGACCAATTCCCGGCCAGTTGAAAATCTTTTCAATAATAAGAGATCCGCCAAACAACGCGGGCAATTCGAAGCCAATCAGCGTAATTGCAGGCAGCAACGCATTTCTCAACGCGTGTGTAAAAAGTACCTTTCTTTCCTTTAAGCCCTTCGCACGAGCCGTGCGGATATAGTCCTGCTGGATCACGTCGATCATATTGCTGCGGAAATAACGGGTCAGCGAACCCAGTCCCAGCAGTGTCATGACGGTCACCGGCAGGGTCATATGCTGAACGACCTCCTTCACATACTCCATGCCTGTAGCGTTACTGCCCGTATTGAGCATGCCGCCCGGCGGCAGCCATTTGAGATCGACCGCTGCAACCTTGATCAGATACAGCCCGATAAAAAAGGATGGAACAGACATGGCGGCAAAAATCACCACCATAACGAGGGTATCGAACCATGAATACTGCTTATAAGCAGCAACCACACCAATAATGACAGCAATAACCCACGTCAGGAAGGTCGATACAATCGCTAGTAAAAACGAGTTCCAGATATATTCATTAAACAAGGTCAGCACTGGCTTTTGCTGGGCAAGTGAATAACCAAAATTGCCATGCAGCGCATTCCACAGCCAGCTTCCGTAGCGTTCCAGAATGGGCTTGTTCAGTCCGTATATTTCCCTCAGCTCCGCCTTCCTCTCTGGCGACAGCTTGAGATCGCCGCTGATGAAATCCCCCGGTGTCATGGCGTACAGAAAAAAAATCATCATCGAAGCGGCCAATAAAATAATGATCATATACGTCAGTCTTTTCGTTAAAAACGAGCTCATGACAGACTCCTTTCATTTCACCCCATTTGGGAGGCCCCTTGATCGGAACTGACGATTCTTCACAAGGGGCCCGCAAGCATGGCTTTATTTAAGGGACCATTCAAACAGATTGCCGGACAAGCCAATGAACGGACTGACCTTTACATGTTCCATGCGGCCATTGTAGGCATACACTGTTTTCTTATAGTTCGTGAAAATGACGGGCAGCTCATCGTTAAGCAGTAAGTACAGTTCTTTATATATTTTTTTGCGTTCCTCAATATTCGTCGTGGATAAGCCTTTTTCATACAGCTCTTTTACCTTCGGATTGTTATACCCCTTGATTTCCCCATCGACGAATTGCTCTATCCCGTCAGACGGGTCGGTCAGCATTGGGGTGGAGAAGGATGCCATATCGTAATCTTTACCATCTACCTTGGCGACCATTGCATTAAAGTCTGCGAAAATTTCCGGTTGGAAATCAACGCCAATCTCCTTGTAATTTTCAGACGCGATTGCAATAAACGTATCTGTTTCCGGGCGTTTGGAGGTCAGCATGTGAATGGTCAGCTTCTGGCCGTTTTTCTCACGGATACCGTCACTGCCTGCTACCCAGCCTGCTTCATCCAGCAGTTTTTTCGCTTTTTCCGGGTCATAATTGTACGGATTTACCCCGTCTGTCGTGTAGGACCAAAAAATAGGAGAAGACGGAATGTTAGCCACCGCTCCTGCACCCTGCGCTGCATCTACATAAATGGTTTTGCGATCCAGACCATAAGTCAACGCCTGACGAATCTTCTTATCCTTCAGCTTTTCATTCTCCAGATTTAATTGAATATATCCGTAAGTGCTTGGGGTATAGGGCAAAATGTTCAAAAAGCCAAGCCCTTTCAATTTATCAATGTTTTCCTGAGTCGCGGTGAATTGGGCAAAGTCGGTATCGCCTGTCTCAATAAACTGCCAAGCATCGCCTTCCGCGGTTTTGTAGATAAAATGCTGTGTTTTCGGTTTGCCTTTGAAGAAGTTATCATTGGCTTCCAGACGAACCTCTTGCCCCGGAATGAATTTCTCCAGCTTGTAAGCGCCGTTACCCAAAGGACTACCATGCAGGTTTTTAAAGTAATCCAGTTGTCCGAACTTGTAATCCTTGCCGTAGTAGGCTTTGGACAAGACATCGGAGCCTAGAGTTGTCAGCGCCAACGCGTTTGGCTTTTCCAGCGTTACCGAGATCGTTTGCGGATCAATGACCTTGATCCCGTCAATTTGTTTCGATTTGCCCTCGGTATAGGCCTTGCCGCCTTTAATATTCAATTTGCGGATGGGGCTGTCTCCGGCATAGGCTTTGTCATAAATCAGCGTCCATGTAAAACCGACATCCTCTGCCGTCAGAGGGGAACCGTCGCTGAATTTCGTATCGGGAACCAAATGAAACGTGTACGTCAGATTATCCTTGGAGATATCCCAGCTCTTAGCCAGATTCGGTAGTGGAAGCCCTTTCTCATCTACCGTGACCAGCGGAGTCCACAACTGCGAAATCACGTTGCCATCATAGCCACTTTGGTTGAAATAAGGAGTGAACACCCCAGCCGGGTCGGTCAGACCGACAATAATTGTATCGCTTCTCTTTTTGGACACATCCGGCAGCTTGGTCAAATCGGATGCCTGTACCAGACTTGTCAAAGGCTGTACAGTAGCAGCCGTCTGTGCAGCATCATTACTCTGCGGAGTGGCGCTGTTAGCGCTGTCCGATCCACCGCTGGAGCAAGCCGCTAGTAAGGCTGAACTTGCTAGTAGTAGACTGCTTAGTAGAATGATTCCTTTTTTCAAAATAATCCCCCCGCGTTAATTAGTTAAATTCCGATCAAACAAGTTGTAATTAATAAGATAAATCCCATTATAGGAATCTAATGCAGTTCTGTAAAGGGAGAACTCGACTTTTTTTTATATTTAGACAAAAAAACGCCGGATCATCTGGATTCCATCTCCAGGTGACCGACGTCTATTCGTTTAAAGTATTAAAGTCTATGGGTACGCCGCAGCTTATTTCCGTTCCATATAGCCGAGGATACTGCTATGTATTTCATTCACCGCTGAAAGCCTTGAACTATAGCCGAGCAACGTTTCGCTATCAAAGTGGGCATGGATGAAGCCGGAGGCACGCAGCTTGAAAATATGGTCGTGCGTAATGCCCTTCGATAGCTTGAGGTGACGGACAATTTCAATAAAGGTGCGCGGTGCATCGCTTTGGTGTAAATATTTTAAAATCTTAAGCCTGCTTTTCTCCCCCAAGCTTCGAATCATCCGGTATTCCTGTGGAGATAAAAAATCGTCCTCCTGAAAATAAATGCCCGCCGAATAATGACACAGCAGGAGCGATCCAAAACGGTAAATGATATTAAGCGGCTGAAAATGGTAATGCGGTACCAGCAGTATCCGCGTCAGTCCATCGGAAGGCTCAAACTGGAAGCCATTGGTTATACGATCCACCCATTCCAAAGTGCTATAGGTATCCTTCTCCTTATTTCTCTGCTCGGCTTCCTGTCCCAGCCCAATCAGAATGTTAGCGTCAGTATAGCGAAAGTATTCCTCATACCAACCAGATAGCAGCCGTAAAGCAAGACTGCGAAGCTTCTCCATATCCTCAGATAACGGGATACCATAGGCTAATGCCTGCTCATGCAGTTCCAGTGCTGTCCGGCTCTCCAAACGATCTATAACCTCGTCACTGCCCCCTTCATCGGAAAGCATACAGACGAGTCCGTATATGACCTTCCAGTCTGCATTGATTTCCATGGAATCCAGCAGCTCGGACAGTCCTGGCGACAGCTTGCCACGTACCTGCTCGGCCCACCCGGATGACAAATCCGTCTTCTTGTATGCCTTGCGGCAAATAAAAGTATGCAAACTGCTAAGCAGCTCAAACATCGGTCCAAATCCCACATGTACATCGTAAGGGGCTTTCACGTCGTAGGTCATCACTTTCCGTCCTCTTTTCATTCATGTCTGACGTTCATTATACATATTATTGTACATCCGTTCATTCCCTGTGATCCTTGCATACAAATATGAACGAAACAAGCGACATAATCAAGATGCAAAAAAAGCCTGATATGATCAGACTCCAGTTGTTCCAGCTATGAATTAGAAAAGGCTGTCTCCTGCAATATCGCAAGAGACAGCCTTTAGAATGACTTATTGCTTAGCCGCAACTTTCCACTCCAGGATTCCGGTAGATGCGGAACCCTTGGATACCATTTCAATTCTTAATTTCGTTGTTTTTACAGGCGTAAAAGTGGTCGTATTATACTGATCTGCCGCAGTTCCCAATCCTTTGGCCTGCTTGATATTAGACCAGCCTTGACCGTTCCAGTACTTAATCTTGTAAGACTTGGGAATATCAATGCCAGCGCCATCCTTGAACCAATATATATCCGTTTGAGATATCGTATGTTCTTGATCAAAATCATATTGAACCCATTGTGTTCCCGTTTCAGGCCAGTTGCCATACACTGCATGACCTCTATCGTTGGAATTGGCAGGTTCAAAGCCATCGTTTAGCGCACTCACATTTTCCCAGGATGAAGTATAAGAGCTGCTAGCTGTTGCCGCAGGCGCAATGTTCACGATTTCATTAGGATCTGTTTCAATTGGGCCACCGTCGTCTTTAGTCGTGGTTGGAAAACGAGCCGTATCTTTTTTGATCTGACTCCAGGTATAACGCAGCATCCAAATATCCCAGTCGGTGATATGATTGGAATTCCCGGCCCACATAATAGTGTTCGTTGGGAAGCCACCCGGTGGACGCTCGTGTTCTTCATAGAAATCGTTTAATCCAAAGCCATGCCCAATCTCATGTTCTGTAATCTCAATCTCATCAGCGTTCACTGTCCTCAGAACGTATTCATCATTCATACGCTGTCCCCAGTCACCGCCGGCTCCCCCACCGAAATTTTCTGTAGCCCAAAGATACATATCAAAGCGTTTATCCAATCCACCTGGATACGAATAGTTGGGGTCTGAGAAATGCTCAAATCTGGATATTTCATTAGGTGCAACGGGAAGCGCAGCAGGAATTCCCGGTTGTTCAGAAGCTAATCCATCTGCAATAGTATCCGTATAAACAACCTCGTCAGGCTGCTTGTCCAGCAGCAGTGACGGATTAGCAACAGCCCAGCCTACCACTTTAACTTTAATATCCTTATAGGGCCATCCATCATATCCCTGGAGATGCTCCGTCCAATGGTTCATCTGACGATCTAGCATTCTAGCTATATCTTGACGCTGTTTAAGCGTAACTGGCTTAGAAGATTGCCAACGCACTACATAATTTAGAGTTCCTTTTCCCGCAAAAATTTGATCAAAAATCAAATTTTTACGGTTAGTCGAGCCTTCGGTCAGCATTCTATTCTTCCAAACCCACTCCACCGATGATTTGAGATAAGCTGGCATGTCCGCCAATGTCGAATTACTTGTTGCCGCAGCCACGGCACTCCCATTCATATGCGCATCCGCTGATACAAAACTAGCATTTCCCATCAGTAATGAACTAGCAATCACCACAGAAAAAGAAGCCGCCATCATTCTTTTTTTCTTCACCATTCATTTCCCCTCCATAATCATTTCAAAATATTATTTATTGTTTAGCCGCTACTTTCCACTCTAAAATTCCCGTGGATGCAGAACCTTTGGATACCATTTCAATTCTTAATTTCGTTGTTTTTACAGGCGTAAAAGTGGTGGTATTATATTGATCTACCGCTGTACCCAATCCTTTGGCCTGCTTGACATTAGACCAGCCTTGACCGTTCCAATACTTAATCTTGTAAGACTTGGGAACATCGATGCCGGAGCCATCCTTGAACCAATAGATATCCGTTTGAGATACCGTATGTTCTTGATCAAAATCGTATTGAACCCATTGCGTTCCCGTTTCAGGCCAGTTGCCATACACGGCATGACTTCGGTCATCGGAGCTGGTTGGATCAAAGCCGTCATTGAGTGCGCTCACATTTTCCCAAGGTGAAGTATAAGAAGTGCTGGCCGTTGCAGCAGGGCCAATGTTCACGATATCATCGGGTGATGTTTCGATAGGACCCTCGTCACCTTTAGTCGTGTTTGGGAAACGAGACGTATCTTTTTTGAGCTGACTCCAGGTATACCGCAGCATCCAAATATCCCAGTCGGTGATATGATCGGAATCACCAGCCCACATAATGGTGTTCGTTGGGAAGCCACCCGGTGGACGCTCGTGTTCTTCATAAAAATCAGTTAAGCCAAAGCCATGTCCAATTTCATGTTCCGTGATTTCGATCTCATCCGAGTTCAAAGTGCTAAAAAGATAATCATCATTCACACGTTGGCCCCAATCCTGACCGGTTCCTCCTACAAAATTTTCGGTTACCCACAAATACATATCAAAACGTTTATCATATCCACCAGGATAAGAATAGTTCGGGTCCCAATAGTGCTCATATCTGGACAAGGCTGCAGGTGCAACCGGGAGTACAGCAGGAATTTCCGGTTTTTCGGAAGCTAACTCGTCTGTAGTCGTATCTGTATAAACGACCTCGTCAGGCTGCTTATCCAGCAGCAGTGAGGGATCGGCAACAGCCCAGCCTACGACTTTTACTTTAATATCCTTGTAGGGCCAGCCGTCATATCCCTGGAGATGCTCCGTCCAATGGTTCATCTGACGGCCTAGCATACTAGAAATATCCTGGCGTTGTTGTAGTGTAACCGGCTTAGAAGATTGCCAGCGTACGACGTAATTCAGTGTACCCTTTCCCGCATGGATTTGATCAAAAATCGTGTTGTTACGAGCAGTTGAGCCTTCGGTCAACATTCTATTCTTCCAAACCCACTCCACCGATGATTTGAGATAAGCAGGCATATCAGCCAGTGTCGAATCACCTGTTGCCGCAACTATAGAACTCCCATTCACATGAGAATCTGCTGATACAAAACTAGCATTTCCCATCAGCAATGAACTGGCGATCACCGCTGAAAAGGAAGCCATCATCATACCTTTTCTATTCAACATACATATACCTCCATAACTTTTTATATGATTACGGTAGTTTTCCTGAAACGATTAATTCAATCACCTCTTTTCGTGTTTATGTATTGATCTATAAGAACAACGATAATCTACCAATCCTCCTTGTCGTTTTTTGTAAATAATCACAAACTATATTATCACTGGATAATTGCATCGTCAATATTTTCCTTAATGATTTAAATTAGGTATTTTGATCGTATATTGGAACGATATCACCCCTTCATGTGCAAAAAACTGGTATTTTATGAAATAAAAAAACCGCTTCTTCACTAAAATCAATTCCATCACAGAATTTGATTTTGGAAGAAACGGTCCTATTCATCAGCTTTTTTGCACTATTCTACGTATCTTTTATCGGGTAGGAAAACGAGAGGTATCCTTCTTGACCTGGCTCCAGGTATAACGCAACATCCAGGTATCCCACTCTGTTATCTTGGAAGAATTTCCTGCCCACATAATTGTGGGTGTCGGGAACCCGCCGGGTGGACGGTCATTTTCTTCATAGAAATCAGGCAGGCCGAATCCATGACCCATTTCATGCTCTGTAATATGGACTTCATCAGAGTTCAGGGTGCTCAGGATATAATCATCAGACATGCGTTGTCCCCAGTCACCGCCGGCCCCACCGCCGAAATTAGCTGTTCCCCATAGATACATATCAAACCGCTTGTCCAATCCGCCGGGATAAGCATAGTTGGGATCATTAAAATGTTCAAATCTGGATAGTGCGTCAGGCGCAACTGGGAGTTTAGCAGGAATACTCGGGTTCGTTTTGCTTAAATCATCTGTGATTGTGTCAGTGTAAACGATTTCATTTGATTGTTTGTTAAGAATCTGAGACGGATTTGCAACGGCCCAGCCTACTATTTTTACTGTAATATTGTCATAAGGCCAGCCATCATACCCTTTCAACTGCTTATTCCAATTATTGACTTGGCGACTCAGCATGGAAGCCATATCTTTGCGTTGTTGAAGCGTGAGATTTTTGGGAGATTGCCAGCGCACTACATAATTCAGCGTTCCTTTTCCCGCATATATTTGATCAAAAATCAAATTTTTACGGTTGGTTGAGCCTTCTTTGACGATTCTGTTCTTCCAAACCCATTCTACCGACGGCTTAAATTTTGCAGGTATATCTGCAGCAGCCAAGTTAACACTTGTGGACTCTATTTCAGAAGTGCTTTCCAAATTAGAGGCTGCTGCACCAACATTAGCCCCGCCAACCAGTAAAGAAGCAGCTACTACCAATGAAAAAGAAGCCATCATCATTCCTTTTTTCTTCGGCATTTCTTTAACCTCCATACCTTTGTATTTGATTGTTGACTTCATAAAATGGCAATCGAAATCTCTTATCTCTCTCCTTTCTTTTGATTTGAAAAAAAATACAATTTTATATTATCATTAGGATGATATACCGTCAATATTTTCCTTTATAATTTAGAAAAAGGTAATTCTTTTGATCGTTTGACAAATTAAAAACCCCTTCTCTACATAAGAAGGGGTCTAGCATTGAAAGAGTAGACTCACACCTCTACTCTATGGATACTAATGCCGATTCTGCCAGTGAAGCCAGCAGCTTCGCCGTTCCCGGCAACGCGCGTTCGTCCAGATCGAAGGCTGGATGATGCCATTCCTGACTCCCCGAAGTGCCGACAAAGACGAACACACCGGGGATGCTCTTCTGGTAAAGCCCGAAATCCTCGCTCGCCGAGGAAGGCACGGGACGAACGACCTCCAGTCCGGCCGCTTGGGCCGCTTGCTCCGCGAGGAGGGCCAGCTTGCCGTCATTCAGCACGGGGGGCGGGCCCTCGATCCAGCGAATGTTCGCTTTTGTGCCAAAAGCATCGGCGACGCCCTTTACGACCTGCTCGAAGCGTTCAGCCACCTGTGCGCGCACGTTCTCATCGAACGTCCGGATCGTGCCGTCCAGATGGGCACGGTCTGGAATGATGTTCCAGGCGTTGCCGCTGTGCAGCTTCGTCACGCTAATCACCGCGCTGTCCAGCGGGTTGACGCTCCGGCTCACGATGGATTGCAGCGCCGTGATGATGTGCGACGACACGACGATGGGGTCAATCCCTGCTTGCGGCACAGCCGCATGCGTGCTCAGGCCCTCTACCTCGATGTAAAAGCCGTCTGCCGCCGCCATCAGCGGGCCTTCCTTAATGCCGACCGTGCCTACAGGCAGGTCCGGCTTGTTATGCAGGCCGAATATGGCCTGCACGCCTGCCAGCACACCGCTGTCCAGTACTTGGGCTGCGCCCTTCGCCTTTTCCTCCGCTGGCTGAAACACAAGGCGAACCGTGCCTTTCAGCTCCCGCTCCCGCTCTTTTAACAATACGGCAGCTCCGAAGAGGGATGCCGTATGAAAATCATGCCCACAGGCATGCATCTTGCCCGGATGCAGTGAAGCATAGGGCAAGCCCGTCTCCTCCTGAATCGGCAACGCATCAATGTCCGCGCGAAGCGCCACAATCGGCCCCTCCTGCTGCCCGCTGATTTCCGCCACCAGTCCGGTACGCAGCGGCACATCCAGAATGGTTATGTTCTGTTCTTCCAGCAGACGACGGATATAGGCGGTAGTTTCAACCTCCTCGTTAGACAGCTCGGGATTCTGGTGAAGATGGCGACGAATGTCTACCAACTTCTGCTCCAAAACCTGCTCCTTCGTCCCGGTTGATCCACTCATCCCTATTCCTCCTTCGTAAATCCAAAATGGTTACAACTTTCTCAAGCCAACAACACCTAGGACTGTACAGGCAGACCAGCAAAAGCTTCATGCAGCAGCTCAAATGAGCGGACGCGCTTTCCGATATCCCGTATTCCTGTTGTTACGATCAGCTCATCAGCCTGATATTTAGCTTGAATTTCCGTCAAAGTAGCATAGATTTCCTCTTTATTTCCCTTGTTAATTTGCGCTTGTGTAACTTCAATCGTATATTCTTCACCCGATTGCTTACCGAACTCCTCTGCACTTTCCAGCGTGCCCACCGTAGCCGTTTTGCCACTGGCCAGATGAATTTTGTACAACTTGTGCTCACCTGCCAACTCCGCAGCTTCCTCGGAAGTATCCGCTACGATGACCGCCAGCGCAAAAAATGCCTTCGGCTCACGTCCATGACTATAGTCAAAGGACTCCCGATACGTGCGGAATGCATCCAGTGCAACCTGTTCGTTACTGTTGATAAATTGCGAGAAGACGTAGGGCAACCCCGAACGTGCAGCAATTCCAGCACTGTCTGTACTTGTACCCAAAACATAAATATCCGCTGGTATTTCCGGAATCGGATTAGCCTGTAGCCCTGCTAGCGGTCCCTCTTCGGGCGGAATATTATGAATATAACGGCTCACTTCATCAATCTTTTCTTCGAGAGAAGGCGTATCATGCACGTTGCATTGTAACGCCTGTGTGGATTTCGGTAGACCACCCGGCGCACGTCCAATGCCCAAATCTACGCGACCTGGTGCAAGAGACGCCAGCACATTGAAATTTTCCGCCACTTTATACGAACTATAATGCTGAAGCATCACTCCGCCAGAGCCGATTTTAATGCGCTCGGTGCGTGCCAGCAAATGAGAAATGAGTACCTCCGGCGAAGAGCCTGCAACCTGCTCGGAATCGTGATGCTCCGATACCCAAAAGCGTGAAAATCCCAATTCCTCTACACGCTGTGCCAGCTTAATCGTGTTACGCAGAGCCTGTGCCGCCGTTTCCCCCTCGTGTATAGGGCTTTGATCCAATACTCCGATTTTAATACTCATGTCTCCCTCTCCCGTCTAAATTGAATAGTTATATTCCGGTGTAATCCGTTTCAGGAATTGCTTCGTGCGTTCCTCTTTGGGATGATTGAAAATGTCGTCCGGGCTGCCTTCTTCGATAATGTGGCCGCCATCCATAAATACCACGTGGTTGGAGACATCCCGTGCAAAGCCCATCTCATGCGTGACGACAATCATCGTAATACCTTCCTTCGCAATCTTGCGAATAACCGACAGCACTTCACCTACCAGCTCAGGGTCTAGCGCGGATGTCGGCTCATCGAACAAAATCACTTCCGGGTTCAGCGCCAAAGCGCGCGCAATGCCGACACGCTGCTGCTGTCCACCGGATAGCTGGCTCGGATAATGGTCCAGCTTTTCGCCCAATCCGACCTTTTCGAGCACTTCAATACTGATCTTCTTCGCTTCCTCATGCTTCACCTTACGGACGACGACAAGCCCTTCCATCACGTTTTCCAGCGCCGTTTTATGCTTGAACAGGTTGTATTGCTGGAAGACCATAGCCGTTTTTTGGCGCAGGGCCAAAACATCCTTCTTCGCAGGTCGCTTGCAGTTTACCGTAAAATCGCCAATGCTGACCTCCCCGTCATTCGGTTTTTCCAGATAATTGATGCAGCGCAGCAACGTTGTTTTACCCGAGCCGCTCGGTCCGAGAATGACGACAACCTCTCCCTTATTCACGGTCAAATCAATGCCTTTGAGCACCTCATGCTTGCCGAACGATTTCGTGATATTTTGCAGACGGATCATGATGCTCTCCCTCCATTAAACACATTGATTTTTTTCTCCACCAAGTCGGAAATTCGTTCAATCAGCACCGTCAAACCCCAGAAAATCAGTGCTGCCGCGATATAAACCTCCAGGTACTTCCAGTTTGTAGATGCTAAAATTTCAGCCTGAGCCTGGATTTCAGTGACCGAAACCGTAAAGGCCAAGGTAGAGCCATGCAGCATTCCAATGACGGAATTCGTCAGGTTCGGCAGACTGACCACGAACGCTTGCGGAAACACGATACTTCTTAACACTTGCCACGTCGTCATGCCAACCGCATAAGCCGCCTCGATTTGCCCCCGGTTCACCGATTGAATCCCGGAACGGACCACCTCGGACATATACGCGCCACTTGTAATCGAGAACGAAATGAGTGCAAAAACCATATAGGGAACATCTTTAGAGTGAAACGACCAGCCAAAATGCTTGGCTCCCGCATCAATGAACAAAGGTAAACTGAAATAAATAAGCAGCAAATGCATCAGCATCGGCGTACCACGGATGAAGGTGACGTAGCCATGGGAAATCTGGGACAACACAGGCACCTTATAAATTCGGGCCAGAGCCGTTATAATGCCGATGACCAGTCCCACCAGTACGGAAACCACCGTAATGATTAAAGTGTTGGGCAACGCCGAGAACAATCCCAGAAAGGCCGTATATATAAATCCAAAATCCAGACTCATATGCTCTTGCCTCCTTTACTCAAACGGGGGTTCAGATAATGAACCACAAAACTTTTTCGTTTCTTAGGCTCGCTTTGGACTGTGTCCCGATGCTCATGCTTGAGAAGCGTATTTTCCAGTACCTTGAACAGTCTTTGCAAAATCAGACTGACGACCAGGTAAATAAGAGATAACGCGATATAGGTTTCAACAAAATGCTGGGTAGCCGCGCCCAGTGTCTGCGATTTCCCCGTCATCTCCATAGCTCCGATGGTAAACGCCAGCGAAGTATCCTTCAAATTGCCGATCATCAGATTGGAGAATACCGGGACCACAACTGCCAGCGCTTGCGGCAATATGATACGTGTAAAAGTCTGATAGCCTGACATGCCGACCGACTGTGCTGCCTCGATTTGTCCCCGATCTACCGCCTCTACTCCCGATCGGATAATCTCGGAAATAAAGGCCCCGCTGTTTAGTGCATAGGTCGCTACGGCAAACCACAACACATCCCATCTGGAGGAATTGATATCTACCAGCTTCAACAGCTCGGGCAGGCCGTAATACACCAGAAAGAGCTGGATCAGAATAGGCGTTCCACGAAAAAATGAAACATACACCTGAGAGACACGTTTGAGAAAAGGAATATTATACATACGAGGCAGCGCAACCAACAGGCCGATGATTAACCCTAACAAAAGCGAGCTTGCCACAATAAACAATGTGATGTGTAAATAAGACAGCATTTTCGGAATAAAGCTAAAAACATAATCGATATTAAACTCTCTGCTCATATGCCTGCCTCCTTTCCTATATATCAGCGGTCAGAATACACGGGGTACCCTGACCGCTGAAATATTCAAGCTTATCGCTATTTCTTGCTGGTTGTGCCTTCTTTTTTCACATCATCCAGAGACTTCGTGAAATCTTCTCCAAGCCATTTGATGCTCAGCTTCGACAATGTACCGTCGTCCTTCACTTCCTGAATAGCTTTATCCAGATCATCTGCCAATCCTTGCTCATTTTTGTTCAGTACATACAATACATCCGATTGAGTCAAAGGATCACCGACGGTTTTCAGGGCTACTTCTCCTTTTTCATCGGTGTTAAAGCGGTTCGCAAAGTCTGTCGTAATGGTAGCATCTATACGGCCGCTCGTAATCTGTTGCACCGTATCATTGGCTGCACCGCTTGTATAAACAATGTTCAGAGCATCCCCGTGTGTTTTGTTGTATTCCTTCAATACATATGCCGCATTACTGGTCGGACTGGTGAGTATCTTTTTGCCTTTCAGATCATCAATCGATTGAATGGTATTGTTATCCTTCGCTACAGCGACTCTGTTCAGGAAAATACTGTACGGATTTTTGTTGAACAGATATTTCTCTTCACGCTCCGGGTTTTTTTCCATTTGATGCGATACCAGATCAATTTTACCGGCATCCAGACTCAGCAGCAGATTGCCGAAGTCCATCGTTTTGAATTCAAATTCGTATTGAGGCAGGCGCTTGTCCAGCTCCTTAATCAGCTCAACGTCAAAGCCTGTTAAATTTCCATTTTCGTCAATAAAGCATACATTTTTAAATTGAGTGCCTGTACCTACAATAATTTTTTTCACGTCTCCGTTCGAACCGGACGCGCCAGACGCGTTAGACGCATTATCAGAAGAGCCGCAGCCTGCCAACACCAGAATAATCGCCATAACGGATAACATTGCAAACCACTTTTTCATATGAATCCCCCTCGTCTCTTTGTATATCAGCAGTTTGCGACATACATGGTAGCTGCCACATTAATTAATAATTCCTATGAGTTTAATCGGTTTTAGGATGTGACTAATTTAACACCTGCGCTCATTTACGTCAATCCACCAGGCAATAGAACATTTCTATAACACCATTGAAAAATCAAAAGCATATTTGAAAAGAACATTTCATACATTCTGGATTTTTGCAAGCTCCTCACATTTACAAAAAACGGTTTACAAAACAGCACCCCGAAATCCTTCTGTCAATGCATCTGCAAAATCCGAGCTCACCGCACAGTCTTCTTTGGTCGCCACAATGCTGATCTGCATGGACACCCCGGCTACCTCTGGCACATGGATGCGGAACAGCTTCTTATCCTTCAGCTCACGGTTCACACAAACGTCCGGCAAAAAGGCAATCCCCGCTTCTTCCAGCACCAGCTTTTTGGCTGTAACCACATTATCTACCTGAAAGGCAATATCCGGCGGCTGCTCCAGTGATTCAAAAGACCGATGAATCCTCATCCAGTCCAATGACCCGCATTCAAAAAATACCAGCGTTTCATGCTGAATATCCTGTATGCTGGCCTTTCCTGTCTTCATAAACGGATGACCGTCATATACATACAGGGAAATGGGATCTTCATAAAAAGCAAGCGTACGAATGGCCGGATGCATCACTTTACGAACAAAACTAATGTCTACCTCACGGTTCAACAGCTTATGTACCAGTTGATCCGTTGTAGCCGTCACAATTTTGTAGTTAATCTCCGGATAACGGGCGCGGAGTTGCCTTAATATCTCAGGAATGATATAGTTCGACACCGATATCGTGCAGCCAATCCGAACTTGCTGAGGGGCTTTTTTACGCTGTTGAAGCTTTTGCTTGCCCCGTTGCAGCACTTGCAGCATTTGCTCGGCATAAGGAAGAAACTTTCGTCCATCCTCCGTCAAAATGGTTTGCTTGCTTTGGCGGTCGAACAGCTTGCATTCCAGTTCGCGCTCCAGCGTCTGAATCCGAGCTGTGACAGAGGGCTGTGACAAGAACAACGCTTCTGCCGCCTTGTTAAAACTGCCATAATGATTCACGTATACAAAGGCTTCCATATTCTCGATATTCATACACAAGTCCCCCAGTGAGTTTTAAATACATTTATCCAATACGTTAACTTGGTTTTTTTGTATCATAAAACTCACTGAACGCCCTGTCAATGTAAAAATTGAAAATATTTATGACTTCAATAGCTCCGTCAGCTCTTTAACAGAGCGATCCAGCCGTGAAACCAGTTCCTCTGACAGCCCATATGCTCCATCCGGCAACCGTTCAACCCACTGATCTACCGCATACACGCCGCCGAGAATATGTCTTCCTCCCAGCGCGTTAAGAACTGGCTTCAAAGCATAATCAATGACCAGCAGGTGAGCCAGCGTGCCTCCGATAAATAAAGGAAGTACAGGTTTGCCTCTCAGCCCCTCCTGCGGCACCAAATCCAGAAATATCTTCAATAATCCGGAATAGGCCGCTTTGTACACGGGAGAAGCGACGATGACCGCATCCGCTGCCGCAATTAACGCAAGTGAGGCCGTGATATCGGGACTGTTAAAGTTTGCCTTAACCAGATCCTCGGCTGGCAAGTCGACCACATTCAGCACTGTGACCTCCGCTCCGGCCTGCTGAAATTGCTCGGTCGTATAGTTAAGTAAGCCGTATAGACGGGATTGTGTAGATGGACTGCCTGATAGGATGACAACCTTGGACATGCTTTTCCCTCCTTCTGTTATGCGTCTACCTTCACTTTGGATTTAGCTGCTGTGTAGCGGTTCTCAGGAATAGGTACACCCAGGTTTTCACGTAATGTGCTGAATTCATAATCCTGACGGTAAATGCCGCGCTCCTGCAAAATAGGCACAACCAGATTTACGAAATCATGCAGACCCGATGGTACATCAGAGCCGATAATGAATCCATCTGCTCCTTTTCTTTCAAACCACTCCTGCACTCGATCCGCCACCTGCTCAGCTGTACCGATAAAAGAGGTTCTAGGCGTTGCCGAACGCAATGCCACCTCGCGCAACGTCAGATTTTGCTCTTTGGCTGTCCGTTTGATTTTATCGGTGCCGCTACGGAAAGAATTGCTGCCGATACCATCAAGCTCAGGGAATGGCTCATCCAGCGGATATTGTGAAAAATCATGATGATCGAAGAAACGGCCCAAAAATTTTAACGCAGCCTCAATCGTCACTAAATTGGTAATCTCCTCATACTTACGCTCTGCTTCTTCCGTCGTGCTACCGATAATCGGTGAAATTCCCGGCAAGATGACAATATCCTCTTCGGATCTGCCATAGCGTACCGCCCGTTCCTTCACATCACGGTAAAACTGCTGCGCTTCCTCCAGCGTTTCATGTCCCGTAAATACAGCATCCGCTTCCTTGGCGGCCAGATTTTTGCCATCTTCCGAGGAACCTGCCTGGAAAATAACCGGCTGTCCCTGCTTGGATCGTCCAATGTTCAACGGACCCTGCACAGAAAAAAACTCGCCTTTATGGTTCAGGGTATGCAGCTTTTCAGGGTCAAAGAACACGCCGGATTCCTTATCACGAACGAACGCATCCTCTTCCCACGAATCCCACAGTCCTTTGGTTACCTGCAAATATTCTTCCGCGATTTTGTAACGCTGTGGATGCGATGGATGCTCGCCTTTGTTAAAGTTAAGAGCAGAGCCTTCCAGCGGGGAAGTCACTACATTCCAGCCTGCACGACCTCCGCTAATATGGTCAATAGAAGAAAACTGACGTGCTACCGTAAACGGTTCGCTGTAGGAAGTCGACAGCGTGCCAACCAGCCCGATATGCTTCGTCACCCCGGCCAAAGCGGACAAAATCGTAATCGGCTCAAAACGGTTCAGAAAGTGGGGAATGGATTTTTCGTTAATGAACAGACCGTCTGCGATAAAAACAAGGTCAAACTTGCCTTCCTCCGCCTTTTGCGCCTGTGTTTTATAAAATTCAAAATTAACACTCGCGTCCGCAGGCACTTCAGGGTGACGCCAAGTCGTCATGCTTCCTCCAACACCGTGAATAATGGCACCAAATTTGATTTGTCTGTCTTTCGCCATGAATTGTTCCACCTCTCTTGAAAATTATTGTTACCCAACGGCTAATCATTTGTTTTCAAGGCAGCTATGCTGCTACATCTTTGTAGGACAGTCTACGCTGCTTATTTTGTATAGGCAGCGTAGCTACTGACCTTTTTCCCGTTGGCTTATACCGCTTGACTGTAACTTTCCAGCACTTTACCCAGCTCCTCCAGATCCGGGTTGAGCAGTGCCTCATATTTGTTATTTCCACCTACCTCAACAACAGGGACAAAGCGAACACCATATTTTGTCTCCAGCACGTCACGCAGAGCATCATTTCCGTCTACCTGAATATTTTCATAAGGCTGATTTTGGGATTCCAGATATGATTTAATCTCTCCACAAAAATGACAGCCTGTTTTACTCCACAAGACAACTTTGGGTTTGGATGACATATACATACCTCCATGAACTTAATGTTTATAATCCCGATGAACTAAATGAGAATTATATTTATAATGTATCCTGCTCACCCTTTTCCGTCAATCGCCTGCGTAATAGACATTGATAATGCAACGATAGAAAATTTTAATGTTATTTAAGCTGAACTAAAAAAGAATACTTGGAGTTTAAACAGACCTTGGTGCGGACATGCTTGGAATATCAGCGCACTTGCGGCGAAATGAAATGAAGTGAAATGAGGTTGAGTATATGCAGGATTGGGCCGAGGTTGCTTTACGCACATTAATGGCTATCGCTATATTATTTTTAATTACCAAAGTTCTCGGGAAACGTCAGGTATCCCAGCTTTCCTTGTTTGAATATATAACCGGGATCACGATAGGTAACCTGGCCGCTACCATTCCTATGGAGCGAGAATCCACTTGGTACTTGGGCTTTATAGCCTTGGCAGTATGGGTTCTGGTAACATTTGTAATTGAAGTATTGCAAATTAAAAGCAAGAAGGTTAGGGATTTTGCCGATGGAAAAACCAGAACCCTGATCAAAGACGGCAAAATTTTAGAGGATAATTTGCGAAAGGAACGGCTTACTCTGGATGAACTCATGGAGCAGTTGCGAAGTAAAAATGTATTCAAGGTGTCTGACGTGGAATTTGCCATTATGGAGACCAGCGGTGAGATCAATGTGCTGTTGACCAAAGATAAGCAGGCTGTGACGCTTAAGGATCTCAATATGCTACAGCTACCGGAGAAGGAACCCACAGCCATTATTATGGATGGACAACTCATGGAGCAGCAAATGGCATACATGGGAATTACTCAACAATGGCTGGATGCAAAGCTGAAAGAAAAGAGCCTGACGGTCAAAGACGTATTTTTCGCGCAGGTGGACCCGCAAGGGGAGTTATACATTGACCAGTACAGCGATAATGTACAGATGTCCAAGGTACAGGATTCTAATCAAGCCGTGCTGACGCTGTTGGAACAATGCACGACGGAATTGCAAAAGCTGGCGGCAGACTCCAGTGAACAGCAAAGAAAACAACTGTATGAGCAATGCTCCCAAAGTCTAAAGGAAGCCATACAGGATATGAAGCCGATCAGCTCTGCCAATTCCTGAGCACCTCATATTTTAAGATCTGAAACATCCAAAAGGGAGCATTTTCAAAGCCAAAAATGGCTATGAAGGTGCTCCCTTAAACTTATAACTACCTTACTTTACATTTCAAAAAAATAATCCCGTTCTACCTTACATACTCTAAGACCGTAGCTTTTATACCATTCAGCTTTTCCTTTTTCCTGTGCGACTTGGTGCGTTTCATGATGCTTCCAACTCCTGATAGCGTCTAAGGACTCCCAATATGAGACGGTGATGCCCACTCCTTGTGAGTCACGAACACTTTCCACGCCTAAAAAACCAGGTTGTTTAGCAGCTAATTCCAACATTTTGTCACCCATTTTTTCGTACCCACGATCTCCTTCGTTACGTTCAGAAGTAAAAATGGCCGCATAATAAGGCGGCTGTGGAGTTTTAGCAATTGAGTCCATGTGTACCTCCCAAGAACAAAATAAGTAATCTTTCTTTAATTTGATTATAATCATAATTATTAAATAAAAAAAATGAATTTATATGATACGATACATGAATATATTTCATAGTAGGTAGGAGTGAGCACACGTTGTTTAAATATAAGGTTTTTCTTAGCGTAGTTGAAATGGGAAGTTTCACAAAGGCAGGGGAAGTTCTAAATCTTACACAATCAGCAATCAGCCATGCCATTTCTGCTTTGGAACATGAAATAGGGTTAACACTCCTGATCAGGGGTCGTTCAGGCATCAAATTAACCAACAACGGAGAAAGATTAATGATGCACTTCAGAGAGATTATACAAATGGATGAAAAGCTCTATCAAGAGGTAGCTTTAATTAAAGGATTGGAAATCGGAACCGTAAAAATAGGTACATTCTCAAGTGTATCTATTCATTGGCTGCCGCGTATTATAAAAAAATTTAACGAGCAGTTTCCTCTCATTGAGATGAAACTGCTCGATGGGAACTACCATGAAATTGAGAGTTGGTTAGTCAGCGGCGAGGCTGATTTGGGCTTCGTAAACCTGCCCACGTTAGACACTTTAGAAGCCTTGCCACTAAAAGAAGAAAGAATGCTTTGCCTGCTTCCCTCCAATCATATTCTTGGTGAACAAGCCGCTATTCGTGTGGAGCAGCTCATAGATGAGCCTTTCATTATGCCTGTTGCAGGCTGTGACACCGATGTGCGAAATATTTTTTCACAGTATAATATTTCACCGAAAATCAAATATGAATTAGAAGATGATCATGCCATTATGGCCATGGTACAGAACGGCTTAGGTGTGAGCATTCTTCCTGAAATGATTTTATCTCACATTCCTTATGACATCTCTATTCGACCTTTGGAAGGAAAACATTCCCGCACTATTGGTATCGCTACCGCTTCATTAAAAAATGTTTCGCCAGCGGCCAAAAAATGTATGGACTTCATTGCTGAATGGATCAATAGGTCCATGTGACAATAAACTATATCCTCTTTCTGTAAATTAAATACACCTTTTAATTAGCAAACGAGGATTCATCCGTTGCCGGCCATGGTAACGGATTTTCAAAGCCGGACCAGTCCATGTCCATTTCGCCATCGTTCAGCAGACATTCATCCAGCTCTTCTTCCAGCTCCGGTTGATTCATTCCGATACCGATCATGACGATTTCGCTCATGCGGTCGCCCCACTGCTCATCCCAGTTATCTAATGCCTCAGGATCAGCCGCGACGATCTCCTGACGTTCTTCCTCGGACAACGCCGCCAGCCAGCTTCCAGCAGGGCCAAATTGAATGGAAGGGCCTGCCTGGCTGATACTGGCCGCCCAATCCTGAGGGGAGGCGATCCAGGCCAATCCTTTGGCTCGAACGACTTCTTCCGGCCAGTAGCTCATAAATTCAGCCAATCTGGCAGGATGGAACGGTCTTCTGCGGCGATATACAAAGGAATTGATGCCATATTCGTCCGTTTCCGGTGTATGGTTCTCCAGCTCCAGCTCACGAATCCATCCGGCGGATTGGCTGGCCTTGTCAAAGTTAAACAATCCCGTGTTCAAAATGTCTGAAGGAGCGACCTGTCCCTTGGAAGTACAAATGATTCTGGCCTCAGGCTGCAATCTGCGCAAAACGCCCTCAAGTTTGTCCAGCTCCGCAGGCTGAACCAAATCGCATTTATTCAGAACCAGTACATCACAGGTTTCAATCTGGTCAATCAGCAAGTCCGAAATATCACGCGTGTCGTCTTCTCCCGTAGCCTGCCTGCGATCCAGCAGCGTTTCTCCCGATTCAAAATCATGCCAGAAACGGTTCGCATCGACCACGGTCACCATACAATCGAGCTTTGCCAGGGAAGCCAAATCAATGCCTGTCCCTTCGTCGGCATACGTAAAGGTTTGAGCGATAGGTACAGGTTCACTGATCCCTGTGGATTCGATTAAAATATAATCAAACTCGCCTTGTTCCGCCAGCTTCTTGACTTCCAGCAGCAGGTCTTCGCGCAATGTGCAGCAAATACAGCCGTTGGACAGCTCGACCAGCTTTTCTTCTGTTCTGGACAAGCCCCCCTCTTTTTTGACCAGCTCGGCATCAATGTTCACTTCGCTCATGTCATTGACGATCACGGCCACTTTCATTCCGTCCCGATTGTTTAACACATGATTCAAAATCGTTGTTTTCCCTGCACCCAAATATCCGCTCAGCACCGTTACCGGTATTACTTTCTTATTCATTGGTGGTACGCTCCCTTTAATATAAGTTCATTATCTTCACGTCATTTAAATAGTAATAATTACTATTATCATTAGCATTCAGTAATATACAGTATCCCTTTCGCCTTGTCAACTAGGAAGAAACCCTTGTAATGAATCATAAAAAGTTATTAATATATGGTAATAACGATACTTAAAGAATAAGGTGAATGTTTTGCAATCAATCTGGCTCGGTATATTGGCGGCTTTCTTTTTTGCTTTTACATTTGTTCTCAATCGGTCAATGGAGTTATCAGGCGGAAGCTGGATATGGAGTGCTTCTTTGCGTTATCTGTTTATGCTCCCCGTTTTATTCGTCATCGTTTTGACCCAGCGCAAGCTTAAACCTCTTTGGAACGTCATGAGAGAACGACCGGGGATCTGGGTTTTATGGAGCTTCGTCGGGTTTGGACTGTTTTATGCTCCATTGTGTTTCGCATCGGCTTATTCACCAGGCTGGCTGATCGCGGGAACATGGCAAATTACCATTATTTCCGGTTCATTGCTTGTTCCATTATTTTCTGAAATTGTGCAAACGGAAAATGGCCCTTTAAATGTACGAGGAAAAATCCCCATTCAGGGACTTATGATGTCTTTGGTTATTTTACTTGGGATTATTCTCATGCAATTCGAACAGTCGCAATCCATTTCTACCCAGGATTTTGTATTCGGCATTCTGCCTGTCGTACTCGCTTCATTTGCCTATCCACTAGGTAATCGTAAAATGATGGAAGTTTGTGCAGGGCGATTGGATGCCTATCAGCGTGTTCTCGGGATGACATTAGCCAGTTTGCCGTTCTGGTTATTCCTTTCGTTATACGGGGTTTTTAGCGTGGGAATGCCGAGTCAGGAACAGACGCTGCAATCCGCTTTGGTAGCCGTGTTTTCAGGAGTGATTGCTACAGTCCTGTTTTTTAAAGCAACAGATCAGGTTCGGGGAAATATGCAGAAGTTAGCAACGGTGGAAGCAACACAATCTCTGGAAGTGCTTTTCGCATTAATGGGAGAACTGATCTTATTATCCATACAGATTCCCTCTCTTTTATCATGGATAGGTATGTTCATCGTTATTCTTGGTATGGTTCTGCACAGTTATGTTACACATGATAAGAAAATCATCCCTCGGATAATGCCCAAAAAGACAGATCACGTTTAGCGCAGGATTATTCTGGTCATGATCGCTTATTGTTCAGGTTCTGACAGGGTAATCTAGTAAAAAAGCAGCAGACTCAGGAGGCTACTCCTGCTCTGCTGCTTTTTTGCGATTCGCTTCTTGTCACCTTGGCACTCACCGTCAATGCTCACTTCGCTTCCACGAATGATGCCTAAATAGGAATGATGCTTGAATAGAAAGGGTTCAGCTTACCAAGCGTAGGCTTCTGGCGCAGGTTTGCCGGGACCAGGGAAAATTTCGTTCAGTTTGGCAAGCACATCCTCGCTCAATTTGACCTCGGGCACCCGGAGAGCATCCTCCAGTTGTTCCAATGTCCGTGGACCGATAATCGGAGCCGTTACGGCCGGATGGGACAATACCCAAGCCAGCGCAATCACGTCTTCCTTTTCGCCCAGCTCGCGAGACAACGCTGCAAATTGCTCCAGCTTCCCACGATTCTGTTCAATCTTTTCCTTGGAACGTGCACTGCGTGAGCCGGTACCTGCCAATGCATTACGTCCCAGCAGTCCGCCAGCCAGCGGGCTCCATGGAATAACGCCGAGTCCCAGCTCCTGAGCCGCAGGTAATACCTCTAGCTCAGCGGAACGTTCGTTCAGATTATACAAATGCTGCTCGGATACAAGCCCCAGAAAACGGCGTGCCTTCGCTTCGGCCTGCGCCACAGCAATATGCCAGCCGGCAAAGTTACTGGAACCGATATAGTCAACTTGCCCGCGGTCCACAACCGACTCAAAAACGCCCCACAGCTCATCCCATGACACATTTCGGTCAACATGATGCATCTGATACAGCTCGATATGATCGGTCTGCAAACGTTTCAGAGAAGCATCCAAATGACGACGAATTTTGTAAGCTGACAAGCCTGATCCTGCGTTCGGACCGTCGTTCTCATTTTTCATATCCCCGTATACCTTCGTTGCAAGCACGACCTTCTCGCGTCTTCCGCCACCCTGCTGGAACCAGCGTCCAATAATTTCTTCCGTCCACCCTTTACGGGCCTGTCCGTACACATTGGCTGTATCAAAGAAGTTAATGCCCGCATCCAGCGCGGCATCCATAATTTTAAACGCTTCCTTTTCTTCGGTTTCCGGTCCAAAATTCATCGTCCCCAGACACAACCGACTAACCTGCAAGCCTGACTTTCCCAAATATGAATATTCCATACTGCCTCCCGCCTTTGCCTAAGAATTTTAAAATTTCGTAAAAATCCCCTGCCAAAAAAAGACCATACCCACTTTATTCACCAGAAAACACCACCTTGAAACACCCTAAAATAGAAAGGTATTATTTAGCGCAAACAAAAAAGCCCCACACCCTGCCGAAGCCGTCAGGTGAGGCCATCCCCCCTCATACTACCACCCACCGTTAGAAGGAAAGTGACTTTACAGTGGTAGCCCCAGCGGAGCGGAGGTTTTGAATCTGTAGAAGCGAAGCGTTCGCCTGAAAGCTTTCCATTGGAAAGCTCGCATCGTAAGCATAAGCTGCCAAGGGATTCTTACCTTTTCATGTCCTATCCAATCCAAAGAATCCCGTGGCAACAGCGATCGTAAGATCAAATCCTTCGCGGAGCCGCTCACTACAACCACCGTAACTCTCTCTCTTTTTTAACAATCAAGGAATCAACTTCGTCTCTTTCGCACGCTCAGCCATCTTCTTCGTATGCTTGCTGAGCGGCTTCTTAAGCACTAATCCAAACAGGAAGCAAACCCCGATAAATACAAACAGCATTACCACATCCCGCGTCACCGTCGAAGGCAGCATTCCTCCTACCGTTTCCCGTAGCAGACTAACCGCATAGGTGAACGGTACAAACGGATTCAGCGCTTGAAAAAACGGCGTGCTTGTAGCAATCGGGAACGTGCCACCTGAGCTGGAGAACTGGAGCACCAGCAAGATAACCGCCAGTCCCTTACCAATATTGCCAAACACCGAAACCAGTGTATAGGTCATGGCCGTGAACACGAGACTAATTAGCATGGAGGACAGTACAAATGCCACCTTGGCATCCACATACGCACCGAGCAGGAACAAGTCACCAAGCGACACACTAAGCGCCTGAAATATACCAATGGTGGAGAAGGTCATAAGTCGCCCGAAGTACACCTGGTAGCTTTTATATTTACCTTCCGGGTCCTCAACATCTACCCTGAACATCGATACCAGCAGCATCGCACCTACCCAAATGGACAATGTAGTATAAAAAGGCGACATCGCAGAACCGTAGTTCGGAATCGGATAAATCCGCTCCTGTTTCAACGACACCGGACTGCCGAGAAAATCGCTCTCCTTTTTCACATCCCCCTTGAGCAGCGCAATGGCCCGTCCAAGGGCATTTTCACCTTTGAGCTTGCGAATCGTGTCTGCAGCCTGACGTATGGAATCCTCAGCCGCAGGAAGATCCGTTCTTACAAAGTTGGCTACCTGGTGTACCGCGTGTTCGGCCTCTGGAAACTTGTTCTCAATCAGGTCAGCCATTTTGACAAACTGCTGCTCCGCTCTCGGCAAATCGTTACGTACAAAATCCGCAGCCTGATGAATTTTGCTTTTAACCCCAGGCAAATCGTTATTTACGAAATCCGCTGCCTTGTTTACAGCATTCGTAAATTCGCCCATGCGGCCCTGAATCGTCGTAGCCGCTTCATGCAACTTTTGCCGATATTGTGGCAGGTCCTGCTGAAGACGGGTCAGTTCTTCCTGACCAAATTGTGCGGCAGCCTGAGCATCGTTTAATATTTTTTCAATATTCGGTAGCTGCTCTTGGGCCATATTCAGCACATTCGCAGAATTGCGGGCAACGGTCTTGATTTGATCCAGCGCCTTTTGAATGGCTGGTGCATATTCCGTATCATAATTGCCCAGAATGCTGTCGATTCCGCTGCTGATTTCTCCAGCAAGGCGGTCTGCGTCATCCAGCAGATTTTGTGCAGGCTTCTCGCCGCGCTGAATGGCATCACCGATGCTTGTAACCGTGCTGTTCAAGCGACGGAATCGATCCTCTACCCCGCTCACACGGGAAATAAGCGAATCCAGCGGCTGACTCGGCAAATATCCGTTAACACGGGTCAACAACTGAGAAATACGATCCAGCACTCCCACGGCAGTGGTCAGTCTTCCGCTAACCCGATTCACCGCAGCCTGTGCTGCTTTAGGATCAAAATCAACACCGTGGATGATTCCTGTGATCTCCGAAACTCCATTCGCAATTTGCTGTACCAACTGTAAATCCTCTTTGACTACAGTGGTGATTGAATCCAGCGCACCATCGTTTTTATCCAGAAAATCAAGCAATCCGGTTGTAAAATCCTTGCCAGTATCCGCAATTTTTTGTACTTCCGGCAACGCTTTTTGTGCGGCATTAATGACCTTGAGCGCCGTTTGTGTATCCTCCAGGGCCGTAGCCAATGCGCTTTCTACCTTACCGAAATTTTGGTCCAGTTCCACGATCCGATCCCCGGCCTTTTGAATGTCCGGCAGCCTTTTTTGTATATCTAAAATAACTGCCGCCACCTTGTCCAGCTCGGGCAAGTTTTTTTCAATTTTCAGCACCAGATCGCCAGCGCGGTTAATTTCAGGAATTTTCTCCTTTAATGCAATGATCTTTTGTCCCTGTGCCTTAATTTTCGGCAAATTCTGTTCCAGTTCGATAGCCTGCTTTCCTAATCTGTCGATATCCGGCAATCGGTTGTTCAGCTCCAGCACCCGGTTCTCAATATTGCGTATGGTCGGCAATTCCTCCTCCAGCTTCACCCCGGCTTCCTTCAATTTGGTCAGCACAGCCTGACTGGCGGTTTCAATAAAGTTTTGACTAATCTGATTCGTCAGAGCGGTTGCTCCAGAAGAAGTAATTTTGGGAGCAACCGCATTGATTTTTTCATTGACGGCGTAATCAATCTCCGGCTTTTGCGGATTTTCCGTGAGCACGCTCGTAATTTTTTCGGAGAAATCCTTTGGAATGAGCAGGCTTGCGTAATAATCTCCGTTCAGCACACCTTTTCGCGCTTCCGCTTCATTGACAAAGGTCCAGCCTAATTTCTTGTTATTTTGAAGATTATGCAAAACCTCGTCACCGATATTAATCTTCTTTCCGTTCACCTCAGTGCCCTGATCCTGACTCGTTACTGCAATTTTAATACCAGATGTATTCGCATAAGGGTCCCACATTGCTTTCAAATTTACCCATGCATAGACGGAAGGCAAAAGAATGATACCTATGACCAATAAAGTCCCGGTTGATACTTTGAATACATTTTTCCAGTCTGTTAAGTAGATTTGCCATATCTTCCGCAACTTCACCACTCCTTGTATGTACATTAACCTGTAGTCCAGTGTTGTATGCACACGTATTGTAAACGATTCGAGCGAATGAAGCCAATTATTGTGAAAGATGATGGCACTCATGAAAATCCCAATCCAAACTAATAGAAGCCCCTCAGACCTAATTCATAGGCTCAAGGAGCTTCTTTATCGCTACATTATCCGTTTTTTAATAATCTGGCCCCTGAAAAGGCTGCGCCGTGACGCAGTTTCCGCTTTTCCAGCCGTTTGTGCAGCGAACGGTTATACAGAAATTGAATGACAAAATACGAAATAATCCCTAGGACCACGCCAAAAATCGACATGCCGATCAGAATATGCAGTCCTCCATGTAGCAGGTCTCTGAATACAGACCAGTTTCCATGAAACAGCTCCATAAAAGAATGCTCGTGAAGCCTGCCTCCCCGGACATGGACCGGGTAATGGGACGGATAAACCCAAGCTCCCAGTTGCTTGGCGAATGGCATCAGCACAATCGGCAAAAAGGTCAGCTTACCTACAACGTTGCCCACAATTGCCGCAGGCAGCGAACCGCCGGACAACCGAACAACCGGGTAAAACACGAGATATACCAGTGAAGCCGTGGAGATGACAATCATCTCCAGAGCGAAGCCGATGGCAAAGCCCAGAGATATTTTCTTCACTCCACCCGGCGCACGCAACAGCTTGATGAAATTCAGACGAATCGCCCGCCATATATTTTGAAGCACATTATATTTCTTCTTTGATTGTTTAGATTTGAGCCTGTTCGGATTGAGCTTTATCAATAGGAGGACTCCTTTAACAGTACAATTCAAGTTCAGGAATGAGTATATACAGCCTCCCATCCTTACTTATGTCTATACTGTCATTATAACCCTCAGCGTTCGAAAAGCAATGCCATTCCGCCTGTTTCGCCGTTTTAGGACAAGATTCGCTTGTTGACTTCGTTTTGGAGAGGTATAATGTCCCAAATATCCGCCGCGTACTGCTGAATTGTGCAATCACTGGAAAACTTGCCGCCATGTGCCATGTTTACAATAGCCCGCCGCGTCCACTCAGACGGATTTCGGTACACCTGCTCGATCTGCACCTGAGTATCTACATATGCGGCAAAGTCCTTGAGCACAAAGTATTCATCATTATGATCAATCAGGGATTGATAAATAGCCTCAAACTCCCGTTCATGCCGCGTAAAAGGAGCGTCGTTCACCAGTTGATCCAGCACTTCACGCAGTCTTTCGTCACTGTTGGCTGTTTTGCGTGCTGAATATTGTCCGTCCCGGTAATACGCCTCGATTTGATCCACCTTCAGTCCGAAAATGAACATATTGGCGTCGCCCACCATTTCATGCATTTCTACATTGGCTCCATCCAGCGTGCCCAGGGTGAGTGCACCATTCATCATAAATTTCATGTTCCCGGTGCCTGAGGCTTCCTTACCTGCTGTGGAAATCTGCTCGCTGACATCTGCCGCAGGAATAATCAGCTCAGCCAGTGAAACTGAATAATTTTCCAGAAAAACGACTTTCAGCTTGTCCCTGACATCCACATCCCGATTGATCGTGTCCGCCACGTTGTTAATAAGCTTAATCGTCTGCTTGGCAAGATAATAGCCGGGAGCAGCTTTAGCCCCAAAAATAAACGTACGCGGTACCACATCCAGAGAAGGATTATGCTTGAGCTGATTGTAAACATGCATCACATGCAAAATATTAAGCAGTTGTCGCTTGTATCCATGCAATCGTTTGACCTGTACATCAAAAATCGAGGACGTATCCAGTCGCACGCCCTGTTTAGCAAAAACATGCTCGGCGAGCCTGACTTTATTACTTCGCTTAATCGCCTGTATCCGTTCCTTGAACGACTCGTCCCCGCTGTAACGAAGCAGATCGATCAGCTCGCGTGGACGGGTTCTCCAGCGTGTGCCTATCGTTTCATCATACAAGCTTGCCAGCTCGGGATTCGCGTGCATGAGCCAGCGGCGATGGGCAATTCCGTTCGTTTTATTGTTAAAACGGCCGGGGTACAACTCGTGAAACGGCTTCATTTCCCGCTCCTTTAAAATTTGCGTGTGCAGCGCAGCCACTCCGTTAACGCTGTAGCTGCCGACAATCGCCAGATGGGCCATGCGAATTTGCTCACCGTGAATAATCGCCATTTCACCAATTTTGATGTCCTGTCCCGGATAACGTTCCAGCAGCATTGCACAATAACGCTTGTTAATCTCTTCAATGATAAGAGAAACTCGCGGAAGCAGCTCCCGCACCATATTGGCAGGCCATTGCTCCAGCGCCTCGCTCAATATCGTATGATTCGTATACGAAACCGACTGCGTCGTAATATCCCACGCTTCATCCCAGCCCAAGCCCTTCACGTCCATCAAAATACGCATAAGCTCCGGTATTACGAGCGTCGGATGTGTATCGTTAATATGCAGCGCTATTTTGTCAGGCAACTGGCTGTAGGGCAATCGAAGCTTCTCAAACGTCCGCAAAATACTTTGCAAGCCGGCCGAGCAGAGGAAATACTGCTGCTTCAAGCGAAGCAGCTTGCCCTCATAATTTGAATCGTCCGGGTACAGAAACGCCGAAATGGATTCTACCGAACGATTGTAGTCAAGAAAGCGGTAGTAACCGCCTTCGCCTCGAATCGGCCCTCGGACAGGATCAAGCGCCGATTCCGCACTCCAGATCCGCAGCGTATTCACCTGCGCATGTCCGTAGCCCACAAGCGGAATATCGTACGGAACTGCCCAGACCGTTTCGGCATCCTGCGTCTCGAATACAATACGACCGTTCTCCTCCCGAGTTTCCACACGTCCCCAGAACTGAACCTCGACCTTCTTGTCGGGGCGGCGCTCCTCCCAGACGTTCCCTTTTTGCAGCCAGTAATCAGGCAGCTCCACCTGGTTTCCATCCACAATACGCTGCTCGAACAGGCCATACTTGTAACGGATGCCGCAGCCATGTCCTGCATAGCCAAGGGATGCCAGCGAATCCATGAAGCAAGCCGCCAGACGGCCGAGACCGCCATTGCCCAGCCCCGCGTCTGCCTCCTGTTCTTCAATCTTTTCCAGATCCCAGCCCAGCTCTCCCAGTGCCTGCCGGACCATATCCAGCACGCCCAAATTCAGCAAATTGCTGCCCAGCAGACGGCCTATCAAAAATTCCAGTGAAAAGTAATAGACCTGCTTCTCTTGTCCTTCTTTATAGGCTTGGTTCGTTTCCGCCCAATTTTTGCCGACTTGTTCGCGGATCATACCGCCCAAAACCTTGTATATGTCTTCCGCCTGAGCTTCCTGCATCGGCTTGCCCAGCCTTCCGACCAGTTGCTCTCGAAAAGCCTGCTTAAATGCTTCTTTATTGCTGAACAAAGGTGTGACCTCCTGTTATTCCGTTTTAAATGCTCAATTATATTTAAATCACGCTATTTTTGGCAATGACATAGGGAACTCTGGCGTCTCCAATCAGGGTACGATCCGGTGAAAGCTGCACATCCTTATCCAAAATCACATTCTCCACCACTGCGTCTTTACGAATCACACATTTCTGCATAATGATCGAGTTGCTTACCCGTGCGCCCTCCTCCACCCGTACCCCGCGAAAAAGGATGCTGTTCTTCACCTTGCCCCCAATCGTGCAGCCGTTGGCGATAAGCGAATGATCCACCTCGGCAGTGTCCGTATAACGGGTTGGAGCTTCATATTTGATTTTCGTATGCACCGGCTGATTCTGGAACAGCGCTTGATATTGCTGCTGATCCAGCAGCTTCATGCTGTTTTTATAGTAACTCTCAATGGAATTAATCACGGCATGATAGCCTTCATAGGGATATGCATAAATGCGCAGACCACTAGGGTTTTTCTGAATGGCATCCCGGAAAAAATGGTTATCCTGATGAGCAATGCAATGCTTCACCTGATCAAGATACAGGCTTTTGTCCATGACGAAAATTTCCAGATAAATATTATGATGATCCTGCTCCTGATGAATGCCCGTCACCCGTCCGTCCTCATCAATCTCCAGTCGAACACAGGGAGCGTGCTCAGATTCGAGCTGATGTATTGCTTTGTACACAAGGGTGACGTCCGCGTTCTTCTCCCGATGGTAACGGTATACATCCTCAATATCAACCTTGTTGACATGCTGGGTTCCGGCGTGAACAATCGTCTGACCTGATGAGCGATGAAAAAAGTCCAGATTGTTGTGTACATGCTGCAAATCTCCAAGGGATGCATCCGTCGGATCATTCCAGTCCGGTGGCAAAATAAACAGTCCGCCCCGTCTGCGGTCCAAATCCCAAGGCCGACCTTCACCCAGATGATCCAGCAGCGATCGGTATTTGCGGCGGATGAACAGTGCAATATCATGCACCCCTGCATGCATCATATTAGATAAGGTAAAATCAATGAGCCGATATCGACTGGCAAAGGGTACTGCGGCCCCGCACCGGAAATAGGTCAATTCCTTCAACTGATCCAGTTCGTGATCCAGGTTGATGACTCCAATGAGTCGGCTCATAGCGGACACCGTCCTTATCCGGGTTATATTCGTGCATGAAGCTGGCTTTCCTGATCGAACAAAACAATTTCATCCGAACTGCCCTCAGATCCGATGACCGTGTTGTCTTCAATAATGATGTTTTCGCTCACGATGGCCCGGTGAATGCGAACATTGCGACCAATTTTGACGTTTGGCATAATGACAGAATCGGTAATAACACTCCCTTCTCCTACCTCAACTCCGTAAAAAAGCACAGAATGCCTGACCTCTCCGTCCACCACGCAGCCTTCATTCACAATGCTGTTTTTCAGAATCGCCCGTTGGGTTATATACTGGGCCGGTTGATTAGGACTACGGGTATAGATGCGCCAGAAAGAGTCATTCAGATCCAGCGGCGGGTCCTGAGCCAGCAGATCCATGTTGGACTCCCACAAGCTCTGAATGGTGCCTACATCCTTCCAGTACCCGGCAAACGGGTACGCATACAGCGACCGCCCATGCTGGAGCAACAATGGAATGATATCCTTGCCAAAATCATGCGAGGATTCAGCATCGCTCGCGCTCTCCAGCAGATATCGGCGCAACACCTCCCATTTGAACAAATAAATGCCCATGGAGGCCAGCGTGCTTTTCGGCTGCTCCGGCTTCTCCTCAAAGTCGTATATTTTCAAATCAACATCGGCGTTCAGAATCCCGAATCTTTTGGCTTCCTGAATCGTGACGTCGATGACGGAAATAGTGCAATCTGCTCCCTTTTCCTTGTGATAGTCGAGCATGCGACTGTAATCCATTTTATAAATGTGATCTCCTGACAAAATGAGTACATGCTCCGGGTCATACTGATCCAAAAAATGCAGATTCCGATAAATAGCATCCGCCGTACCTCGATACCAGTTGTTTCCATTCTCCTTCTCGTGGGGAGGCAAAACAAAAACTCCCCCATCCAGGCGATCCAAATCCCAGTCGCTGCCTACGCCGATATAGGAATGAAGTACCAGCGGTTCATATTGGGTCAGTACGCCTACGGTATCAATGCCGGAATGAGTGCAATTGCTGAGGGGAAAATCAATGATGCGGTAGGTTCCTCCAAAAAATACAGCCGGTTTGGCAAGTGTACGGGTCAGTCCTTTGAGTCTTTTGCCTTGTCCGCCAGCGAGCAGCATGGCAACTACTTCCTTCTTTCTCATAACAAAGACCTCCCTGTCATGTGCATCTGAAGCAATTGCGGCAGGATACTTGATAATATCCATTAAACGTGAATAGGCAGTCGTAATCGTTTCATAGCCGAAGGAACGGGTAAGATTTGATGGAAAGGGTAAAATCATAGTTATGCGGAACGGGCGCAATGAAGCACTAAATCGTGAAATCCCGTTCATCATTTCACATTTTGGATGATTTTAAATCGTTAGCGTATGACAACATGAGCATAAGGAGGCATGAATCATGAAGAATAAAAAATGGGTCATAGCGGCATTGGGAATGGGTGTTGCGTATCTGATGAAAAATAAAGGGGCGCGCAATAAGGTATTGAACAAGGCGCAGACCTTGATCAACCGCGCGAGAACATCTACAAAATCGTAAAACTTTAATCCAAGAAAAAGAAAGCCTCTCTGAATAGGCATTCAGGGAGGCTCTGCTCTGACTTCCTCTGCGTCCACGAACACAATGCCCGTTCGAAGCAGTATTTGAAGATGGTCAGGCATTCTCCTGATGTTCTTCTACTTCCATAATATGTTCGACGGTAAAGGTTCGATGCATCCATTCGGAGGATCGGTAGGCGTGTAAAAGACCTGCTATGCGAATTTGCTCTTTATCTACCTTTTTGAAGGTATGAGTTATTCCCACCTTTCCAGTAAAAGGGAAAAATGAAAGGCCCACAGCCTGATCCGACAGCCACTCGGCACGGACTCGCCCACATTCATGGCGAACCGCCGGAAAGCTCAATCCGTCAGCAAACCATTCATAATCTGCAGCAGGTGTACCCGGCTCACGGCTGCACAGAAACAGACTCAATTCGTCGCAGAACAACATTCTGCGTACATCCGTCCGCACCTGATGATCAAAGGTTACACCAAATGACATCTCCTGTTTGAGCCTGTGCCGACGCTGTTCCTCCGCCACCTGATAAGCACGCGTCACTTGCTTGTCCTGAGCATCCTTATGCTCGGTCCGTCCGACGAGCTCCTTGTACATCAGGCTGCACAGCAGTGCCGCATAGGAATTCACTTGCTCGACTTCATCAATTCCGAGACGATAGAACACAAAACGTGGATTGAGTGGAAAATCAATAAACGTATAGGGGGCAGACACCTGATCATTCCAGAAAGGAGCGGCGTCCAACTCAATCCACCCCCGGTCATGTTCCCGTGCTGCATACACAAAATCCTGCTTATGTCGTCTATTCTTAAAAGCACTTTCTTCCCACTGTGAAGCCAGCTCACCTGAAATATGGGCATGGTCATGTTGCGTCGTCATCATATAAGCTTGGTCCGTTTCATAAATAACCATATGCTCTCCCCTTCCGTCCGGCGATTCATCTGATTTGTGTATAAAATCTCTGATTGAAGGCCATGGTTATACTTATTTTCATTATATCAGGATAAGGGTAAAAAGGCAGTGAAGTTTTCCGCATACTTACTTCTAATTACCCGTAAGCTTCCTCACTCGAAACTGCTGCGGCGTCGTCCCTTCCAGCTCACGAAACACCTTGTTAAAATGCTTTGCATTGTCAAAGCCTACGGCAGCCGCAATTTCATAAATCTTGCCGCCTTGACACCCCAGCAGTTTTTTGGCCTCTGCAATGCGCAATTTTTTTACATATTGAACAAAGCTCATGCCTGTATAGGCTTTGAACGCCTGACTAAAATACGTGTAATTCAACGATACCGAATTGGATACTACCGCCATATTCAAATCCTCGCTGTAATGAGCATGGATGTATTGGATAGCTCGCGTCATACTACCGCTTCTATCGGCGGTGACACTAGCACCATCCATACTTCCGGCCCGTCTATCCTTCTCCACTCTGACAATATTATCGTTTATGATAGGGTTCCTCTGTTCCAGTCTGTCCTGACCTGCGTGCTGCTCCAATTCCTCGTTCAAGGTTGCCAGCGCACCGAACAGCTCCTCCCTGACAATCGGCTTGAGCAAATACTCCCGTGCTCCGCAGCGAATCGCTTCTCTTGCATACTGGAACTCGTCATATCCACTGAGAATGATCACCATAGGCCTGCGTCCCGGCTCCAGCTCGCGGATATGCTGCATCAGCATAATGCCATCCATGACAGGCATACGGATATCCGTAATGACCAGCTCAGGTGAATAGTGCTGTACATGCTGCCAAGCCTCTCTTCCGTCCTTGACTAGTGCACATTCATATAAGCCGGAAAATTCCCGTTCAATCATGGCCTGAAGGCCCATTCGAATGTTCTTTTCGTCATCCGCAATCAATAGTCTAGTCGCCATTGTCCACCCCTCTCATCATGTGACGTCTGGGCAAAATCAGGGTCACTGTCGTCGATTGTCCGAGGATACTGTCCAGTCGGATGCCGTACCCGACGCCATAATGCATACTCAGGCGACGATGCACATTGCGCAAACCGATCCCTCCATTCACTCCCGGCTCACGAGAATTCATATCTTTTTGTCCCAGACCTGACATAATGTCTTGTCTTCTCTCCTCGAGTATCCCTGCTCCATTATCCCGAATGCGCAGCTCAAATCGTTCCTGCATCATGCAGGCTTCTATGGTAATGCTGAATGTCCGTTCAGGCTGTTCCCATCCATCCATTTCATTGTGTAATGCACTCCAGCCGTGCTTGATGGCATTTTCCACCACAGGCTGTAGCGACATTTTCAGCACTTCCTGCTCCATATACGCTGGCGGCAGATGAACCTCCAGACCAATTTGGTTGTCATGGCGAATGTTCATAATAGCCACATAATGCTGAATATGGCGAATTTCGTCCCGCAGCGCAACATATGGCCCGGACCATTGGAGATTGTAACGCATCATCGAGCCAAGAGAAGTCAAGGCATCCGACAACGGATACTGACGCTCCAGCTCTGCCATCATTTTTAAATTTTCCAGCGTATTATAAAGAAAATGGGAATCAATTTGATGCTTGAGTGCTTGCAATTCAGCCTCCTGAGCAGCGGCCTGCTTGTGTACTGCCTCGGCAATAAGCCCGTTAATCTGACTCAGCAGACTGCGGAAATACAGGGCCAGCTCCGCCACCTCTCCACGTCCATACACGGGAATCCGAAGCTGAAAGTCTCCGTCCTGCTGTACCTTCTTCATGGATTCCCTCAGTGTATGAAGCTGTTTGAGGATAAAAGCGTGCAAGGTGTAGGAAATAAGTGACATCAACAAAATCAGTACACAAATAATAAGCAGCATAGCATTGCGCTTCTGACGGAGATCACCCAGCGAACCGTCCAGCGCTACCACGTTTAGCAGATAAGCGTCCAGCCCTTCTATAGAACGGTACAGACCGAGATAAGGCTTATTTTCATAAGTAAAATCAAAAGCACCACCCGGTCCCTGAACGCGGGACTGAAACAGATGGCGCAAATTGGACTCAGGTATGGGAAGCGCATCGGATAGAGGGGAGGCTGTTGCTATATCGTTAAAAGACATGGGCTTGCCGCTGTTCCATGGGCTGGAATCGCTGCCGTCCCATATGAGCATTTGTGACGATGCACGGTTATCTTGCGGAGTATCAAATACTCTGGGCGAAAATAACTCCAGCCTCATGTTCGTCTCCACCAAGCCCGCGTGTCTTTCTCCAGCACTTCCTACAGCCTGAATTTCACGCAGCAAAGCCATATACTGCACCGTTTCGCTTTCCTGTCGTGCTTGCCCTCGAAGCAAGCTTTTCGGTCCCTGATACATTTCCCACCAGATTTTTCCTTGCTGATGTTGAGCCGTTTTCAGCCAGGAAACCATAGGTAATCGTGACTCGTTGAAAATCATCGGCCATATTTCGCGTACGTGTGGATTGCTCGTATACAGCCGAATATTCGCCACATTGGGATTGCTGTACAGCAAATGCTGCAAATTCGGAAACACGTTCATGTTGAATTGCACCAGCTCATCACTGCTCATTTCACGTTCCTCAGTCAAATAACGGAGTACGTTGCGATCTGAAATCGCAAGCTGTGCGGTTCGCTCCATAATTTCCATATTGCTGTGAATATGGGCCAGCTCTGTATCCAGCACATACTGATTTTGGGCGGTAATCTCTTGCATGGTGTTCTCGTATAGCTGGTGAAAGGTATATAGCGAGAATAATACAACCGGGATTAAAATAACGGCGATATATGCGACAATGAGCTTGACTTGAAGAGAGCAGCCACCAAGCCGATCCGCCGTATCCGTCAGCCACCGCCATACTTCGCGGAGCAGCGATCTTTTTATTCGTGGACGTCTGCGGCTTGGCATGAAATCACATCCTTAGGTTCAATAAATCAGATCATTTGGTGAACTGCTCTATTTTCTTGAGGTTTTCTTCATAGGCCTTTTGCTGATAAGCCATGACCTTGTCATATCCGGCTTTTCTGCGATCTTCCAAAAAGCGGGCAAACAATTGGTCGAATTCTTCATCCGAGGAAGCCAGCAGCAGCTTTGGCAATGCCTTGCCCCAGATTTGGTCTATCCGTCCTGACGCAATGCCCTCTGCCGATGTTCCGGTCGGTTTGATGTTGTCGTATTGGGAGAAGCCTTTTGTCTTGCCCTTCGTCCAATCCTCCGGCTGCTTGTATGGCTCCACGCTGGGCGGCGCCCACTGCAAATTCATATTCGTGTCCATCAGCATCCAGAAGGTGAAGGCAGCACCATATTTTTTATCAAAAGCAGCGCGGTCCTTGTTCATCTGCTCCAGCACCTCCGGCTTGAAGGCTGGCTTACCGTTAACCGTCTCCCACAGCTTCCCCTGCTCCCCGAGGTACAGGTCACGGTTCCCTTCCTCGCTAATCAGATAGGTCAGGAATTCAATAGCCCGCTCCTTGTCTTTGACATCCTTGGAAATGAGCGTTACCGTCCAGCCAGAAATACCCGGTCCAGCCAGCGCAGGCGGATCCAGCTTGCTGTTCGAGGGCCCATCGACCGCGATATAGACGGAGTTCGGGTCCTTCGCATACAATGTAGCCTGTTGTCCAGCAAAGTCGGAGCGCTGATACAGCATGGCAAAATACCGGCCCTGTGCTACCTTTTCCTCCATTTGCGGACGCTTGTCGATAAATACATCCTTGGCGATCAGCCCCTGCTCATTCGCTTGACGGAAGGTTTTGAGCCACCGAATATATTCTTCGTCTGAACGACGGTCGTACAGCTTTCCGTCCTTTTCATGAGGAATGGCTAGAAAATTGAGTAAATAGTCTTCAAAAGAGTAATTCCCGTTGTCCGTAAATTCGTGAAACCCTATCGGGATCAGCGGCTGACCGTTCACATCAGGAAATTTCTCTTTCGCTTTTTGAAGCGCTTTCAAAAATCCTTCCGGTGTTCTCATATCCGGCTTACCAATCGCCTCATACATGTCCTTCCGCACCATAAACGTCTGGTTAGAAACAAAATTTTGCCCGTATTTTTGATAATCCTGCGGTGAAGAGGAAGCGTTGGGATAGCCGTATACATTTCCGTCCGGTTGTTGATACCAGGACATTTTTGCCGGGTCAGCCATTTTAATCAAATACGGATCGTATTTCTCAGCCAGCTTGTTGAGTGGAAGCACCATTTTGCCCTCGATCATTTTTTTGACTGCATCCTCTCCCCAACCGAGCGTCACAAAATCAGGCAGCTTGCCCGAGGCCAGCATGGTATTAAGCTTCTCATTTTCATTCCCTGCCGGTACGATAAAATTGACGCTGACCCCGGTTTTCTGCGTAACATACTTCGAGGTCTCATCCGAGCCCCACTTGTTCGGGAACCAGGAAAAGTTCAAATACCAGTCAAACGTAATCGGCTCGGTATCCGCCTTCCATCCCGGCGCATCTGCCGTAGCCTTTGTCTTCTCGTCCTTCAATTCCGTGACAGCTCCGCCTCCCCCGGACGTACATGCCGCGAGCGAACCCGCCAGCAGAACGGCAGCCAGCAGCCCCTTCTGCCATTTGCGAATGTTCATCATAAATTTCCCCCTTGGATGATGTGCTATCCTTTGATCGAGCCGATCATCAGACCCTTGACGAAATATTTTTGCAGAAAAGGATATACCAGTACAATCGGTAGTGTCGTCACGACCATCGTCGCCAGCTTGATCGACTGCGAAGTGACGGACTGGGCAACAATCCCCGGTGCAGCAGACATCATCTGATTAGAGCTGGATTGGGCAACAACCCGGTACAAATACGTCTGAATCGGCTGAAGGTCCGTATTATTGATATAGATCATTCCGGTAAAATAATCGTTCCACTGGTACACCCCATGAAAAAGCGCAATCGTTGCTACCACCGGCATGGATACGGGAAGTACAATCCGGCAAAAGATACTGAAATCGTTCGCCCCGTCTATTTTCGCCGCTTCCTCCAATGCATCCGGCAGCTCCCGGAAAAAAGCCATAAAAATTATAAGATCAAAAAAGCTGAACATCGCCGGAATAATATACACCCAAAAGCTGTCCAACAGTCCGAGATCACGTATCAGCAAATACGTCGGAATCAGTCCCCCGCCGAAAAACAGGGTTATCGTACCGATCAGCATATACAACTTGCGCCCAATCAGCTCCCTACGGGAATATGCATATGCAATCATGGCGGTAAAAAACACATGTACAATTGTGCCGATTACCGTCTTGGTAATGGTCACCCCCATCGCGGTCATAATACCGTTGTTCGCAAACACGGCCTGATAGCTGCCCAGACTAAATACTCTCGGCCACCAGTAAATACCACCCCGCATGGCGTCTGCTCCTTCATTAAAGGAGTTCACCAGCACGTACCACACCGGATACAACGTTACAAAACATATGATCAGCATGAAGACGCTGTTCACGACATCAAATATCGCTTCGCCTGTCGTTTTGCGTTGCAATAGCTGCATGCAGCCGTCCTCCTTCAGAATAGGGATGTATTATTAATCCGCTTGGTGACCGAATTGGCGATCACCAGCAAAATAAGAGCAAGAACCGATTTCAGCAACCCCACTGCGGTCGAATATGAGAAGCGCCCCTGCTGTATGCCCACCTGATATACATAAATATCCACAACATTACTTGCGCTTTCATTCAGTGAGTTACGTAATACGAGAATCTGGTCAAAGTTAGAGTTCAAAATCCCGCTGACCGCCAAAATAAACAAAATGGATATCGTGCCCTTGATCGCAGGAAGCGTGACGTACCACATTTTCTGAAACCGTCCAGCTCCGTCAATGGTCGCCGCTTCATACATATCCGTCGATACACCCGCCATGGCTGCCAAATAAATAATGGCTGACCATCCAAGCTCCTTCCAGATATCCGAGCTGACGACAATGGCCCAAAAGTAGCTCGGCTCCGCCAAATAACTGATCGGCTGTTCGATCCAGCCCCAAGCCAGCAACAGATGATTGATCATCCCGGTATCTGCCAGCCACGTCGTTAAGATCCCGCCAAGAATAACCCATGATAAAAAATGAGGAAGATACGAAATTGTCTGAATGGACTTTTTAAACCGCGTAGATCGGATTTCATTCAGGAACAAAGCAAATAAAATGGGCAACGGGAACCCGATTGCCAGCTTGAGCAGACTGATGCCCAGCGTATTTTTGACAACATACCAAAAGTTATCATCCTCCAGAAAGGCCCGAAAATGCTCCAATCCCGCCCAAGGTGCGCTTGATATGGTGCCAATGATGTCAAAATGCTTGAAGGCAATCAGAATGCCGTACATCGGAATGTAGTGAAAAATAATCATCCATACCACACCTAACAGCGCCATGGTCTGCAAATGTCTTTGTTGCACCCATTTACGAGCCAGTGCTCTCCCTTTTCCGAGTTTGCTCGGCGGCTGTTGTCGCGGCCTCCATTCAGTACTCATACGACAGACCTCCCTTCTCTATAATGTAAGCACTTACATTTCTTATTTTAGAGGCTTCTGCTGTTCATGAGTAGTACCGATTTTTTTGATTTTGGTGTCTAAAGTTCAGGTAGCAGCATTCCAAGTCGCAGAATATTTTTGGCCTGTTGCGAATTTTTTACAATCTATTGATTTACGAAGAAGACTATCCAATGGTACGATAAGCCTATATATTATTCCAATCATTACCTATACATCTAGATCAGGAGGATTAAAAAGAATGGAAGAATTGGTTCGTTCGATTCAAAAACAGATACGGATTAAAAAGGTAGCCTGCTGGACGGGAATCATATTGTTTGGCCTGTGTACTTTAGTCGGCGTTGCGGCTCAAGAATGGCTTTTGACGATTCTTTCCCTGGGGATAACGGTTTTATCCGCCTATGCTTTAAGGCTGTTGCGCGGTATGACCCGGTTTACTTCGGAATATCAGCCAGGAAAGGGCCACTGGTACTATCGCCTTACGGTTCAACAAAAGCTGCGTTATCTCACCTGGGCACAATGGGTAGTAGGCATCTCTATCGCCCTGATGTTCTTCGTGTTTCATGCCCGACTGACTTCTTTTGTCATAACTATTTTGTGTATCCTCACTATTCAATTTAGTATAAAGAAACGGATTAAAAATCATCAGGAGCCTGATGCTGCCGAGTTAGTAGAGTTTGTGCGTTTGGGGATCATCTCTCCCGATGAGCAGGCAATTGGAGTGTATAAAGATTTTGTGCATCTTACTCATACGTTTCGGGGGAACCAAATTATTATCGTGACGGATAAACGCCTGATTTCCGTGTTTATAGAGGAACAGGGTCGTGCGTTGAAAACGGAAATGCTGCTTTCGGGCATAAACAAGGTACGAGCGATCGGCACTGGTTTTCAGGGTCGTGGATTGCTTTTGTCAGTGAGCAACCGTGACCATAACGAGCTTCACGTTCATATGGTCGGACAAAGTATTTTCTTTTCTCCAGAGCAATTCGTGAGCTCCTTGCTACAAGCATTGGATAGGGCCTTAAAGAGCAGTCCATACCAAATGAAAGAAACATTCCCGACCTACCAGCAGTTGAAAATTTCATTGCATCCATCAGATCAGGGTGTTCTGCATAAGCCTACTACGGCTTAGTATTCATGAAACACCAAATAGCAAGCAAGCCCGGTTCCTAATGAGCTTGCTTGCTATTTGGCATACTTATACATCATTTATCTAGTTGTCGGAGAGCTTCTTTTCTACTTACTTCTGTCCAATTAATGATTTGCTCCATGATAAAACACGGAAATGAGGTCATGACTTGTAACAAACACCAGCAAGCTAAACAGACTGAGCGACAGAGGCTGTGAAATCAATTTTTTCATCCTTTAACACTCCTTTTAAAATAGTTATATATTGGTCTTGCTGTGTTGCCGTAGCTTGGGATCTGAAAATCTCAAATATCGCGGTACACTTCCTGAACTCATGCTCATGTTCCATACCCAGGGTATCTGACAGCATGAGAGATTGCAGAATATAGTTCAGCGCAACCGTAAACCGCTGCTGCTTGATGTAGTAGAGAGATAATTGATAGCAAAAGCGAAAATAATAAGACACATTCACAGGCTCTTCGAGATATTTGAAATCGTCAATTTGTTCAGCAAAGGGTTCAAGCACAGCCTCTAAAGGATAGTCGTGCCTGGACGCTCCCTCCACGATGGAAAGAAGCCCCGGTAATAGTTCTTCCGGATTGTCCTGAAGAAATTGAACGTATTCCTGCAACACTTCAAAACGACCTGACAAAATATCAAGGGCATACAGATTGGCTTTGGCGGCATGGCGATAATACTCGACTTCCGCTTCCCCGTGAGGATCAAGACCATTAAACCAGCCCAATTCCGCATACTTTTCGATGCAATCTCGGGCTTCATCATATTCCCCCTGTTTCTGGAAGGCCATTCCTTTCATCAGATGACTGTATCCATAGTAATATACTAGTGGACGTTTGGTATGTATGGGGTGTACAGATTTCTTGTGCGCTTTGTAGAACTGTAACTCCTGATACTTCTGGCTGGCACGGTCGTACAGATGATCACATAAAGCAATCATATTGGCTCCGTCGTTAAACGAAAATGACAGCTTAATCATGTTAACAAGTGTGTCTAAATCTGTGATGTTGGAGTGAACAAGATCATCCACCCTCCCCACCTCCTTGTCCGACTTTTCATATTCACCAAATAGAAGTTCGCCAAACAAAAGAATGAACTGAATACCGTTCATGATATGATTTAATGATAAAATAACTTAATTACGTAATTATTACTTAATTAAGTTATATCATAAAATCAACTATGTCGCAAGCTTTTTATGAGAAAAAATCCCATTTACGCAGAGGTAAATGGGATTTACGGATTTGGTGAACTTCAATCGTTCATTTGTTTTTCTCCAAATGAAGTAAAGGGAATGCTCGCCCTGATCCGTCCAGTGCGGATCGCCCTGTTTGTACAAAGCCATAATGTTTGTAGAAAGCGTGTGCATGTTCGTTTTGCTCATTAACGTCCACTTTGAGGCGTTTGCCTTTTATTTTTTCAGCATGCTGGATTAATCGGCTGCCTGTGCCCTGTCCGTGCCGCTTAGGGTCAACGAATAACATCTCTATTTTAATCCCGTCCAGTCCGATAAACCCTATTGGATCTTGGGCTTCGTTCCACTCCATCCAAATCTCAACTTCTCTTAGTGCACCATTTCGCACGATATGATGGTAAAATTGAATGTCTTCTTCCGTCAAAAATGTGTGAGTCTGACGTACAGCCCGATGCCAAATATCTACGAGTTGATCATGATTTTCTTCCCGATAAGCAACAATTTCATTCTGCACTGCATATCCCCCTTACTCGTAAAATTTCATTAAGTTAACTTTTCCAGTAAGTCTAGCATACTTATTAAGAGAGACACAAACACAAAAAAGGAAGCGGACTCCTTCCGCCTCCCCCTACGTTACACCCCTTTTACAACGTAACACCGTTTTTAAAAATAGCCAGCTCTCTGAAATTGTTCTTCTCGTTGTTCACCCAGGTTCCACTGGCTACATCGACAATGTAATCTACAAAGCTGCGGAGCGCATCCTCCATACTAACATCCTCCACCAGTGAACCGGCGTTATAGTCGATCCAATGTGGTTTGGCCTTATAAAGCGGCGAGTTGGTCGAAACCTTCATCGTCGGAACGAAGGAACCAAAAGGCGTGCCGCGTCCAGTTGTGAAAATAACGAGCTGGCAGCCCGCTGCCGCAAGCGCCGAAGAAGCAACCAGATCATTCCCCGGTGCGCTGAGCAGGTTGAGTCCCTTGGTTTTGAGACGCTCCCCGTACTGAATAACATCGGTGACCGTGGAAGAGCCGGATTTTTGCGTACAGCCCAGCGATTTATCCTCCAGTGTCGTGATGCCCCCTGCTTTGTTACCTGGTGACGGATTTTCGTATACCGGCTGCTTGTAATCCAGAAAATATTGCTTGAAATCGTTAATCAGATGCACGATTTTGCCGAATACTTCCTCGTCTGCCGCACGTTCCATAAGAATCGTCTCCGCGCCGAACATTTCCGGTACCTCGGTCAGTACCGTCGTTCCGCCCTGCGCGGCCATATAATCCGACAGCCGACCGAGCAGCGGGTTGGCGGTAATACCGGATAGGCCGTCAGAGCCGCCGCATTTCAAGCCGATATTCAGCTCAGATAAAGGTACAGGCTCTCGCCGATCTTCCTGTACTGCTGCATAAATTTCATGAAGCAGTCGTACCCCTTCCTCCACTTCATCCGATACTTCCTGGGAAAGTAAAAACTTCACCCGTTCCGGGTCATATTCCCCGATGGCTTCCTTAAACTCCTTCATTTCATTGTTCTCGCAACCTAAGCCAAGAACCAGCACGCCACCCGCATTGGAATGCTGGACCGCATCAATCAAAATCGTGCGGGTATGTGCATGATCGTCTCCCAACTGGGAACAGCCGTAGTTATGCTTGAGCACAAGTGCATTTTCAAAAGGCGAAATATCGCCCGCTTCCTGCTTGAAGCGATTTAAAATAAGTTCGGCAATCCCGTTCACACAACCGACCGTTGGCACAATCCACAACTCATTGCGAATCCCCACGCGACCGTCCTTTCGTCGATAACCCTGAAACGTACGACTCTCCTGTTCATATAAATGAGGCGCTGGCTTAGGCTTGTAAGTGTACTCCTCCACGCCCGTCAGATTCGTCTTCGTATTATGCGTATGCACATGCTGCCCTGCCTGAATGGGCTGAATGGCATGACCGATCGGATATCCGTATTTCAGCACATTTCCACCTTCAGGAATGTCCTGCAATGCAATTTTATGCCCACGTGCCACATCCTCAGCCAGCACTACGCGCTGTTCTCCATGTGCTCCCCACGCCAACGTCTCACCCTGCTTGTAATCACGCAAAGCGACAGCCACGTTATCTTGATCATGAATTTGAATGAATTCCAGCATTCCAGTCTCCTCCTTGCTTATGCTCTGGGCACGCTGTTCCCGGTTAGAGAATCCAGCGTCTCCTTCATTCCCCTGCTTGTAATCTCATACACATGCTGTGCCGTCTGTTCAGCCAATCCTGCAATCTGGTTCAGGTCTTGCCCCCACCAGGTCTGCTTGCCCAGTATCTGTGCCGTTAATTGCTTCGCTCCGGCAAGTGTTCCGTCATACCCGCTCCACAGCTCGCCAAACGCGGTCAACACTTCCGCTTCGTCTGCCAAAGCAATCGGTTCGCCGTCTCTCTTTCCCCGGTAAAATACGAATAAAGACGCCAGCGAAAATACCGTTTTGACAGGTAATGCCTTATGCTGCTCCACATATTGAAGCAGGGAAGGCAAATTACGTGTCTTAAACTTGGATATCGAATTCAGTGCAATGCTCATGACATAATGACTCACATACGGATTATGAAACCGTTCAATGACATCATCGGCGTATACATTCAATTCCGCTGCTGGCGAATCCAGCGTTGGAATCACTTCTTCTCGAATGAGTGACTGGATAAAAGCACCCACGACATCATGCTCGACCGCCTGCCCTACCGTATTCAAGCCATATAAATAAGCGACAGGCGTAAGCGCCGTATGTGCCCCGTTCAAAATACGCACCTTGCGTGTACGGTATGGCGCCATATCGTCGACGATCAGTACGTTCAGCCCAGCCAGATGAGCAGGTAATTCTTCCTTGAGCCATTGTGGTCCTTCGATGACCCACAGGTGATACTGTTCACCGACAACGACCAGGCTGTCCTTGTAACCCAGCTCTGCTTGAATCTCTGTGATCCGGTCCTTGGGATAACCCGGCACAATCCGATCCACGAGGCTGTTGCAGAACGTATTCGCTTCCTCCAGCCAGGATGTAAACTCAGCCCCTAGCTTCCACTGATCTGCATATTTCAACACAATTTCCTTGAGCGCATCTCCATTGCGGTCGATCAGCTCGCATGGGATGATAACCAGGCCCTTGCCTGGATCTCCATCGAAAGATTGAAAGCGCTTATACAGCAAAGCAGCCAGCTTACCTGGAAAGCTATTTTGCGGGCGATCTTCCAGCCGATCCTCCGGTCCGTAAGCGATTCCTGCCTCCGTCGTGTTCGATACGACAAAGCGCAGCTCCGGTTTTTGGGACAACGCCTCATATTCTGACCAATCTGAACCGTACGGGTTAAGCCCGCGGGTGACGGATTCCACAACGGTGTGCTCCTTCACGGCCTGCCCATCTTTCATCCCTTCGAGAATAACCGTGTACAGGCCATCCTGCTCATTAAGCTTCTCTACGAGACCTCCTGCCTGCGGCTGTACAATGACAACACCCGTATTCCAATCGGCCAGCTTATTCATTTTGTCAAATTGCCAATCTACAAAAGCACGCAGGAAATTCCCTTCCCCGAATTGCAGCACTCTTTCAGGATACGGTTCTGTCACGATAAAGCTTTTTCTGTTTAATTGGTCCAATTCATCTACTTGTTTCATCCGGAGTAACCTCCCATTATTACCTTAATGATTTCAACAACATTTTATCACAATGCACACGTTAACAAAATAGTTTTTTCAACATTTTTGGTTTTATAAATTATTAATGACAATAATATGAACACGTTAACATATGAATTATGCAACCTTTCGCGGATCTATGATTATCTTCTCGCTGTTTCGCACCTGAACCAAGACGGTTAAGGCTAATTAGAATAGATGCAAGATAGCACGGGCAGGATAACGTTACTTACTAGGCAGGAGGAACATCTATGAAGACAATCGCAGATACTATTGTAGAAGTTTTAGTCAATGCAGGGGTCAAGCGAATTTATGGTATCGTTGGAGATTCTTTAAATAATATGGTCGATTCCATTCGAAGCAACGGTCAAATTGAATGGATTCATGTGCGGCACGAAGAAGTGGCTGCCTTTGCAGCCGGGGTAGATGCTGATCTTACTGGCAGCATTGCAGTGTGCGCTGGCAGCAGTGGTCCCGGAAATCTACATCTTATTAACGGATTATATGATTGTCATCGCAATCGGGTACCAGTACTCGCTATTGCGGCCCATATTCCAAGCGACGAAATTGGAAGCGAATATTTCCAGGCTACGCATCCCGAGCATCTTTTCGGGGAATGCAGCCACTTCTGTGAAGTCATTACGACTCCACGACAAATTCCAAGAACCGTTACGATGGCTATACAACAGGCCGTTTCACGTTCAGGTGTCTCCGTCATTGTTCTTCCCGGGGATGTGGCAGCTTTAGCAGCGGAAAAGGCGCCTATTCCCGAACATGTCTACCATCCCACTGCACCCGTGGTGCATCCGTCAGCTTCGGAAATTTCCCGGCTGGCCCAGTACCTGAATGAAGGTAAACGAATCACTTTGTTGTGCGGCTCCGGCTGTGCTAAATCCCATGAGTTGCTCATGCAATTGTGCGACAAGCTGAAATCCCCTATGGTCGCTGCCCTTCGAGGCAAGGAATACCTGGAGTATAACAATCCTTATTATGCAGGCTTGACAGGGCTGATCGGGTATTCTTCCGGATACCATGCGATGATGGATTGTGACGTCCTGCTTATGCTCGGAACAGACTTTCCTTACAGACAGTTTTATCCCGAAAATGCAGTTGTGCTGCAAGTGGATATAGAGCCTGCCCACCTCGGCAGACGCACTCCTTTAACGTATGGGCTGTGCGGGGATGTAAAAGTAACACTCGAAATGCTGCTTCCTCTTTTAACGACAAAACATGATACCAAGCATTTGGAAAAAACCGTCTCCCACTATACCAAGGTGCGTCAGGAACTGGATGAACTGGCGGTTGGTAAACCCGGTCATACACCGATCCATCCGCAATATCTCACCAAGGTAGTCAGTGATGCCGCACATGAAAATGCCATTTTCACCTGTGATGTGGGTACGCCTACCGTGTGGGCAGCACGTTATTTACAAATGAACGGCCAACGCCGACTGATCGGCTCCTTCAATCACGGAACGATGGCAAGTGCATTACCGCAAGCGATTGGGGCACAAGCCACTGAGCCTGACCGACAGGTGATTGCTCTCTCTGGCGATGGCGGATTGACGATGCTGATGGGCGATCTCCTCACCCTGAAACAGCATCAGTTACCTGTAAAAGTCATTGTTTTCAATAACGGCGCCCTCGGTTTTGTTGAGCTGGAAATGAAAGCAGCCGGTTTTCTGGAAAACGGCACCGCGCTGGTGAATCCTGATTTTGGCGCAGTGGCGGAAGCTATGGGTCTCAAGGGAATTCGAGTCGAAGATCCGGCAATGCTGGAGGACGCGATTCAACAAGCATTGGCTCACGATGGTCCTGTGGTGGTGGATGTGATGGTAAACCGTCAGGAGCTATCCATGCCACCCAAGATTAATCTCAAACAGGCTGAAGGTTTTACACTGTGGATGATGAAAGCTGTGCTGAACGGGCGCGGTGACGAAATTATTGAACTGGCGAAAACCAATCTTTTAAGATAGAAAGCCGCCGCACTCGCACAGATTTGAATACCAAAAGGGCAAGAACAGCGCGTCATGCACTGAACCTGCCCTTTTTGGCCTGCCTTTTTCCAATAAAATCAAGCTTAACGCTACCTGTTTGCCGTTGATTTCCGCTTCATGAGCGCGGTTTCCATAAATATAAGCTCCCCCTCGTTCGACGGTGACTGGATCCGTTCCAAAATACATGCGGCTCCACGCGCGCTAATCTGCTCAATCGGTCTTTTGACCGTCGTTAACGGCGGGGTCGTATACATCGAAAAGCCGATATCGTCAAAGCCAATGACAGAGATATCGTCCGGTACTTTTAAGCCGTGCTCGAATACCGCGTTCATCGCCCCGATAGCCATGTCATCGTTAGAACAAAACACCGCCGTCGGCGGTTCCTCCAAGAAAAGCAACTGCTTCATCGCCTGACTTCCGCTTTCGGTGTCATAATGACCATGCATGATGTATTCGTGCCGAATCGGCTTGCCGCTGTCAATCAGCGCATTCATAAAACCTTCGCGCCGTTGCTGGGTGGACTTAAAGCCTTCTACCCCTTCAATGATCGCGATGCGTTCATGACCGCTTTCAATGAGAAAAGAAACTGCCGCATAGGACCCTTCCTTATCGTTCGAAATGACATTCACAATACCTGCCCCGGGCACCTGCCGATTCAGCACGACGAGCGGAATGCCCTGACCGAGCACATGATAAATAAACGGGTTGTCCGCCTCGCTCTGACTCATCAGGATGATGCCATCAAAACGTTTGCGGTGAATGGCCGAAAAATCGGCGTAATCGTCAATCCCTCCCACAAACAGATTGTAATCCACCCCGATGACATGATTAACTCCGCGGATGGTATCCGCAAAAAAGCTGGAGCTAGTGCCTTCCGAAATACTGGTGAAAAACAGGCCAATTGTATGCGAGCGCTGGAGAACAAGGCTTTTGGCGTTAAAATTCGGAATGTAATTGAGTTGCTCCGCCAGCTCCATAATTTTGCGTTTAGTATCTTCTTTGATCAGCGGGCTGTTGTTGAGCGCCCGGGAGACGGTCGTATGGGAAACATTCGCCAATTTGGCAATGTCTTTAATGGTAGCTGCCATATACGTATCCTTTCTTTACTGAGGCTCTAAAAAATTATATACCCACCATACCACAAGAGCCGCCCGGAAAAGAAGACTTTCACAAATTATACGCGGTTATCAGCATGCCGACGCTGTAGCTCTTGAACCATTTCTGCATGTCTGCTGTCTGTCAACTTGTACATTTTACCGATTACCAGCATGGCAATGAGCAGGGCAACAGCCGGATAGAGACACAGCAGCGCCTTGATTCCGAGCAGCGTTCCAGAGGTTTGAACTACATTCGGGACATATCCGATAAACGCCAGCCCGATACCGGACAGAAAGCCGGACAAGGATTGAGCCAATTTGCGTGAAAAGTTAAACAGCGAGTAGGTAATCCCTTCCTTCCGCTCCCCGGATGACCATTCGCCATAGTCAATGATATCGGAGACAAAGGCCCAGGTAACCCCGTTAGGAATACTAATACCAATGAACGAAATACTAGCCAGAATGGTGAAAATATATACATTTGAAGGCATAAAGAAGTTCATGGAGTCAGCAATGACACTGACCAGCATCCCAAGCATGGCTGTTTTTCGTTTACCGAAGCGCCGTACCAGCTTGGGCAGGAACAATACACCCAGCAACGATGAACCGATTATAATAAAATTCATATAAGCCATTAATTCTACATGTCCCAAATTATATTCGGCAAAATAGATCAGTAACGCGGACTTGATATTGTACGCGGATATGGTGAAAATCGTCATCAACACGAGTACCAGCAGAGGCTTATTGGTCGTAAAGGTATGCACGATCACGCCAAAAGAAAGTTTTTCCTTCGGTCCCGACTGACTGACAATACGCTCCTTCGTTCCCCGATAGCATATCATGAAAGCGACCACACCAATGAGTGACATGATTCCCATCACTACAGGATATCCCACATGATGGTTGGGAAACAGCAAAATAAGCGGCATAACGATGACACTGGTTACGAATAATGCGCCCAGTGAGCCTGCCTGACGGAAGGATGATAGTGATGCCCGTTGAATAGTATCCTGTGTAATAGCCGCCCCCAGTGAGCCATATGGAATATTCACTATGGAGTAACCGACCCCCCAGATCATATAGGACGCATAGGCATAAATGAGCTTGCCTGTTGGTGAAATGTTCGGTGAAATAAAGGTAAGAACCGTAAGAATAGCAAGGATAACGCTTCCAACAATGAGAAAGGGTCTGAATTTCCCACGCGGACCGATATGTTTGCGATAATCCACAAAGGACCCGACAATAGGATCACAAATGGCGGCAAACAGCTTGCTGACCAGAAAAATGCCTGCGGCTGCTCCCGCTGAAACGCCTGCTACATCCGTAAAGAATTTCAACAGGTACAACTGCCCCAAATCAAACATAAAGCCGTTTCCAAAGTCACCCATACCGTAAGAAATCTTTTCTTTCAGGCTGATATGCTCACCTGTCTTGTTGTCAGTTTGGATGCTCTCCTGAACTATAGGCACTCCCATAGCCTGCTCACTCCTCTATCTTTGTAATTATTTTCACATTCTTGTTTGATACGTATTCTCTTTTCAATCTCCCTTACCCGGAGCTTGAAAAGCCTCCCGGCAAGGGCATCTATTGAAATGTGAATTTACAAGTTCATCCTGTACATCATCACTTGCTGTGAACAACCGTCGGGAAATTAAAATATTGCTTGGCATTATTGTAGCTAATGTTTTGTACCATTTCTCCGAGCAGCTCCAGATCCTCAGGTGCCTTGCCCTCCTGTACCCACGTTCCGATCAGATCACAAAGTATCCGCCGGAAATATTCGTGCCGTGTGTAGGACAGGAAGCTGCGGGAATCCGTTAGCATACCAATGAAGCGAGACAGCACACCGTAGTTTGCGAGCAGCTTCAATTGCTCCAGCATGCCTTCGATATGGTCGTTATACCACCAAGCGGTACCAAACTGGATTTTGCCTGGTGTTCCGCCGGACTGGAAGCTACCTGCAAGACTTGCCAGCACCGGATAATCAACTGAGTTGAGCGAATACAAAATTGTTCGCGGCAGACCTCCTGCCAGCTCCTGTGCGTCCAGCAATGCCGCCAGCGGACGAGCGATGGAGCCGTCATTCACTGCATCATAACCTGTATCCGGTCCCAAGCTGCGGAACATGGCTGTGTTATTGTTACGCAGTGCGTGAATATGGTACTGCATTGCCCAGCCATGCTCTGCATACTGTTTCCCAAGGAATACCAGGACGTACGATTTGTATTTCGCCTCTTCTAATGGAGTCACATGGCCTTCCCCCAGCGCCTTGTTGTATATCGCTGCCGCTTCCTCACGTGTTGTTTCTTCATAAACGACCGTATCCAGTGCATGATCGGACACCCGCCCTCCAGCAGCATGGAAGTGACGGACCCGGCTCGCCAACGCGTTCAAAAATCCTTCCAGACCGGAAACATCCAGTCCGCTCACTTCACCCAATCGAGCCACCCAAGGCTGGAATGTTTCACGGTTAATTTCCAGTGCTTTGTCCGGGCGGAAGCTTGGTAGTACAGCCACTGGAAAATCCGTCAGCTTGCTAATTTGCTTATGATATTCGAGATGGTCCGTCGGATCATCAGTAGTGCACACAACGGTTACCTTTGAATTCACAATCAGATCACGTGCCCCAAAACCCTTTCCTTGCAGCTTTTGGTTCACCTTTTCCCAAATTACAGGCGCATTCTGTTCGTTCAGCAGCTCATGGACACCGAAAAAGCGCTGAAGCTCCAAATGCGTCCAATGATACAGCGGGTTGCCGATCAGTGTAGGTACGGTTTTGGCCCAAGCCAAAAATTTGTCATAGTCTTCCGCATCTCCGGTAATCAGGCGTTCCTCAACTCCATTGGCCCGCATGAGTCTCCACTTGTAATGATCTCCGTACAGCCAAGCTTCCGTAATGTTTTTGAACGTTTTATTTTCGTAAATTTCCTGTGGACTTAAATGACAATGATAGTCGATAATCGGTAGATTCTTGGCATACTGATGATACAAAATTTCAGCGGTTGGATTGCTCAACAAAAAATTGTCGTCTAAAAATGCTTTGGTCATGGCTCATTCGTCCCTTCTATAATCATATTCCTGAATAATTGTTAACGTGAACAAAAAATAATTCGATCTTGCTGCTATTCAGTAATAGCATTCTATAACGCATAGCAGGTTACCTGCTTATATTAAATGATACCGCTATAATACGATACCTGCATGTCGAATCACCCTTGATTACTTCTCCTTAAATTTAATGTTTACGTTAACAACAATTACATTGTAACCGCTATCCTTTGCAGAGGAAAGTGATTTTTATCATGTGGAGGAACAAAAAAACAGACTGCCACAACCTCTGCAGATCTGTTTTCTTCGTCCAGCTTTATTTCAGACTATAGCCCGGCTTGCACAGGCTCGGTTCGCACCACTTGCTTGGTCTCTCTGACATACATCGTATAAAACAAAAGCGTGAGCACCGCAATCCCCACATAAGTCCACTGGACAGATTCCAGTGACAACATATCCAGCATCCAGCCTGCGCTGACTGAAAACATACCTCCGCCCAGCGCACAGCCAGCCATCAGCAGGCACGTATTTCGAACGAGCTGATCCGGCACAAGCTGCTTTGGCGTATACGAGAAACACCGCAAACAGCACCTGTAGCGTCAGGCCGAGCAGTACAATGAGCACATAGGCGATAACAGGCTGGCGGTTCAGCGCAAACAGCACCAGCAGAACGCCCATCCCGATCCAATGCGTCAACAGATAGGTTCGATAGCACACTTGCCAAAATCAACCCACCGATGACCGCGTCACAAGCAGCCGGGCTATATCAAACGTTTCAACTTACACTCCCTCTTCCCCCTCATCTTGTCATTTTCATTAAAATGACCCTCACTTATTTTTGGGCATGGAGCGTTGTTTGAAAATTCTTTATTCCCAAATCTCCGCACTTTTATTTTCCCTCTTAAACCGCGCTTTGAAAACGTTTTTATATATTTTCGCTCTTTTTCAGAAAATATTACTCTTGAAAGTACCAGTTATTGTATTATAATTGTCATATACAACCAATGTTTTACATTGAAAGTATTTCATAACCATATCCAAAGAAGAGGTGATTGCGTTGAGCACAAAAGTGCAAACTATCCATGCTAAAACCGGTACGAAAGGAGCTGACCTCGTTGTTGATTGCTTGATTAAACAAGGTGTAACGCATATTTTTGGTATTCCAGGTGCCAAGATTGACTCGGTTTTCGATGTCCTTCAAGAGCGCGGCCCGGAACTGATCCTATGCCGTCACGAGCAAAATGCCGCCTTTATGGCAGCCGCCGTCGGTCGCCTAACTGGTAAACCGGGCGTATGTCTCGTCACCTCCGGTCCCGGTGCGTCGAATTTGGCTACAGGACTTGTCACCGCTAATGCGGAAAGTGATCCTGTCGTTGCTCTCGCTGGCGCAGTTCCAAGATCCGAGCGTTTGAAACGCACTCACCAATCGATGGATAACGCCGGGTTATTCGAGCCTATCACCAAATACAGTGTGGAAGTAGAGCATCCCGATAGTATACCAGAAGCCATTACCAACGCATTTCGGATTGCGACCTCAGCACAGCCGGGAGCAACCTTCGTCAGTCTACCTCAGGACGTGCTGACTTCGTCATCCGAAGTGACCGCCATTGAGAAGCTGTCCCTTCCACAGCTTGGAACTGCACCAGCCGGACTTATCAAACAAGTAGCAGACCAACTCAGCCAAGCCAAGCTGCCTGTTCTTTTGCTTGGTATGAAAGCGAGCACTCCCGAAGCTACAGCATCTATTCGCGCACTCATTCAGAACACGGATTTGCCTGTCGTCGAAACTTTCCAGGCTGCCGGAGCCATTTCCCGCGAATTGGAGGATCATTATTTTGGCCGAGTCGGTCTGTTCCACAATCAGCCGGGTGACATGCTCCTTGGAGCCGCAGATCTGGTGCTGACTATTGGCTATGACCCCATTGAATACGATCCAAAAAACTGGAACATTCCTGCAAACCGGACCCTCATTCATCTCGATGATCATCAGGCGGATATCGACCATGATTATCAACCGGATTACGAACTGATCGGCAATATAGCCCTGATCGTGCGCAGTCTCGCAGAAGAATTGCCAGCATTAAAGCTGTCTGAAGCCTCATGCGCCCAACTGAATCGTCTTCGTCACGAGCTGAACGAGCAAGCCGCCGTTCCTGTTCGCAAGCACAACTATCTGATTCATCCATTACAATTCATTCGTACGCTGCGCAGCCTGATTGATGATAACGTCACAGTCACCTGCGATGTGGGTTCACACTACATTTGGATGGCCCGGTATTTCCGCTCCTATGAGCCGCGTCGCCTTCTGTTCAGTAACGGAATGCAGACGCTCGGTGTAGCTCTTCCCTGGGGCATTGCTGCCACATTAGTCAATCCCGGTCAAAAAGTCGTTTCCATTTCTGGCGACGGAGGATTTCTTTTCTCATCCATGGAGCTTGAAACTGCCGTACGTCTCAACTCCCCACTTGTGCATATTGTATGGAGAGACGGTACCTACGACATGGTCGCTTTTCAACAACAGATTAAATACGGCAGAACGTCCGGCGTAGAATTCGGAGATGTGGATGTCGTGAAATATGCCGAAAGCTTCGGGGCAACCGGATTGCGCGTGTATTCCCCTGAAGAACTGGAAAGCGTATTGCAACAGGCACTACATACCGATGGCCCCGTGGTCGTCGATATTCCGATTGATTATCAGGATAATATCCAGTTGGGACGTAAATTGCTGCCCAATCAGTTAAACTGACTTCACAGTTGCCCAATCGTGACGGCTTCGTGACAATGAATGGAGTTTAACGTTTTTTTTATGAGTTTTTTGGGTTATCCATGTTATTTACTGAAATTTTACGTTTATTATTGAAAAAGAAAGAAAATAAATGTATCCAATCACAAAAGGAAGTGTATTGCCATGACCGTTGCAGAACCGGAAACAAAGCATGAAGCTGATCATGATATTTACCAAACGTCCACCATGCTCGCTTTATTGGATGGTCTTTATGACGGGGTCGTTGCCTTCAAGGAACTGCAAAAGCACGGGGATTTCGGGATCGGTACCTTTGATCAACTGAATGGAGAGATGATTGCGTTCGATGGTGAGTTTTATCACTTGCTTCCAGACGGTACGGCCCATCGTGTAAAACCGGAAGAGACAACTCCCTTTTCCACAGTCACCTTTTTCCGTGAAGATTTCACATATACTATTGACCGTCCCATGCATCGTGAAGAGCTGGAAGCCCTGCTGCTAAAGCTGTTTCCAAGCCGTAATCTGTTCTATGCCTTCCGTATGGACGGCACTTTTCGTGAAGTGAAGACACGCACCGTGCCTCACCAGGTGAAGCCTTACAAGCCTTTTATCGAAGCGACCAAGTCACAACCCACGTTCTCCTTTAACGACGCTTCCGGCGTGATTACCGGTTTTTGGACACCTGCGTATGCTCAAGGAATTGGAGTGGCCGGGTTTCATTTGCACTTTATTAACGACGAACGCACCGGAGGCGGGCATGTCTTTGATTTTGTTGTCGACAAGTGCACAATCCGTGTTTGTCAAAAATCCAATCTGCACCTCGTCCTACCCGAAACACCGGATTATTTGACCGCCAACCTGTCCAGAGAAAATCTGGAGAAGGAAATCGCCGTTACCGAGGGTGCGCAATAATCGCAGTGTATGATTCAACAAGGTACAGTCTATATAAATTGAACTGGAGATGTACATGACGCGCCACTACGCAGGCGGATGGGTGCTTCCCATCGCTGCTGCCCCCAGATTTCCTGAATGAATATATAATGGTAGGAATCTGGGGGCAAAGGCGACTGGTACCACTTGTCCAGCACCACTCAGGCTACTCCGATTTCAATGTACATTTTTTAGTTCAACTTGAATAGTTTATTTATAATTATTCAGATCCAACCCCAAGTAAAAACCAAAGATCGCAGCCTAGAAGAGATACTTGATGCTCTCTGGCTACGATCTTTTTTAGTATGCACTTCCGAATAGATGCGCGATAATGATTATCTATTGTTTTTCTCATCATTTCATACTTACGTCTCAATCTGATCCAGCTTATCTGCATAATAATGAATCGCGCGTGAGTACGCTTGTGTTGGTGAGTCCGAGGTGGTTTCAGCCAGCTCCGTTAATAGGCCCTGCATGGCCTTCCCATGTTCTCCAAGATTGTATAACACCATCGCATAAAATACGCGAAACGGCCTGTAATCCGAAAACTCGTTCATGCCTGTTTCCAGCCACGCTTTCGCCTTGTCATACACTCCCAATACACGGTACGTGCTACCTAATCCCAGGATCGCCCCTTTCCTCGATTCTGCCGATAACGCCATACCCAGACCTTTTTCGTAAAAGGGTACTGCTTCCCTCTCCAATCCTAATGCATCATGTGTCCAAGCCGTCTGATACCACAGCTCAGCATCATTCTGCTCCTGCTCCAATGCCTTCAATAACAGCTTCCGCGCTTCCTCCGCCTGCCCTGTACGCCTTAGCTCGCTGGCTTTTACAATAATATCGTTCATGTCAGTTCCTCGCTTCTAATCCATCCCGTATCTTTGAGATACATCTTACCCGACATTTGAACACGCTGTAAATAAGGTTTATCTAATTCTGAAACACAAAAAAAGCAGCTCCCCCTTCAGGAGAACCGCTATATAACCGTAGTTACAGCTTATTTAACATGTAATGATCCTGTACTCAATATCCCTGCCACACGCTGAGTGTCGAAAATACGGGAAAGCTCCTCAACCGCTGTCAAGTACAACAGACCGTTGCCTTCCAGCTTAGCAGAATGGCCGAGTGGGATGGTGCGCTTGATCAGTTGGGCGTATAGCTCCGGCTCGGTGAGATTCCGTTCAAAGCTCGCGTTCGCCAACTGCTTAATCAGCGCCAAAGCCCCAGCTACATGCGGGGTAGCCATTGAAGTACCGCTGAAGGTCGCATATTTGCCGCCCGGAACGGTAGACAGAATATCTTCTCCCGGCGCAACCAAATCCACCTCATTATTGGAGTTGCTGAAATCGGAAGCATGTCTGTCAAAGTTTACAGCGCCTACGCTGATCACCTCGTTATAGCAGCCAGGATAGCCTAGCTCGTCCGTTCTGTCGTCGCCGTCTCCCTCATTACCTGCTGCGCAGACGACCAAAATTTGGTTCGCTATCGCCTTCTGCACCGCTTCATGCAGCTCAGGCACATCCTCGGGGCCGCCAAGCGACATCGAGATGATGTCTGCCTTTTGCTCAATCGCATAATGAATGCCCTGAATGATCCAGTCGTATTGACCGGAGCCTTGCTTGTTCAGCACCTTGATAATGAGCAAATCCGCCTCCGGGGCGACACCCACCACACCATCCTCATTTTCTGCTGCCGCGATTGTGCCTGCTACATGCGTACCGTGACCGTTGTAATCCGTGAAAATGTTTGAATCACTGTCATCATCATCCGTGAAGTTCCGGCCACCAATAATGCGTTCCTTCAAATCAGGATGGTCCGCATCACAGCCCGTATCCAGTACTGCCACCTTCACTCCCTGGCCTCGGGTTCGGCTCCACACCGCAGGGGCCTGAATCAGCTCCACCCCTCGCGGTATTTCATTCACCTGTTGCTCCTGCTTGATCACTTGGTAAGGAATGATATGCACTTTACGTTCCATCCTATTCCCTCCTTCATGGATTCAATCGGAAACCATCCGTCTTTGAAACCTTCAAAAACCAAAACTTTCAAAACCGAAACTTTGAAAACCTCTACTGAAACTCTTGTTTGAGGTTACTATATTCTAGCAATTTTTGAAAAGTTTGAACATCCCCCTTTTGCTTAATTTTGTAAAAAAATAGACATCCCCCCATATCCATGGAGAATGCCTATGTATAGAGGTGCCTGAGAAACTACAACTTCAAGTGTCAGCCTGATAACGAATCGGCTTGAAGTTCAGCCTTGGACAACAGCGACTTGTGCTGCCATTTCCGACCTTTCCAGCGCAGGTAGTGGAAAATGCCTCGTACCCACTCATCGCAGGCATGTGCAATCCACACCCCAAGCACACCATATCCCAGATGAATGCCCAGCACATACGCCAACGGAATTTTGATCCCCCACATCGAGATGATCGCCATCATCAGCGGAAACTGTACATCCCCCGCCGCCCGCAAGGAGTTAATGACGACATGATTGAACACACGGCCCGGCTCCAGCAATATACAGAACAGCAAAATCGCTGCTCCCAGTTGAATAATCGCCGGCTCATCCGTAAAGATCGCCATCACTTCATATCGGAAAAAGGATACCACCACGATCACCGCAATCGTAATGACCAGAGACCATTTTAAGCTGCGCAGCAGTTGGTGATACGCCTTCTCCTTATCTCCTGCACCTATCAGGCGAGCAACAATAATTTCCGTCCCCTCGCCCACCGCCATTCCGAACACCATAAAAAAATACACTATCGTATTCGTATAAAAATGAGTAGCAATCGCTGTTGTGCCCATGAAGCTGACAAACCGGGTCACCATCATTTGACTGAGTTGATAAGACAACCATTCCAGTCCCGCCGGGATGCCGATTTTCAGGATGGCCACCAGCTTGCTCCATTGAAGCTGTACATAATACTGGAGGCGAATCGGCGCACTTACACGTTTGTACAGCAATATAAAAATCCAGACACAGGCTACAGCGCGGCTAATTACCGTTGAAATCGCTGCTCCGGCCACGCCCATTTGCGGCAGACCAAACCAGCCATAAATCAGAAGCGCATTCCCCACAATATGTAAAATGTTCATACCTATGCCCACGATCATCGTATCTTTCGTAAAACCGTGTGAACGAATCACCGGACCTGCGGTTAGCATAAGCGCTTCCAGAAACAGCGAACCCCCTGCCAGCATCATATAGATCTCGGCATTTTCCTTAATCGTCGGGGTAATATGGTAAAAGGACAACAGAAAATCCCGACTCACGATAAACATCAAACTCAGCGCCAGACCGAATACCAGGTTAAAGGTCAGGGCCGAGGCCGTAACACGGCTCGCATCCACATGCTTTTGCGCACCCAATAGTTGAGCGATGATGACACCTACTCCAAGACCAAGCAGATTGAACAAAATAATCGTAAATTCAATCAACTGTCTCGACACACCTACAGCCGACACAACCTCGTCCGACACATGACTCAGCATGAATGTATCCACACTGCCCATCAAAATATGAAACAGCATTTCTATAAAGATCGGCCAAGTGATTGCAAAAACTGTCATCGTTCTCACGACTTGTGCTTGCTTGGAGCCGCTTTCCTGCGAAAGTGACATACTTCTGTATTCCTCCCAGATGAGAACCCTGTATATACTCAGACATTATTATGGATACCGCTTACTCAATCATAAAAAGTCATGTGCTTTTTCTCATTTTTATAATATTCCAGGCGATCCTGCAATTGTCCTGTGTGGAATTCAAACTTATGTCCGTCCGGATCTGTAAAATAGACTGACCTTTTGTCCTGTTCATTCCGCTCTCGTCCGGGCAAAATTGTGACATTGAAAGCTCTCAGCTTGTTAAGCATATCCTCAAAATCCGCTTCCGCTACCGAAAATGCAATATGCGTATAGGAATGATGAATTTCATTTCTCGGGATATCCTCCTCCACATTGAGAGCCAGCCACATGCCCAGGCAGTCCAGATAAGCCAGCTTATGTCCTTTGACGAGCAGCTTTCCATCTAATACATTTTGATAAAAATGTATCGATTTTTCCAAATCTGACACCGAAAAGCAAATATGATTCCATCCTTGTATACTCATATTCCCTATTCCTTTCAGCGAACCCTGTTCAGCCAATAAGTCCACGCTTCTGTATATTGATCGAGATCTTCTGGATGATGCCGAATGCAGGTAGCTATTCGAAAATATAATCCCTGTAGCACCTCCGTGTTCAGCTCGTAACTCCCTGTCATTCCTGGCTCAAGCTTCTCTACCGCTGGCAAAATCGTATCGACAGTCAGCATGCCCGGTGAAGAGCAAAAGGCGTATATCAGATCATATAACGGTTCTCCTACCACCGGATCAGGATCAATAATGCCTGTTAAAGTGCCATTTTCGGCAAACACGAAATTATGTATCCCACAGTCGCCATGGAGTAAATATCTAAGATTCCGTTGAGGCATTCCCGCCACAAGTGCATGAACAATCCGATGATCCTCTGGAGATAAAACGTCCTGTATGATCTTTCCAGATTCCTTCGTCCTGTGCAGCAGAAAATCTCTCCAATCCACAAACGGATGGTCTGGATAACCATAATGACGTTCCTCTCCCAGAGGCTTGTATTGTGCGATCAGCTCCGTCGCCAGATTGAGCAGAAGGTAGCTCTTGTTCCCTCCATGATAGCGGGTCAGCCCTGGCTTGAACATGTACACCAAATAACGATGCAGCGGATCAACATAAACCAGACGCGTTAATTTTTCAATCTGTGAATAGGTATGTAAAAATTCCGCTTCCGCTTCTACAATAACCGGATCATTCTGTTTGATCACATATCGTGGCTTGGCTCCGTCCATGACGGCAATCACTACGCTTGAAGTTCCTCCAGTCAAGGGCTTGAGTTCTTGCATATGACCTTCAAGTACACCTACTTCATGAAGCTCCTTTAGGATCAGTTGAACGTCCATCAAAAGCCCCCTCCATGTCTTTAATCTGCTACGCGACTGGCACTGGAATTCATCGCTATGACTCAATCCGTTCGCCAGCCGCATCTACTTTAAAAAGAAATCTTCTCATGCTCCGCATAAATTTCAAGCGCACGCTCCATTTTATGGACATAGTCCGCATCCTGACTGGTACACAGGAACGTAATGTGTCCCTCCTGCGATTGACCTGCTTTTGCCGGAGATGCCAGCAAATTGCGATCAGACAACACCTGTTTTAGCCGTCTGACTGTTCCCTGACTTCCGTCGATTAGCTGAATATGGGAAGGAAGCAGCCCCTTCAAGATCTCTTTATAAAAAGGATAGTGGGTACATCCCAAAACGACTGTACCGTATAAGTCGAGATCGAATGCAGCCAGCTTACAGTTAAAATATTCGGCCATTTCTGTCCGGTCAAAATTTAACTGCTCACAATAATGCACCAGCTCAGGCAAAGGCAACGAATCCACACTTCCATGATCATCAACTCTGGACACCAGTGCTGCATAACCGGATTGCTTTAACGTCAACGGCGTGGCTAACACTAGCACTCTTTTACCATTCGCTCGATTCATCTCTACCGCAGGCTTTACGGCCGGCTCCATGCCAATGATTGGAATCTGGTATTCGTTCCTCAGCTCCGCAACCGCGATACTCGTGGCTGTATTGCAGGCAATCACCAGCGCTTTAACGTCCTCTTTTAAAATAGTTTGTACCGAAGCCTTGACGTATCCGCGTACCTCTTGCGGTGTTTTCGTCCCGTAAGGAACATGAAGCGTATCCGCCAAGTATACAAAATTTTCGTTTGGCAGCCGTCGTAAGGCCTCAGATAATACTGTAATTCCACCCAATCCTGAATCAAAAAAACCAATCTTCAAGCTACTCACCTTTTTTCGTTCATCTGTTGTACCTATTCTGCTGACTACATGGTAATTTCATTTTTCGCCTATTGAATCCATTCTTCTAATCGGCTCATATTTAAATTTTACCGCAAAACAGATATTTTGCAAAAGAAACACATAAATTTTACAGTGTAAAAAATAAAGTAACTTTTCAAAATAAACTTAATATAAAAGTGTTGACAGATATTATCTTTATATTGTAATATTACGAGGTAACTTACTTACTGAACTTACTTAGGGGGAAATAAATCATGTCTAAAGTATTATTTGTCAAAGCTAATGATCGTACAGCCGAAGAATCCGCAACCGTTAAATTGTACAACGCCTTCGTGGAAAGCTACAAAGCTTCCCACCCATCTGATGAAATCACTGAGCTGGATCTGTTCTCCGTCGAGCTTCCTTATTTGAACGCCAACATGATTAACGGCACGTTCAAATCCGCTAGAGGCTTGGAGTTGAACGCAGAAGAAGCTCGCCTGGCAGGCGTAGCTAACGGCTACCTTGATCAATTCCTGGCAGCAGATAAAGTCGTATTCGCTTTCCCGCTTTGGAACATGACGATTCCAGCAGTACTGCATACTTACATTGACTACCTGAACCAAGCTGGTAAAACGTTCAAATACACTGCTGAGGGTCCAGTTGGTCTCGTAACTGAAACTAAAGTAGCCCTGTTGAATGCAAGAGGCGGCGTATACTCCGAAGGCCCTGCTGCTGCTGCCGAAATGTCTTTGAACTTCATGAGCAACATCTTATCCTTCTTCGGTGTGAAAGACATCGTGAAGGTTGTACTGGAAGGACATAACCAAGCTCCAGATCAAGCACAAGCCATTGTTGAAGCTGCTGTACAAAGTGCAACAGAAGCTGCAAAATCCTTCTAAATCCATATATATGAACAGAAGAGGATATCCGCCCCTATTTGGGATGGATATCCTCTTTTTTGTTATAGCGTATGAAAAACACGTGCTTCCCTGATATGAATCAAGTGAAAAGCACGTGTTTGTTATGCAATACCTTGTATGTTAAGGAATGAACTGCTGCACGATTTTAACGACCTTACCGTCACGCAGCGTAACATGGTATGGAAATTGGCTGAGATCCAGTACATCTTTTTTTGCAAAATCTTTTTCAAACTGTGCCAGAGGGATAGATTCGTTCCATTTCACATCTGTATCTTCTATATGACCTGTATGATCATAAATTTGCACCTCTACCGAAGCATCTGGCGCAACCTGGTACACGTCATTTTGCACGGAATTATTCACGATATAGTAGCCATCCGGTGCTCCGTCCAACCCTGTGTTTCCTTCATGCTCCAAGAACGCCTTATCTGCTGCCGCACCTTCATACCATTCAATCGGGTCAGCCGACAAATAGATTTGTCCGTTACGGATCTCCATTTGGTTTATATAAACGGTCTCCTGATTTTCAGCAGGTGCTACTGGCGTGTAGCCTTGTGCTGTTGCCCCTGCCGTCGTAATCAGCATCATCATTAAAGCCAATACGGTCCATTTCGAAGCTAGTTTCATCATGTCTGATCTCTCCTTACCGTTAGGGTATGTACACGGTGTCTGTAAGCTTCATTACCCTTATGCACTTACTATAAACGTTGTAAGGTTAAAAAGTGTATCAGATACGTAAAAAGAAGTTACGATTTTTTAAGACTTGGTCTTAAAACTTGCTTACATATCCTATTTACGCCTCACTATTTGATCAATCCGACCTGACGTGCCTGTTCTTCGGTGAGAATAAACTCTTCATTTTGCCATACCTCGTCCTCTTTGGTTACAGCGAACATTCCCATAATCTCTGTCCAGATTCCTTTGTCGGCAGCTTCCTTTTGCGTAATGATAATTTTCATATCGGTTCCTCCTCCTTGTGTAAAATGTGTTTAATCGGCAGTTTTTGGTCTATGTGGCCCACTGCGCGAACAGATGGTTTCTCCGATCGCTTCTCCGAAATCCATCTGCCCGCTCCGTTACTCAGCTTATCCCTGTCACACTATGAGCAAAACTTCCGGTATGAACAGACCGTTGCTGCTCCAAAATGTATACTTTTGTTTAAGAAACATCTAAAACTTATGTTGATCTTACAGTACTCATCGTAAATTCGCTCAAGGGATTCTTGTCCCGCTTATAACATATGTACCCTTTTCCTGTCGAGATTATTCGTTTCTTATTTGTAACCTTAAAATTTTAGATTATTTCCAAAGCAATGACTCCTATAAAAATAGCCAGCTATAAAAAGAAAAACGGCCGCAGGTTTAACCTACAGACCGTAATTCTCAAGAATTTTCTATGAACAGTTGCCCAGAAGCACAAAAGTAGCGGAGAGGATGGAATCGTTCTGAAGAAGCGCAGCGTTCGCCTTTGTCCCCGGATTTCTACCCTTGAACATATAATCAAGAAATCCGGGGGCAACAGTGATCGGAAGAATGATCCGTCCTCGTAGCGGCCATTAACCGCATACCGCTACTCAGTCATCCAGCATCATAATAGGACGTAACGCCCTTTTTATACAGAAAAGTAAAAAGGTTGCACGCATACCGGCTTGGACACAGTTACTTGTTGTCCCGTGTAGGTCAGTCGTCCACTAGCTTTGTCCACTTTAAATGTAACGATGTTATTCGTATCGCGGTTAGCCACGAGCAGGTGCTCACCGTTTGGAGTCAGAGCAAAATGGCGCGGATGCTCGCCTTCAGCAGATACATGCTCTACCAGGCTCAGCTTGCCTGTTGCAGCGTCTACAGCGAACACTACGATGCTGTCATGCCCACGGTTAGAACCGTACACATAAGCACCATCCTCCGAAATAGCAATCTCAGCGGTTGTATTTTCGCCCGTAAAATCAGACGGCAATGTAGGCACGCTCTCAAGCTCAGTAAGCTTGCCTGCTTCTGCGTCATACGCAAAAGAAGTAATGGAAGAATCCACCTCATTAATGACAAAAGCAAACTTACCGTTCGGGTGGAACGTCAAGTGACGAGGACCTGCACCTGCATGGGTTTTCGTTTCGCCATGAAGCACCAGTTGTCCTTTGCTGTCATCAATAGTATAGACACGGATCAGATCCAGACCGAGATCCTGTACGAACAGGAAACGACCGTCAGGGCTAAAGAAACTGGAGTGTGGATGCGGACGATCCTGACGCTCAGGATGCGCTCCCTTGCCCTCATGCTGTTTAACATCCAACAACTCGCCGATACGACCATCCTCGGTTAGAGACACCAGTCCCACCATACCTCCGTGGTAGCTGACTACGATCAGGTAGCGATCGGATGGATCACGCTGAATGTGACAGGTTGTTGCGCCAACGTTTTCCGCCCGGTTAAGCAATGTAAATGTCCCTTTGACCGGATCAATTTCAAAAGCAGCAGCTTCGCCCACCTTCGCTCCAGTAGCAGAAGTCGTTTCTCCAATGGAATACAGCTTTCGGTTCTTTACGTCCACATTCAGGAAGGTTGGATTTTTCAACCCGGAGAACTCATCCTGTAATGTAAGAACCCCTGTCTCTTCATTAAAAGTGTACGCATAAACTCCGCTGCCTTCCAATTCGGCGTAAGAGCCTGCGAATACGAGCAATTTTTGTTGTGCTGTCATGGTTGTGTCCTCCTCGAATTAGAAAAATAATGGGCAATTGGAATGATTGCTCCTGGTTCAAATAGCGCTAAGAGGCGCGTTGCACGACGGGCTCTGTAGACAAAGCCACATTTCCCGCTACGGCACGCGAGATCATGCAAGAGCTCTCTGCCTGCTCTGCCAGCCGCAATGCCTGTTCGATCTGCAATTCTGTCGCATCGGCGGCCAATTGAACTTGCGGACGATGGATAATTCGACGATATGTAAAAATATTGTTCGTTACCTCGACAATGCCTTCGGATTCCAGCGCCAGTGAAGCCACCGGAAGACCCGCACGTTCCATCATCGCCGCCAATGTAATCAAATAGCAGGTCGCGGCAGCGCCTAGCAGCATTTCATCCGGATTGGTGCCCACACCGGGACCACCCATCTCTGCCGGGATCGAAATCGCTGTCCGCAGCTGTCCAGCCTCAATATGACCGTCGCTGTTGCGCCCCCCGTTCCAGTCTGCCTTGAGCAGAAAGGTATGCTCCATTTCAGGTCACTCCTCTCTCTTGTATTATGAATCTTTACACAGGTGAAAGTAAAGGTTAGTCGATCTCCCGATTTTTCGTTTCGGTCCCGAGCAACCATACCGCCGCCGCTCCAATCAGGATCGCTACGAAGAAAATCACAAAGATAGATTGCAGCGTCATGCCCTGTCCGACCAGCATGCCGACCAGGAAAGGTCCGATCACGCCACCGATACGGCCAAACGCAGCCGCCATACCCACTCCGGTAGAACGGACGGCTGTCGGGTACAATTCTGGGGTATAGGCATACATCGCTCCCCACGCACCGAGATTGAAAAAGGACAAGCAGATACCAGCAGCCAGCAGCATTCCTGCCGTTTCTGAGGTCCCGAACCAAATGGCAGACACGGCCGTCAGCAGTAAATAGACGATCAGCACGAATTTGCGGCCCAACTTCTCAATCAGATATGCGGCAGTAAAATAACCTGGCAATTGCGCCAGCGTCATGATCAGGACATACTCAAAGCTTTTAACCAGTTCAAAACCCTTCATAAACATAATGCTTGGCAGCCACAGGAACATTCCGTAATAGGAAAATACAACCGTAAACCATAAAATCCACAGCATTAGCGTGGACTTGCGGTTCGGCCCTGACCAAATGGAAGCCAGTCTTTCACGCAGTGGAAGCTTGACACTCTGCTGCTTGTATCGTGGTGAATCCTCTACCGCTTTGCGTAAATAAAGGGCGTACAGGGCTGGTACTGCGCCTAGAATAAAGGCCATCTGCCAGCCGTACTTTGGAATAACAAAATAAGCAATAAGCGCAGAAAGAATCCATCCCGCGGCCCAGAAGCTTTCCAACAAAACGACCGCTTTTCCCCGTTCCTGAACTGGCACCGATTCCGACACCAGCGTCGAAGCTACAGGCAATTCCCCTCCCAAGCCTACGCCTGCAATAAAGCGCAGCACTAACAGTACACCGAGCCCAGTCGCCAAAGCTGACAAACCACTTGCAACGGAAAAGATCAACAGCGTCCACACTAATATCGCACGCCTGCCATAGCGATCAGCCAAAATCCCCGCTAAAGCGGCCCCAAACACCATCCCTATTGAATTCATCGCAGTCAGCAGACCAATCTGCTCTGAACCCAAATGCCACTCCTTAGCCAGCGCTGCGGCTATGAACGAAAGCAGCCCCACGTCCATGGCATCAAACAGCCAACTAAGTCCCGCGCTAAACAGCAGCTTTCGCTTTTTGGATGGTGGTAATGAAGTCAATTCACTCATGATTCGCTCTCCCTTAAAAATGCATCGTATATAGCCATATATTCAGGTGTCTTGTCACCTGTAGCTTAGCATCTATTGTACCGCAAGCTCCCTTCATCTGCGAGCATTTTAACGTAAAAAATCTCTTGTTGCCGCTCTTGAAAGGAAAACGAAAAAAAGCGGAAGATTGCCTAGGGCAATTCTCCCGCCTTCTGGAACCTGCCACTTACCGGTTTTGGACCAGACCGATGATCGTCACCATGAGCACTAGCAGTTGGATGAGTGTATCGTTGCTCATTCCAATCGCCTCCATCCCATATGAGATACTCCTTCGGCCGTTTCCCCTCTCCCCGGATCATGACGCTTGTTCCCCAATACATACCTATGCAGGCGGCGGGAAGCTTATGATCTGTAGTGAATGAAAAATCTCCATATTGATTTAAGGCTTGATCCAGGACCATTGCAAGTCCATTTCCTGAATGCATTCGCGGTTATCATGTTCATCATTGGCGACCAGCGGGGTCACCGGATAGATGCTCATATCGCCCTGTTCATACGTGCGCAGCAACGGTAGCAACTCATCGATGTTCTTAATGGACGGGTCCAGCCATGAATCCATATTCGAGGATTCCAAAATGGCGGGCATACGGCTGTCAAATTCACGAATATCCGCATTGGCCTGCACCGTCATCATCGTACAGGTACGTAGCGGCTCCTTCCGGCTATCCTGCCATACCTCATACAATCCCGCGACCGCAAACATTTTCTGTCCCGGCAACACCACCCGCACCGCACACATACGTTTACCGAGCTTTCGCCAATAATAAAAGCCGTTGCAAGGAATGACACAGCGCCGGGTTTCGGCCATTTTGCGGTAACTAGGATTCACTCGTACCGTATTCAAATCGGCGTTGACACAATCCTTGCCCCAGTAGGGGATAAATCCCCAGCGAAATTCATCTAGCACCCGTTCTCCATCCTGATGCAGGACGATGGGAACATGCTGGGTAGGGCTCATATTGTAACGCGTTTTATAATAATACATCACCCGTTGTATGCCAAAATGATCCCTTACCTCGTCCAAATCAGCCGATAACGAAAACCTTTTGCACATATGCTATTCATCCTTCCGCCTTCTTTTTCATCTATTGTGCGGTTATACAAGGAAAATTATGCATAAAGCAAAAAGCGCATGGCAAGAACATATAGCAATATCCCCGCAGTTTTGAAGCTGCGGGGATCGATGCTAAGTTATATCGTTACTATTTCTTCTCTACTGCATGACCGCCAAATTCATTGCGCAGCGCAGCAACGACTTTCCCGTTGAACGTATCTGCATCCAGAGAACGGTAACGCATCAGCAGGGACAACGCAATAACCGGAGTAGCCGCCTGAATGTCCAATGCCTCCTCAACCGTCCATTTACCTTCGCCGGAAGAGTGCATAACCCCACGAATTTCATCCAGATTTGCATCCTTGGAAAATGCACGTTCAGTCAAGCCCATCAACCAGGAGCGAATAACCGAACCGTTGTTCCAAACGCGTGCCACTTGCTCATAATCGAAGTCAAAGCTGCTTTTCTCCAGCACTTCAAAGCCTTCACCAATGGAGGCCATCATGCCATATTCCACACCGTTGTGAACCATTTTGAGAAAATGTCCGCTACCGGATTTACCTGCATACAGATAACCATTTTCCACCGCTGTATCGCGGAAAATAGGCTCAACAAACGCCCATGCTTCCGGGTCGCCGCCGATCATGTAACAAGCGCCACTACGTGCACCTTCCATACCTCCGGAGGTTCCGGCATCCATGAAGCTGATACCGTATTCCTTTAGACGGGCATGACGAGCAATCGACTCTTTGTAATGAGAGTTACCACCTTCAATAATAATGTCCCCTTTGGACAAAATCGGTTGAAGCTGATCCAGCACGGAATCAACAATTTGATGGGGAACCATAATCCACAGCACTCTGGGGGATTGGGTCGCCTGCACAAGTTCTTTCAGTGTGGAAGCACCTGTAGCACCGTAATCCTTCATTTCTTGAATCGCCGCTGCATTGACGTCGTAAGCAACAACTTCATGCTTGTGATCGATCAAGTTTTTTCCGAGATTCAAGCCCATTTTTCCCAAACCGATTAATCCAACTTGCATTGTAAAGGCCTCCTGCCGTAGCAAAAATATATTGTCAATGTAGTGATGTGTACATTTTTACGAACGAACAACCACTTTTTCAGAACTTTCGGAATTTTGGTCTAGCCACCATGTAAAGCCCTGTTCCTCCAACAATTTGTCAGAAGCCTCTGGACCGTAGGAACCTGCCGCATACGTATGAAGCGGAACTTCGCCGCGAGCAAAAGCTTCCAGCACAGGCTGTACCCACATCCATGAAAGCTCAACTTCATTCCAGTGAGCGAAATAGGTGGAGTCACCGCGCAGCGCATCAAAGATAAGACGCTCATAAGCTTCCGGTACATCCTTGGCCTCTGATGTGTAATTCATCAGTACCGTCTCCAGTTGACCGTTATTCAGCGGGTCCTTACTGTTCAGACGCAGTGTTACTTTTTCATCCGGATTCACATGAATCGTAAGCAAGTTCGGCTCGGAAGGCTGTCCTTGAGCCGCATACGGGTCTGTGCTATCCTTTTTAAATTCCACGACGATACGTGTAGATTTTTCCTTCATGCGTTTGCCTGTGCGAATATAGAACGGCACACCTGACCATTGCTCATTATCAATCCACAGACGAGCTGAAATGAAAGTATCATTTTGTGAGTCCGGTCCAATGTCCGGCTCTTCTTTATAGGAAGGAACTGCTTTTCCGTTAATCTCACCGTTCGTGTATTGGCCTCTCACCACACTGGAAGCAATATCGGAAGGATCGAGCGCACGCAACGCCTCCATAACCTTGCTTTTTTCGTCACGCACCTGATCTGCCGTTACATGTCCCGGCTTATTCATAGCCGCCATCATCAGCACTTGCAGCATGTGATTCTGCACCATGTCCCGAATAGCTCCGGAGTGATCGTAATAGCCAGCGCGTTCCTCGACGCCTACAGTTTCAGAAGCGGTAATTTGCACATTGGCAATGTATTGATTGTTCCACACACCCTGAAGCAATGGATTAGCAAATTTCAAGGCTTCCAGGTTTTGCACCATTGGCTTACCGAGGTAATGGTCAATACGATAAATTTCATCCTCGGCAAATGTTCTGCTCAAGCGATCATTCAACTCGCGTGCCGATTCCAGATCATGTCCGAATGGTTTTTCGATAATAAGCCGTTTCCAGCCCTTCGTTTCAGCCAAACCGCTTTCCCGGATGTTGAGGGCAATCACATCAAAAAATTCCGGTGCCACCGATAAGTAAAACATGCGGTTCCCCGGAATTCCCAAGTCATTTTCACGTTGCTCAGCAAGCTGTAACAGCTTTTTATAATCTTCCGGGTGATTGACGTTCAATGCACTGTAGCGGAAAGCGCTCAAGAACTGATCCATCTGTGCACGGTCATCATTCACATGTCTGGAAAAATCCTTAATGGATTGCTCTACGTTACTTTGAAACTGTTCGTCAGCTACTTCACGACGCCCCATACCAATTACAGAAAAGGAAGCCGGAATTTTACCTTCTACAAACAAATTATACAAGGCAGGGTAGATTTTGCGTTTAGCCAAATCCCCTGTCGCTCCAAATAAGACAAATGTCATTGAATCCATGAATTATTCCTTCTTCCCATTATAAAAGATGAGGTTATTAAAAGTTACCTGAGGAATTAACGTAACCCATAATACACCCAAAATAAGGGGCAAGTCAATCAAATTTTAGCAAAATCGTGAACATTCGATATTTCCTGTAATGATAACGTTTTCTGTGATATGATTGACGCAAGGAATGAGAAAAAACTGTTAAAAATGTCACTGTTGGCACAAACCAAGATAGTTACTATTGGTATACAGAGTTACTTTTAGTATACTGTTTAAAACAACCAATGAAATTGAGGGGATTCCGATGAGCGACGACAGGCAGCCTAAGCTTTTGTGTGGCAAGGTGGAACAGTCCTTTCAGATCATCAGCAAAAAATGGACCGCTCTCATCATTCATACTTTGATGGAACATCCCAAACGATTCAGTGAAATTCATGTTTCCATACCTGATCTTAGCAAACGTATGCTGAACGAACGCATTAAGGAGCTGGAGCATAGCGGCCTGATCCTTCGCAATGTCATTACAGAGCGGCCCGTGCGTACCGAGTATTCGCTGACACGCAAGGGTAAGGAGCTCGGTGATGCATTGAATGGCGTAGAGAGCTGGGCCGAAAGATGGCTCTAACCGCTAACAGGAGATCGTCATACACGGTCTCCTGTTATTGTGTTACCCTTTAGGAATCGTAATACAGGCTATAATGTGAAAATAATGGTACACCTACCGGCAGAGCATGATTTCGGAGCGAACCAAGAAAGGATGAGACCGATGGCATTTGGCATTACCCGGCAGGAGCTTTCAGCCTGGAAAAGAGAGGTCAGTCGCGGTGAAATTGCTTTTCTGACGCATTACTGGCTGGATGACCGCTTTCCAGGTATTACAACCGTAACCAAGGTGGGGTGTTCCAATTTGGACAAGCTGCATTTATGGTGCAGCAATAATGGATTGAACCCCCAATATATTCACCAGCGTCAGCCCTATCCTCATTTTGACCTGATCGGCAACAAACAAACGGAAATTTTGCGCAAGTACGGCATGAGCGAGCAATTGGAACGCTTCGGCCTTCATCTTCACACGGGCACACGTCCACCATTTTAAACCGCAGCTCCTAGAGCTGCGGTACTTTTGTTTTCATACCGGATAATACTTTGTGTATCCAAATCGCTGACATCGCTCCTTCTCCCATCGCGACAGTCGCTTGCTCGGCATGGGCCCCCAAATCTCCGGCTACCCATACATTTTCTACATTTGTCATTTTGCTGCGGGGGTGAGTTTCAATATGCTTGTTATCCAGCAAATGCATGCCCAACTGCTTCGCCAGCTCTGAATGGACATGGTTGCCTCCAAAGGCCACAAAGCCCCGCTCCGCCACAACAACCTCTCCATTAGCCAGTCGGACTCCTTCAAAATGTCCCGGTTCCGCGGTCATGATTCTGGAAATGGATTCTTCCCTGTATCCAATTCCTTTCTCGCACAGCTTCACCATCAGCTCGTCCGGCACCTCTGAACGCTCATGGTTCACATAAACCAGGTGGTCAGTACGCGCGGATAATATCAGAGCCATAGAAGCTCCGGCTTTTCCCGCCCCCATCACGACCGTACTGCGATCCTGAACCTCGTATCCGTCACAGTCCGGGCAGACATACACGCTATTGCCCAAGCAGGCCAGAAGCCCGTCCAGCTTTGGCAAGCGATCGGTCAGTCCCGTTGCCAGCAGCAGCGTCTTTGAGGAATACACCTTCCCCTCTTCCACTTGAATGTCAAAAAGCTCATCTTTTTTGGTGGCTTTTACCGCCTTACCTTGAACAAATTCAGTGCCTAGCTTCGTGGCCTCACTACGTCCAAGCCGTCGCAGCTCTTCACCTGAAATCCCGTCAGGAAAGCCCAAAATATTATGATACTGATGGCACAACGTGGATCGACCATAGCCCGAATCTATCACCAGAACCCGGTGGCTGCTGTATCTTCCCAATTGAATAGCTGCTTGCAGCCCGGCGATTCCTCCGCCAACAATAATGCAATCGAATGTCATATGTTTTATCCTCCCTCATCCATACTTACCCATCCCAAACAAGCGCGTAAAGCAGTAATAACACCTATGTAACCCTCTCATGCAAATTTAAACGTAGCATCACCCGCTTACGCCTGAATTAACCCCTGAACCATCCCGTTCACAAAAAAAAGAAAAAAGCATATCCAGAAGCTCACTCCTTAAAAATGGAATGACAAAGAGCACTGTGGATATCCACAGTGCTCTGTTCAGGGCAAACCTGAATCGTCGTTGCATTGTCTGGCTTATTTAAACGTTTTTACGCGTTCTTCAACAGGTTGGAATTCTTTTTCACCTGGTTGGAATGTCGGTTTACCGAATGGCAATTCAGCAATCAGTTTCCAATGCTCAGGAATGTTCCATTCATTTTTCACTTTTTCGTCGATCAAAGGATTGTAATGCTGAAGGGATGCGCCCAGTCCTTCTTGCTCCAAAGCTGTCCATACAACCAATTGCAGCATGCCGTTGGATTGGTTAGACCAGATTGGGAAGTTGTCCGCATAAGCTTCAAATTGTTGTTGCAATCCAGCCACTACATTGTTGTCTTCAAAAAACAATACAGTACCGTAGCCGCTACGGAAGCCGTTCATTTTCTCAGCAGTAGATTTAAATTGCTCTTCATTGCCTACAACTTCGCGCAAAATATCTTCTGTAATATTCCACAGTTTGTCGTGATGCTCTCCGAGCAATACAACTGCACGTGAAGTTTGGGAGTTGAAAGAGGTAGGTGTATATTTAACAGCTTCCTCTACAATCTCTTGAATCCGTTGGTCGGAAATGACTTGTTCTTTGCTAATACCGTAATAGGAGCGTCTTTCTTTGAGAGCTGTGAAGAAATCTTTAGCCATTTTTGTTACCTCCTGAGAAAAATTAATTACTTTTCGTAACTAAATATATATTATATTTGTCTTAAAGTCAAGAGATTTCTTTTTAAATATTACCAGTTCCTTGATTCATGATGGGCCGGCATTGTATTTTTTCTCACTGGAAGAAGTATGCTTAGTGACATCCTTATCTTTTTCCTCCTGACGTTCCATCTTCAAATCCTCTACGGGAATGGCGTCTACCGTCTGTTCACTTTCAAATCGGTCGAACAAGCTCTCCTGCTCCGTTGGATACTGCTCAGCGTGATCCCGATTTACGGGTTGTTCCTGATCGTCATGCGCCGTTTGTCCTTTCCCCGCTTGTCCCTTCTTCTCATCCTGATGGTGCAGGTCATCGTCAAATGAGGTCATTTCGCTTCCCTCCCTATCGGATTGGTGTCCACAGTATACTTTTACCTTTCAGGTCAGGGATTAAACGCAAAAAAAGAAAATCTCCGCAAAGATTTTCTCTACCCACGTTCTTGTTTATAGTTTGTTGTTGAATTATTGTGAACTGGATTCCCCTGTACACTCATGAAAAAGATGTGGTTTCAGCTTCTCTCCTGCAACAAGCTTCTGCACCAGTTCTGTACCCGCAGCAGGCGTCATCAGACCATACCAGTCCCCTTGAGGGTATACGATAACAACCGCAGCATCGTGACAACGGCCATTACAACGGGTTCTGGTCGTATGAATATAAGCTTCTGCGTTTTGTTCACGGATTTCATCGCGAATTGCTTGTGTAACTTCTTCACCTTCATGCCGCATACACGTGCCTCCATTACAGATCAACACATGATGCTTCATCGGTTCCAATTCAAAAATAGCCATAGCTTCCCCTTTTATCAACGGTTGTTGGTTTATTCATGCTTATCTGGATAAAGAACAAGCTGTGCTTCCATCTGCCCGGCTTCAATCGTCAGCACGATAAATGAATATTCGTCCTCGCCGCGCTTGTCTGTCGGAGATCCGGGATTGAGGACAAGCAGGCCGTCCAACTTTTTGACAACCGGAATATGCGAATGTCCGTAAATCAGGCAATCCAGTGTTTCTCCCTTAAACGTATTCAGTGCGATATTCTCTGTCGAGCCGCGCCAGCCGTGACCGTGAACCATACCGATCCGTTTGCCCTCGACTTCAACGATTCTTTGATAGCCCAGACGCTCTACGATGTCTACTCCATCATTGTTTCCGGCAATCCCTTGCACAGGTGCAAATTCGGATAGCCTTTCATATACGAACCAATCCGTCCAGTCTCCGGCATGGAGAATGAGATCGCTGCCTTTGAGCTCCTGTACAAGCCGACCAGGAAGCGCTTTGCCTCGGTGCGGCATATGAGTATCTGAAAGTACGATGATTTTCATTGCAATTCTCCTTACCGGCGTCTTTACACGGATGAACTCTGCTGCCCAACCCGCTGCTGAAGTGCCTGCTCCAGATCCCGCAGCGTTACTGTCTCGAAAAACGCCTGTATTTTCTGCTCCGCCAAGGTATATAATCCGTCCAGCAAAGCGTCGATGTTCTTGCCTACCTCGCAATTATGATTGCTGTCACTATGGATAGCAAACAGCGGGCCGTCGTCTTTGGTCGCTTCATATATCATTTTAAGATTAATATTGGAACTGGACATGCTCAGACGAAAGCCGCGTGCTCCTGGTGAGGAATCAACCAGACCAGCTTGCTTGAGTCTGCTCATGATTCTTCTCACAACCACCGGATTCGTATTGATACTGGAAGCGACAAGTGTCGAAGTCATCCGCTCCGGCGCTCCTTCAGCCAGAAAAAGCAGACAATGGATACTAACGGAAAAATGGGTACTCATGTTAACCACCTTTATATGTGTGCCTCATTAAATGTTTGTGTACACATGCATAGTCCCATCATACCACAATGAGAGGCACTGACACAGCGCTTACTGCGCCTTACTCCGGAAAATAGTCATTTTCAGGGCGTACTCGCACCTTTAGCTGGCGGACGCTATATTCCAGTTGCTTGACGATGTCCTCCAGTTGGCGTCGGTCAAGTGCGTTAAAATCGGCGGCAGGCTTGGGTGCGTTTTTCAAATCACGTATGGTTGCCTGCTGCTCCTGCCACTTGTCCATCAGGTCGGCTATGTTCGCATAGAAGCGTTCATAATCCTTTATCACTTCATCCAGAAAGGCATCCACCTCGTCCGGATCATAGCCGCGCATTTTATTTTTAAACTGTTTTTCATGAATGGAGAGCGCGTCCAGTTGAATCCCCAGTTGCTTAAACAACTGCTTTTGCTTATCCAGACGACGCTTCATATGTTCATCCATCGGTTATTCCCTCCTTAACACACTATTCTTTTTATATCACATTCTAGGCTGGGAATAAAAGTCTCTGCTGATTGCCTCCCCCGATGAACGGGTATAAAAGAGCATACGCACAGTATGTACAGATTCATTCAGACCACGAAGGGGAGATATGATCATGAGCCATTTGAGCGATTCACAGCTTGCTGAGCTGAAGCATATGTTGCTGGAGCAGGTCATGACTTCCCCGCCCAAGAGTGCTGGTGAGGTTCGCCAGCGGAATGCAGGACGGTTTGACGATGCGGGCGCGTGGGACGCGGTGGAAGAATACGGTACGTCCAACTCGCCTGCCACAGCCACCAAACGCGATGTTGCTGATTACGATGAAAATATGTAATCGTTGAAGACTTCACGCTTCTCTGTATGTCTATGTATTCATTTCATCTAAAAAAGCAGCTTGTCCCTATGACAGGCTGCTATTTTTATGCTTTCCGAGAACACGCTTATCCGGTTTATCCGATTTCTACCCGTTTCCGGCTGCGTGCTGACTCGATACAAGCGTCGATCACCTTCATATTGCTTACCGCATCTTCGGGTTCATACGGCAACGGAGCACCATCAAGCACCGCTTTGGCAAAAGCATCCGCTTGCAGCTCATAGGAATTGAAGCCTTTAAGTCGTTCTTCCCGTGTAACCGAACCGACATGAACGAAAATTTGCGGTACGACAGACGATCTTTCCCAGCCAAACATTTTGGGCATCGCAATCGTGCCTTTACTCCCCAGTACCTCCATATTGGAACGGTTCGCTGCCCACATGCCGCAATCGAAGGTAAGGTTCACCCCGCCCGGAAACTCCAGCAAGCCGGATGCCATCATATCAACGTTGTCATGCTCTGGGGAATACAAGGCATGTACCGTCACGGCCTCAGGCTCCCGATCCAAATACATGCGGGCTGCCGAAATCGGGTATACGCCCACATCGTATAAGGAGCCGCCGCCCATGCTTTTATTGAAGCGCACATTATCTGCCTGATCGGCATTGTTGAACGTGAATGTGCAATGCATGCCGCGAATGTCACCGATTTCTCCGCTATTGATAATTTCCTTAATACGCCGATGTTTTGGATGATAGCGATACATGAAGGCTTCTGCGAAGATGACCCCTGCGCTTTTGCATGCTTCAATCATGCGGCTTGTCCCGGCTGAGCTAAGAGAGGATGGTTTTTCGCACAAAACGTGCTTCCCCGCTTCCGCGGCCCGGATCGTCCACTCTTCATGCAGATGGTTCGGCAACGGGATGTACACCGCCCCGATTTCGGGATCAGCCAGCAATTCCTCGTAGCTTCCATAGCTTTTCGGAATATCGAACTCCTGGGCGGCCTTAGCGGCTTTATCCGCATTGCGACTAGCAATTCCAAGCACTTCTCCGCGCTCGGATTGCTGAATCGCCGGAATTACAGCAATTTTGGCAATCTCGGCAGTGCCTAAAATTCCCCATTTCAGCTTTCTACCCATCATTCTCATCCTTTCGTGGTCAGGAATAGTTATCTTGCTCCGCTTTGTGCAGCATTCCTAAGCAACGGTCCAAATCGGTTTTGACCTGCTTCTTGTACAGTCGCGCTTTCTCCTCCCCATCATCTGTAAAATGATAGAGTACAATTTCCTGAAAATCCACGCGGGGATCTGTTCCTTTTAACCGTTTGGTACGGTAAAAAACGCCCTCCTGCACCAGCTCGTGCAGCGCCCGATAGACCTCACTCTGAGGCGGAACATATCCAAAACCACTAAACTCATCCTTCATCGATTCAAGCATCTGATATCCATAACCGCGATGCTTCTCCACCATTGTGATCAGATAAATTTTGATAAAAGCCCGCTGGGATATCATAAACGCCATTTCACGGCCTCCTCTCCACACCATAGTCTTATATCTTACCTTCCATTATAAACCACTCAGCGCCCATACACTAATGATAGGGGGAATTTTCAATCTCTCCCTTGTGACCTGTTTGAAGTTAGCGGGAGATATAAAATGAAGTGTTGCGAGATAGACGGCGAAGTGGTGGTCTGTATTTTTTTACTATTATGAATTTTTCATATACTGAAATAATATAATAAAGACTAAAAAAATAGAGTTACAGATTACGAAGACTTACTTAATTTCTTTAAGGCCGCCGCATCATTACTTGTCAAAACAGGAATACATTCTGTTATTTTTTGGATATCCCAGTTCCACCATTCTAGTGTTTTGAGTAGTTCAATAGTTTCCTCGTCAAACCGATAACGAATTAATTGGGCCGGATTTCCCCCTACAATAGAATAAGGCAAGACATCTTTAGTCACCACGGCATTGGACGCAATGATCGCTCCATCTCCTATATGTACTCCAGGCATAATGGTAGCATTGTAGCCTATCCAAACATCGTTCCCAACCACGGTATCCCCTTTGAAACCTCCACTTAAATTGGGTAAACCAACTGCCCACTCTCCACCAAACGCCCCAAAAGGAAAAGTAGTAAACGCATTTGTATTGTGATTTGCGCCATTCATAATAAATTTGGCCTGGGTTGCAATTGCGCAAAACTTACCGATCTTTAATTTGTCTCCTATAAAATCAAAATGGTAAAGGACGTTTTTTTCAAAATCCAGAGGATTATGTTGGTCGTCATAATAGGTATAATCCCCAATTTCGATATGTGGATTAACCACTACATTTTTCAAAAAACAAAGACTTCTAATATTTTTCATCGGGAAAACGCTTCCTGGATCTGGACCACTCATGTAGCAACACCCCTATAATGTTATAGATTCACCTTAAATGAAAAGGCACGTCCAAGTCTAACAGTATGCATACCATTAAACAAATGGAGAAAATAAAAGTATCCCTCGGCCTTGTTACATGGGCTTCGGGATACCTTTTGTGAAAATATGTGATTGGTATTACCAAATCAGGCTTGCTTATGCAAGGCTGGCGGGCCTCCGGCCGGGCGGGGACGAACTCGAAGCCCGACTATCCATTTTCCCAGAGGCAAACGTGCCAGTAGCCATGTGCCGGCAATGGAAAAGGCCATACAGAGAACGAACGAAGCCAGCGTACGAAGAACGTGGCTCCAGTCTGCAAACAACGTCTCGTCAAAATAGTACGTCACACGCAGCATAAAGGCGTGCATCAGATACGCTCCATAGGACAAGGTTCCGATGGCAGTCAGCACCCCCGCCGCACGTCCGCCCTTATGAGCAATCCACGTCGCTACACGATAAGCCACAAAAATAGACGTGACACAATATACAGCCATGACCGGACGCAGCAGAGACAAATAGTTAAAGGAAAAAACCGTGCCTCTCTGCGTCTGAAACAGACCGATCATCTCATACAGCAAGTAGCCTGTAATCACAATAAACAGCGGCCAATATACGATCTGCGCCTTGGTTACCCAAGCATTCCAGCGCTTGACGTTCATCCCGGCTGCCGCCCCTAACACAAAATAAAAGAAAAAATAAATCACATTCCGATCAGCGTAAATTGTGAACCACGAAGTGATCGCCGGGAGCTGGAGCATATCCATGACTCGGTATATCGGTCCAACCGCGAACATGAGCATGATGTACAGCACGCCGACTCCAGCCAATGCAGCGGGTCGCCATGCTGACGGCAATAACGCTGACAAACGGCGGACAGCATAACGAAACACTGGAAATAGCACATAACACTGGATAATCATAACGATATACCACAGATGATAGCTGCTTTTCCCGTTCAATAGTTTCTGGAAAAAATCTAGCGGGTGAAGCTGCCCTCCGCTTTGGACAAGCTGATTTCCCAATTCGTATAAAAGAGACCATATGATATAAGGCACGATGATGTCCATGAACCTTTTACGTAAAAACGTTCCGTACTTTAAAGCTCCATCATAATTGTAAAATAACACCATCCCGGTGATAAACACAAACACGGGAACTGCAAATTTGGAACACAGCAGTAAAAGTGTCATCAAAACTCCGTCCTGGATGCGCGCCCCCTGCGCAACCGCAAAATGTGCAACGGAATGCTGAAGAACAACGGCGGCAAAAGCCAGCCCTCTTAGCAAAGCGACTTCGGAAATTCTCTCTTTTTGACTCATGTCACTCTCCTGTTACATCTAGCAATATATATGTCTATTATAACGACAATTCTGTAAAAATACATAGAAGGATAAACGTGCCAATGCAAGCAAGCTTCACTTATCTCCGGTTTATCAACGAGCATACATATGGAAAAGCAGCAGCCTTCCCTTTCGGGGAGACTGCTGCTGTAAGCGTAAGCTATAAAGTTACAGGTTTCTTCTGGTATCTGTGTACGCATCTGTCCGGGTATCCGCTACCGTATCATCATACGTTCTGTAACGATCCGCATTCAGAGAACGGTTGGTGCGGAAAATATCATACACATCCCTGTGATGATCAGCAGAATCCACCAGCACTAAAATCTTGCCCTGATCGACGTAGGTCTCGTATTGACGCGCATCATCTTCCGGAATGCCCAGCCCGACCAGTCCACCGACCAAGCCACCTGCTCCCGCTCCGACAGCCGCTCCGGTAAGGGTAGCCGCGATAGGTCCAGCAGCAAGAATAGGTCCGATGCCCGGAATAGCCAAGGCCCCTATGCCTGCCAGCAAACCAGCGACCCCGCCTACAACACCGCCTGTAGCCGCGCCTGTCGCCACACCCTCCGGTGCTTTGGTGCCTGTCTCTTCACTAATCGTCCTCAGCTCGTCACGGTCACGTGTGATGACAGAAATTTCACTGCTTGGAATACCTCTGCTTTGCAATTGTCCAATCGCACGAGATGCTTCTTGCTCTGTATCAAAAACACCGACAATTTTCTTTTCGTTATAATCGTTTAAGTTATTAGCCATGGTAGTTACCTCCCAATATTTTGGTGTTGAGTGGTTCGTCCTTCATTACCCCGCTGTTCTGACGTTTAAACGATTTTACGAAAATTCAAAAAGCCGATGAACGAAAACAGAGCTTCATTTCAAACCAAAAATTCACATAAAAAAGCTGCTGTTCAACGCTTGGGCTTCGTTCTGTTGGTCGCCACAGCTTCCAGTGGATCATCCGGCCAATAATGCTTGGGATATCTGCCCTTTAGATCCTTTTTGACCTCAAAATAAGCCTCGCTCCAGAAGCTGGACAAGTCGGAGGTCACTTGCACAGGTCGCTGCGCAGGTGACAGCAGATGCAGCACGATTGGCACGCGTCCGCGTCCAATACGCGGCGTATCACGCATACCAAACAACTCTTGTAACCGCACCGCCAGCGCAGGCGCCTCGGGATTCGTATAATCGACAGGAATACGGGAACCGCTGGGCACACGGATATGCGTCGGCGCTTCCTGCTCAAGCTGCTGTCGTTGTTCCCAATTCAGTCTGCCCAGCAGCAATGCAGCACCGTCCAGCCGTTGCAGATCGGATACATTTTTGGCTCCAAGGACAAAAGGCAGCAGCCACGAGTCCAGTGAATCCAGCAACGCTGGCTCGGTGCTGTCTGGCCAATCCTCGGGTGCCGAGAAGTGCATAAAAATCAAACGCGCCTGCAACTGGAGGGTTTGCCGATTCCAGGACAGCAGCTTTAGACCGCGTTCACGGACACCCTGCATCAAGGCGGCAGCGATTTCCTCTGTCGGAGGATGCTCATAGGACGTTTCCTTTAAAACGAGCGAGCCCAATTGTAATACCTTACGGGCTCTTACTGCTGACGTTGAGCTGTCCCAGTATACGTTCGCTTTCTCCAGCAGCAATTCGCTGCAATGCTCGATCAGCTCTTGCAGTTCAATCGGTGCCGCCAGCTGAATGGCACCGTCCGCTCCCTCGTCGTCCACTTCGGCGGCGACGAGATAGGACGAACGCGACATCCACTCCACTTGTCGGAGTCGCGCACCCCGGCCGCCGCTAAGCAGAAAGCGGCCATCTCCCCGGCCCTGCGCGATCCGGTCCGGATACGCAAAGGCCAGCAGCAGCCCGCAGGCCCCGGAGCCGTCAGGCTCGTCCTGCCCTGCGGCTGCTTTCGGCAGCGTAGCAAGTAGCTGCCGACTCTCCTGCACGATACGGCGAATTACCGTATCGTCTGCCGCCCGCAGCAGACTGTGCGTGCTGCGGGCGTGAGCCGCCTCGCGCAGGGCGTCCAGCCGCGGGCGCAAATCCGTTCCGCCATGGGCGCGGAACGGGTCCCGCTCTTGCAGCAGCGCAGCGAGGCGGCTGGCGGTCGGCGCCAGGCCGAGAGCGGCCGCGCGAAGCAGCATGTGCCCGAGGCGCGGGTGCGCGCCCAGGGCGGACACCTCGCACCCGTGCGCGGTGATGCCGCCTGCCGTGCCATCGGCTGCGGCATCCAGGCAGCCGAGCTGGCGCAGCAGGCCTGTCGCCTGGCGGTACGCCGCCTCAGGCGGGGCATCCAGCCAGCCCAGCTCGGCTGGCTCACGGACGCCCCAGGCGGCCAGCTCCAGCGCGAGCGTGGCCAGATCTGCCGCCGCGATTTCCGGGCGGCTGGCATCGGGGAGCGCGGCATGTTCCTGCGCGCTCCACAGCCGATAGCACACGCCCGGCTGAAGGCGGCCCGCCCGACCGCGCCGCTGATCGGCGGAAGCCTTGGACACCTTAACGGTGGTCAAACGGCTCATGCCGGTTCGCGCGGAAAATACGGATTCCCGCGACAAGCCGCTATCTATCACTACCGTAATCCCGGCTATCGTCAAGCTGGACTCGGCAATAGAGGTTGCCAATACGACCTTACGGCTACCCAAAGCCGACGGTCGTATCGCCTCATCCTGCTGCTCCAGCTTCATACTGCCGTACAGCGGAATAACCTTGACGTGTGCAGGCAAATTCCTTGACGCCAGCTCACGTTCTGTTCTATGAATTTCTCTGGCCCCTGGGAGAAATACCAGCAGATCGCCTTCATGAGCATGAAGGGCCTTGTCTACCGTCTCTGCCGTAAAGGACTCTAATGGGGTCGATGAAGGCTTGGACAAATGAAACGTCTCTACCGGAAATACCGTGCCGGGACATTCCAGCAATGGAGCGTCCCCCAATAGACGGCATACAGGCTCAGCCTCCAGTGTCGCGGACATGATCAATATTTTTAAATCAGGCCGCAACAGTGCCTGACTTTGCAGCGCAAGCGCCAAGCCCAAATCTGCATGCAGGCTACGTTCATGAAACTCATCAAAAATGATCAGGCCGATCCCCTCCAACGCCTGATCATTTTGCAGCATCCGGATCAGCACGCCCTCCGTAACCACTTCAATCCGCGTATTCGGCCCTACTTTTGTATCCATGCGAACCCGGTAGCCCACCGTCTGCCCGGTTTGTTCTCCCAGCGCTTTCGCCATTTGCGCCGCTGCTGCACGTGCCGCCAAGCGCCTTGGCTCCAGCATCAATATTTTTTGCCCCGCCAGCCACGGCTCGTGCAGCAGTTCCAGCGGCGTAACCGTCGTCTTGCCCGCGCCCGGCTGTGCAATCAATACGGCAGCCGGATGGGATTGAAACGCATTTTTAAGCTCGGGTATAATTTGAATAATAGGCAGTTGTCTATCTGTCAATGAAATCTCTCCAATGATACGCGGATGCGTAGAATCTAAGTGTTGTTTCTATCTGAGTAACGAATTTGCTTTATTATTGTGAATTTTTCACTACCTGTAATTATTATAGCTTGAATGGCGAACGTTAAGTTTGCCTAATTGTGGCTTGTTCCTGACCTACAGTGCTTTATTCTGAATCTATTATACAGATATTTTACTTTTCCGTCCGACCGCCACTGGTAGGGCAAATGAATCCGTGTCCGCTTCTGTACATGCCGGGATGCACTCGCGACATTATCGTTTTATAATATGAATAATATGGTTTCGCAGAAAAAGGGATATAGAAACGAGGTAACTTTCGTATGGAACTACAGGCCAAACCCATCAGAGGGCGGTTTGCCCCAACACCATCGGGATGGATACACCTAGGAAACGCCCGCACCGCATTATTATCATGGCTTCATGTTCGTTCCATGGGCGGAACCTATGTTTTGCGTATGGAGGACATTGATATGACCCGGGCTCGCGACCAGTTGGCTCAAGGAATTATGGAAGATTTGCGCTGGATCGGACTGGAATGGGATGAAGGTCCAGATGTGGGTGGTCCCTACGGCCCCTACACCCAAAGTCAACGGTTGGAACGCTACCAATCCGCGCTGGACAAACTACATGGGCAGGATTTGCTGTATCCCTGTTTTTGCAGCCGGGCAGACATTTTGGCCGCTGCCCGTGCTCCACACGGACTGTCTGGTGAAGGACCAGCTTATTCGGGGGTGTGCCGCAACCTTAGCCGTCAAGAAGCCGTATCCAAGGCACAGCACAAAACGCCTTCACTTCGCTTCAAAGTGCCGCAAGACCCTGACAGCGTTATTACGTTTCATGATCAGGTAGCAGGCCATGTTGCCTTCGGCGCTGCGGAGGGAGGCGATTTTATCGTCAAACGGGCAGATGGGATGTTTTCTTATCAGCTTGCCGTCATTGTTGATGATGCTGATATGCACATTACCGACGTGCTGCGAGGATATGATCTTCTGGATTCCACTCCCCGCCAGCTATTGCTATACAAAGCTCTGGGCTTGCAGCCGCCACGTTTCGCACACGTTCCTCTCGTCTTGGGACCAGACGGAAGGCGGTTGGCCAAACGGCACGGCGGAGTGGCACTCCGGGCAATGCGTCGACAGGGGATAACATCGGAAACTGTAATTGGCTGGCTCGCCTATTTTTCCGGACTGCTGGATTCCCCAGAGCCTGTGAAGGCGGCTGATTTGATAAACGGCTTCCGCCTGGACAAGCTGCCCAAGGAGCCAGTTATTCTTACAAAGCAATTCCTCAAGAAACTATCTGCACTGCAACGTTAATGGGGTGAATCAGGAAGCTAATGATGTGGGCAAGGTCATCTGCCTTCGCTCCCCTGCCTCTATTCCTCCAACCGCTTACGCACAGTCGGCTCATATTCATAAAATACAGACGAAGTATTCAGCCCTCTTTCCTCCAGCAGCATACGAAGACGAAGCGATTTTTCAGTCAGCTTGCGACTAATGCGCTGTTGCTCTCCCGCCTCACGACAAGCATGGAGCAAATCGCGTAGCTGGACGCACTCCTTCTGCAATTGAAGCTCCTCCGGTAAAATGCCCGCATTTTTCAGCAGCTTGTACGACATACGCAGCTCCTCTGGCACATGTGATAAATCCTCAATAACCAGCGGCTTGCCTGCTCCTGCCAGATTATCAAACTCGCCTTTCGCCATCGCTTCGGCAATTTTTTGCTCGGCCATTCTGGAGAACATTCCCATAGGTCAACTCAACTCCTGTATAAACATATGTACAACCATATTGGATCATAAAAATGGGGTCTTTCGTCACTGTAGCATAAATCTCTAGAAGATGTCCTGCATTCATGGGGAAAAGAGGGGAGGGATTACTCTTCTATTCCAAGCAATTGGGATACTTGTGTTCTATGTTTCTTGGCCCTACGTGTTCCGTGAATGAGATTGGACAATCGGCTAGGTGGTATATGATATGTCTCACAAAATGTTTTCTGGTCAATTTGTTTCTCGACCAGTTTCTGTTTGATCTGCCATCCAAAAGGGGTTACAGCATTGCGTTTATTCAACTTTATTACCTCCAGGTTAAGTTTTGCTCTAATTATCAGTCCGTTAAGATTTTGATTTGCACGTTTGGTATTGATTCAAAAGATCATCCAGTTTCTTGGATTGTTCAATCACTTTGGGATGCGTTAAAAATCCGTATTTTTTCTGGACTTGGTACAGTCTTTTTCTCGCCCGCTCGACACGAAGTAAAGTCACACCTTGATTCATCATCAGCATGATTCCCCCTTCTGTGTCATATCCTAATGGAAAACGTCAGTTTTTGGACTTTTTAAAAATACGCTCAACAAAAAAAGTGCTTCTGGAACATTCCAGAGGCACTTTTTGGCGGTTTATGTTTATTTTCAGTTCTATCCAAGTTGCTCAGAGATAAACTTCCAACCAAGAACACCTGCCAGCCGTAAGGTTAATGAGTTTTGTTGGTTATTCTTCTGTTTAAGCGCCTCCATGTTGACCATAAAGCTAAATACTATGGTGGTGGTTAAGGGCTTGATCCGGCACGCTAAGAATGCGAGCTAAGCGATTTGAAGTAACATTTTTCTTACATTGTCTATTCAGACTTCTTTAAGAATATTTACATGAAGCTTTTGGAATCTAGCACTGAAAAAGTTAGATGACTATTAATAATAAAATAATCTTTCTTTTTGCCCTTCACTAACTAAACTTTCATACTTTACATAAGACTTAACGTCTGCAAATTGTTTGAACTGCTCAAATAATTTTATACATCTAATGAAAAAAGATTCTTTGTTATTGGCTAATGATTTAGATAAAACGTCTAGCAGGTACTTGAAGCCATAAGGGTAATTGCCTCTGTTCAAGTAGTATTTAGCAAGTTCATATTTAAAGCGTGTTGTTTGCTCTGGTACTACTTGATGAGTGTACATATTAGCTGATGGTTGTTGATGAATAATAGACTCAATCTCTGTTTCAAAATGCTGGAGTATGTCATTCACATCAACCTGATATCGGTTAGCCGTCATCATAATGTTCAGCAGTTGAGTAACCCTATCTTCTTCAGTTGTTTTTGATGATGCATTGATATATTCAACATAATCGTATAGCACACTTATATCACCGGATAAAAGCTTATTCACGATAGCATTAGCTTGTGACCAATGCTTGAACATGTTGACCCAGTGTTGAGTATTCTCATCCTTCTCCATGACCCAATCCAAATTAGCGTAGGCGTATGTATATTGTAAAGCTTGTTGATAATCGCCTTGGGCTTCACAGACACTTGCACACAGTAGATCAGAATAGGTGATGTACACAAATATAGGTCGACTCAGCCTCTTATCAAGTTCCGCCCCTTTTGGTTTCTTCTGTTGATGCTTCAATGTATATTGAATTTTTGCTTTCTCTCTCATTTTTCTCGCTGTTTCATCCAACCTGTCCCAATTACGCAAAGACCTGTACACGTTAGCCAAATCCTTCAATGCATCAAGCTGGTCTTTTTCATCCAGGCGTTCAACAAAAGGTTCAAACAGAGTAGCTGCTTTGAGATTGCGGCTTTGGTCGTCACCAATTTGGATCGTGAATATACGATACTGACAGACTGCCAAGCGCTCGGAGTGCTGGTACTTCTCCCCTTCTGCTACACTCTCATAGAGCAGCAGTGCGGCAGCATGTTGCCCCTGTGCAAATAATGCTTCTGCAATATCAAATAGTCTGGGAGAGTACAATAACTTGTCCATGATTGCTCCAACCATTCTTCGGATCGCATCCAACTTGTCCAGCTCCGCACAACGATATAACAACGGCTCAATTCGGCGCATATTGGGGGAACGTTCTATAATGTAATTTTCTATGTATAAATCGTAGAAGTAGCCTACTGGTAACCCCATAGCCAAAGTGATTCGGTCAAGCTGCTGTACGGAAACAGGCCGATGCTGAGTGATCCAATTACTAAGCGTTCTTTGATGGACCCCCGAATATTCCGCAAATTGACCCAATGTCATGTCATTTTGTTTCAAATAATCCTCAAACTCCGCCGAAATCGTAGGTGTATGCTTCAAGTCATAACCACCCTTCGCATAAAAATTCCATAATTTTAAAGATCAATTACTATTTTTGTCCAAAAATTAACAACTGTCAACATTTTTTTGCAACTCATACGAAAAAACTACGTTTGGCATAATTTGTCCAGAAAGGACATGGTGGCACAAGCGATAGGAGGGGAGTTTGATCGACCCAAGGAAAAGATTCACACGGGTTTTGAATGCTATTAGAACGCACGTGGGTAAGTGGAGAACAATGAATTGCTGATTAAAAATTTCAACCACGCACTCATATAGAATGCGACCATGGTCCGGGAAAGTAAGATGCCAGCGGTCCTGACGATTTCAATCCACGCACTCATATGGAGTGCGACGGCATGATGAGATTGAAACCCAAGCCTTTACGATATTTCAATCCACGCACTCCATACAGAGTGCGACGAAAAGGCAAGGACAAAACATATCACGAACAAAATAATTTCAATCCACGCACTCCATACAGAGTGCGACCGTCAGACGGATAGGCCGTACTTTTATAGACCTATTTCAATCCACGCACTCCATACAGAGTGCGACTTGGCGAAGCTGGTGGCGTTGTATCTGGTTCTGATTTCAATCCACGCACTCCATACAGAGTGCGACCAGGAACAGGAACAGGATCAGAAACGAGCTTAGGCATTTCAATCCACGCACTCCATACAGAGTGCGACCAATTATATCGTATCCAATCATCACTGTTTCCCTATTTCAATCCACGCACTCCATACAGAGTGCGACTGTACGAGACATACAAACAAATACTTTCATTGGAATTTCAATCCACGCACTCCATACAGAGTGCGACGCAAAGAGATAAAGTCCTGTGCCCTGGATCAACCGATTTCAATCCACGCACTCCATACAGAGTGCGACAGGGTGTCCAAGAAGTTCCCTGCATGGCATATAGGTAATTTCAATCCACGCACTCCATACAGAGTGCGACTAAGCACAGCAGTATTGGGATTGGGAGTGTGGAAATTTCAATCCACGCACTCCATACAGAGTGCGACTGCAATTGGACTTAACCAAGATCAAACTACAGGAATTTCAATCCACGCACTCCATACAGAGTGCGACGAACACCTTGTTCTGATCTTCCAAAGGCACCAAGATTTCAATCCACGCACTCCATACAGAGTGCGACTGCATGGAGGGATTCGGATGGCCTACTAAATGTTAAATTTCAATCCACGCACTCCATACAGAGTGCGACTCACAACGTCCATCCGCTGCTCAAGATACTTCGGATTTCAATCCACGCACTCCATACAGAGTGCGACAGCGAAAAAGGGTCAAAACAAACCTGTTTCAATTCATTTTAGCGTAATTTTGACCATAAGGCATCAAAAAGAGCATGTTCCCTTTATGATACATTCACAAATCATTCACATTCGACAGAATTTCGACAAAATCTGAGGTGCGAAGGACTTGGGGAATTCATGTGAACTTCACATTCGCACTTGAACAAACTCGCTTAAAAAAATTCTTTTTGCTTGGCAACAAGTACTTATAGCGTGAATTGGATAACCCACTATATAGAGCAGTGATTTCATACTTTTTAAACCTATGCACTGAGTTTGCTACACAAAAAGAAGAAGCATACACAGTAATCTCTCACTGGAGATGCTTCTTCTCAACCTCTCATATCTCTCAGCCTAGCTTCATTTCACCTTGGCCAATTCTGCTACCTGTGAAGGAGGAAGCGCCCCTTTGAATATACTAAGTTCATCGATAGCGCCTTTAAAGGCAGGGTCCCACCAGTTAACACCCAAGCTGAACGTTCCTGCTTTGGATGTAAATACGTCTGGAAATCCTTTTCCTGCAAACTGGGGTTTGCCGTTCACGTACACGGATAACCCCCCTTTGTCTACAGTGAAGGCGAGATGTGTCCACTCATTAGTTTTGATTTTCATACCGGTGCTACCGTTATACCAAGATGAGCTACCGGACCAAAGCATCGTGTTGTCTCCCTCGGGACCTTTGGGCAGCAAGCTAATCCAGTGATTACTATCCATAGCTCCGAAAAAAGTGGGGGTATACAGCGTCAGCTCACTCGGATGAACCCACAGGGACACGGAATATGCAGAACTGGATATAATCCCTTGGGGCAGCTTAATTCCAGATTTTCCATCCAACAGGACCGCTTGACCACTTGTACCCTCCGTGTAGGTGACAGTTCCTCCTTCACGATCAATCCGGTCACCGATGACCTCACCATTCGCAAAAGCAGCTTCACTGTCCTCAAGATTATTTTCAAATTTATATTGTGCGGTCAGCGTTGCCATCTCATAAGGAGATACTGTGATTTGAAAGGTTTTGTTCTTACTGCTCTCCCCTTTGGAAATCGTGGCGGTCAGAGTGGCTGATACAGCCTTTTCTCCGATTTCAGGACGTTTAACCTCACCTGTCGCAGAAATGACGCTCGGGTCTGAACTTTTCCAAGTAATCGAGGTTTGCCGACTTCCTTGCTTTGGAAGGGATACATTGGCTACTAACCGACTTGTATCACCAAGGTCCAAATCGCCATATACACTTTCAACCACTGTTGCATCCGTGGAAGGAGCGAACTGACTCCCCCAGGCCATTTCCCCTGTTTTGGATACAACCGTAAATGTCATTACATATTGCTTGGTATAGTCATCCCATTGTCTAATGAAAACTCCGTCATATACGGTGCCTTCCAGCGTCAGTTGAACACTCGCGTCTCCCACCTTACGCCACGTCCCTTGTAGATCACCTGTGACGGTATGATCTGCTTTTAGCTGAATAAACTGCGCTTGCTTGATCGCCGCCGACGTATCACTGCCATGATTGATATACTGATAATCTCCAACGACTTGATCCTCATCCAGCTCTGTAAGAGTCTCACCACCATAACGGTAAGGAGCTACTGCAGGCCAGCCTTCCTGGTTCATGAACATCTGGTGTATGCGCAATTCATGCTTCTCTCCCTGCTGAGGAAAGCGGGTATGAAAGACAACAAACATTTGCCCGTTATCAGGATCGGTATAAGCAGAGTTGTGGCCAGGGGATACGTAGCCATAGCCAATTCCTTCGCCTGGATCACCAATTTTACTGTTGAACAAAAAGTTGCCTATCAGTTTGTTGCCAAAAGCGGCATTCTTGGTGTTAGCAGGTAATACGGCGTTCTGCCCCTTGGCATCCTTATAAGGTCCTGCCGGATTTTTGGAACGGAATAACCTCATGTTATATCCACCGTCCGAGGCAAGTCCGCCATAGGTTACAAATAAATAGTAGTAGCCTGTCTCTTTATTGTATTCAATGTAAGGGCCCTCTCCTGATTCCCCATATCCGCCAGCAATTTTGGTGCCAAAATAACGATCAATCAGCCGACCATCTTTCGTCGTTCCGTCTCGACCTGGATAGATAGGCTTTCCTGTTGCTTTATCCAGCTCTAGTAAAAAAATCCCCCCAGACCATGATCCATATGTCATCCATAAACGCCCTTCTGTATCATAAAAGATAGCTGGATCAATCGCATTCGGAAACATTTTATTTGCGTAAGAACCATCTGCGTTGAACCATCCCGCTCTTGGACCTTGCAGTTTGCCTTGATCAACCAACTGTTGGATCGGCGTGTTGGTCCATTTTTTATCCACTCTGCTGTCCTTGTCGTAGGCAGTCTCTTTCGTAAAGCCGGAATACACAATCGTATCCACATATTGATAAGGACCTTCGATTTGGGGTGCAACAGCAACACCGATCGCGGAACGAATGTAGGTAGAAGACGCACTATAATAAATCATATAGGCCCCTTTTGTCCCATCGTCATTGACATAATGCTCATTCCAAAATACATCCGGCGCCCAGACCGAGAATCCTCCCTTGCTGTCCGAATCATTTTCCCCTGCCCAAGCAAAGGAACCTGCGAGATTCTTCGATAAATCCCCAAAAAGCGTGTTTCCCGGAGTTGTGTAACCGTTTGCAAAAGAAGTCCAGTTTTTAAGATCCTTGCTCTTCGCCGCCGAAATATGTGAACCAAACACATAATAAGTATCGCCGTCTTTGACGATGGAGGGATCATGAACGGATACCTCGGAAAAAGCGGGCGCATCCTGCTCATCCTTCTGCTCAGATAGTGCAGCGGAAGCATCACTCATTCCCAATGAAGACCCTGCAATCATTAGCAATAATGCTAACGTTATTAAAAAACCTCTCTTGATTCCATTTGCTGCAACCCGCCTTTTCATCCTCATCTGCCCCTCTCTGGAATTGGAGTACAGCGATATATATTCTACATTGATCAGTAAATACCTTTATGTTTTTAAGAATCATAAAGGTATTTGTAAAATATATTTTGAGTAGATAAGAGGATTTACGTTGTTTTCTAGTTTGTTTAAAATGGACGCCGTATGTGATAGAAAGGTCGCACTCCATATAGAGTGCGACACTAAATTCTTAAAGCAATGATAATACCATATTTTGATTTCAATCCACGCACTCCATACAGAGTGCGACTTGTTTCCTCTTTCGGCTGCGGTGTCTGTGGTGCCGATTTCAATCCACGCACTCCATACAGAGTGCGACGGAGCTAAGGACCCGGGAGCACTCGGACCAACAGGATTTCAATCCACGCACTCCATACAGAGTGCGACATGATCCTGTGGTACAACGAGGGTATTTTATTTACCAATTTCAATCCACGCACTCCATACAGAGTGCGACTCGAGAGGGAGCAGTCGAGATTGACGACAAAGACATAATTTCAATCCACGCACTCCATACAGAGTGCGACTACGGGCACCGTACCCGGCTGCACACGGGCTGGGTGATTTCAATCCACGCACTCCATACAGAGTGCGACTCAGTGTTTATATTTAAAACTTCTGCGATCATCT